>DATJLF010000001.1:0-2322 GCA_035490715.1 Cellvibrio sp.
GTTTAGATTCAAATGGGGATTTTGTAAGGGGTCAACTCGGGGAATGTATTCGCCTTCGATTCCGTAGGCGGCAACAAAATTGATTGCTTTTTCAAGTTCGGTACAGGGTATGCCTTTCGCGGTTGAAACACCGAACTCAGAATGAACCCGACTCCATAGCCTGGATTTGGCACTGTGCTGGTATACTGCAATTTAATCGAAACTGATTTAAGGAGGGGCTGTTATGCCTATATGTGCTCTTTGTAAGTCGGAAGTTGATAAATTAATTAATAGCCATTTAATTCCAAAAGCCGCATATCGCCCTCTTCGCGTTAACAAAAACTCTTCAGGCTCTTCACCGTTCACGATACACCCTAAAAAAAGAACTTTCATTCAAACGGACCGACAAGTAGCGCATGACTTGCTTTGCACCTCGTGCGAACAATTGTTTTCACGAAATGGTGAAAAAATTATGGGGACACTGTGGGCAACACAGAAAAATTTTCAGTTATTGGAACGTCTAAATGACGCGGAAGTTTTGCTTGATAACCCTCCAAAATCCTTTTATTCCCCATTGTTCCTTACAGAAACTGAAAGAAATGGGCTTATTTATTTTTGCATCAGCATTCTGTGGCGAGCAAACGTATGACCAAAAAATTTCAATCAGTACAAAAACGCATTGGGTAATAAATACGAAACTATGTTTAGGAACTATTTATTGAACGGAGCGCCTTTGCATAAATGCAATTTCATCATCACTATCAACACTGATGCAAAAAACAATTCAATATTGACCATGCCTGAAACCTACAGAGACCTTGACGCAAGGGTTCACGTTTTTAGGACTTTAGGAATTTGTTTCCAAGTATTTATTGGTACACATGATAGAGATTTGATTTCATTGTTCGATCAAGTGCCTTCTCGGCTGATGATTACAACCGAAAGTGTTGGCGATTCAAAATGGTTCTCGGATTTAGCCAAAGCTGCTCATAAATTGGGTCACTAATGAAAGTCCCGTGATTTCAAGGCGAGATTAATTAATCTCGCTCTATTACAATTCACGCACTCCAGTGCAGCCTCGCCGATTCAAGCAAGTTATGAAGTTGTAGAAAACCCGAAACAATCATGAATCGTCGTAGTCAAATTCTTCACCGTCTTCATAAGTGAAATAACAGTAAGTGTTTCCGATTTCCTTATCAAGGCGCTCATGATGTGGAATCCAACCGTTCTCGGTTTTGTTTTCCTCTAAATGTGCAGTTCCGACCACTACAATAATATCCATGCTCGGCTGCCATTTACGGATAATATCTATTAGTTTCCTAATATTCTGGTACTGTTTATTTTGTCGAAATACTGTGAACGTCTTTGCGCTATGATCAAATCCATAACAACAATCTGCTTTGCTCGCTAGGTTGGTAAGTACTGCCCAGTCTTCTTTACCTGTCTTTTTCTCAGTTACAATCCCAACCGCATCATTGGTGTTCGTTTCTGGCTCATCGGAATAATCAACCTCCAGTAATAACGCGTACTTTTGAGAAAGGTTGTACTTTTTTTTGAACCTATCCAGATTGTTTTTAATCGTTTTATCATCGAAATGATCATCCCCTATAAATATTACTTTAGGCATTCTTTTCTCCTTAATCATCGAATGAAAATTACAACGCATTCGCTTCAAAATTATGTATTGCTGGCGCCCTATTCTTCAATTTACTTTCCACTTCCAACGGCAGCCTAATGAAAACCCCTGGATTTTAGCGCGAGATTTTGTAGCCGGGGACCAACGTCCTCAACATGCACAGCGATCACATGCACGATAGGCACGCTTACGCCCTCTGTCAAAATCTCCACGGTGCCTTTAATAACTAAAAGCTGGCCGGTCAGTATCTCTTTGCGAAACTGCTCTTGCGTGCTGTTCCAGATAACAATATTACTGATACCAGTCTCATCTTCCAATGACATGAACATTACACTGGATGCAGTACCTGGTCGCTGCTTACCCGTGACAATGCCAGCAATTCGCACAAAGCTTTATGCCGCATGAATTTCAAATCGGTAATACGATTAGAACCGTGATACTTAGCAAAGCCTTTGATTTTCCTCATCTTTAACAGATCATCCGTTACATCCAAAAGCGAGCGACTACCCTAATTCGTGAACATTTAAAGGAAGGAAGCGTCAGGTAGAACATCAATTTTTAAGCAAGCCCAATTGCTTACACCTCTCCAAGTCAGCAGATTGCAGCTTCTTGAGTTTCTGACTCTCGCATAAATATTCAATTAAGATTCGTAAGAATTTAGAGTTATGCATATATCGCGGGCGTATAAGCGGTTCTCGATCCAGGAA
>DATJLF010000002.1:0-108315 GCA_035490715.1 Cellvibrio sp.
ACAAACCGGCCTTCGGCAATTTCGCGGCAACTGGAACACTGGCCGCAAGGCTCGGAACTTACCCCGGTTTCGCAATTAAGGCATTTGGCCAGGATGCGCGCGATAGTGGTTTTACCCACCCCGCGCGTTCCGGTAAATAAATAGGCATGGTGCAGGCGATTGTGGTCCAGGGCATTAATCAGGGCCTGGAGCACATGCTCCTGCCCCACCATTTCGCGGAAAACCCGCGGGCGCCACTTGCGTGCCAGAACTTGATAGCTCATGCCGGATGCTGCTCTCTTGCAAAAAAGGACGAGTGAAAAATCAGGCGGCGATTATAGCGGTGCAAGGCGGAAATAGACACCAACCAAAAAGAATCCATTGGCCGGAAAAACGCAAATAACCAATTAAAACGATATAGACAGCGGAGGGAAATTTGGGAGGCAACCCAACCAGCCACACCCCGGCACATAACTTACTGCTACCGTTGCTCCCTTCCGGGCCTGGCGGGGTTCACAGATCATTATTGCGAGGGGACCGGTCAGGTCACCATTGCAACTTGCTGTCACCGGATGGTTATCGCAAGAGGCGCGCATTATCATCAGTTTGCCCCACCAATGCAAGACAGAATTTAGGAGCGCACAAATTCATCCAAAAATTGAACAATTGCCTGTATTTAAAAAGTTTTTCCACTTGTGGCACCCATTGCAATTCCATTTTTCGCCTCCATCATCTAGGCTTTCCAGATATTTTTACCAACAAATCAAACACACAAGGTTCAGGAGTATTTTTTATGGCAACAGTGACCCTCAAAGGAAACCCGTTTAACACTAATGGCAATTTGCCTGCTGTTGGTAGCAAAACACCGGTTTTCAAACTGGTAAAAACCGATCTTTCAGAAGTCTCCTCCGGGGATCTGGCGGGTAAACGCGTAGTACTGAATATTTTCCCAAGTGTTGACACTCCAACCTGTGCCCAATCTGTACGCACTTTTAACGCACAAGCCAGCGCACTGGACAACACTGTTGTGATTTGCGCTTCCCAGGATCTGCCATTTGCATTGGCGCGTTTCTGCGGTGCTGAAGGGTTGGACAAAGTAATTCCGGCCTCTGCGTTCCGCTCAACATTTGCTGCTGATTACGGTGTAAAACTGGTTGATGGTCCGCTGACTGGTTTAACAGCTCGCGCTGTAGTTGTATTTGACGCTGAAGGTAAAGTTCTGCACACAGAATTGGTTAGTGAAGTGGCGCATGAGCCAAATTACGATGCAGCATTAAAAGTATTGGCTTAATAGATCGTAAAATTACTACAAAAACGCCAGCACAACGCTGGCGTTTTTTATTGATCCTTCTTCAATCCTATCTTTATTTCCCACTCCAATAACAATAAATATTTATTAGTCTGCCTTTCTTATTGCCAAACACTCTGAAAAATAGGCTGTTTTTTTAATTCCCTGTTACTCCGCATAAAACGGCTCTGCCTATACTCAAGCCAAAGGCTATGCGGGTTCGAGCAATAAGCTTCTCAAATAAATAACGGTTCAAAAAACTTGTTGATGGAGGGAATTCAAGGGGATGTCGCTTCCGGAAAAATCACAACCACAGCAGGGCTACATTCGGGAATTATTGGATGCCGTACCTGCCGGAATTATCGTTACTCATCAGGACGGTCGTATTAGCTACATGAATGCCGAAGCAGAGCGGCTTTTTGGCTATGAGCGTAGCGAACTCATTAATTCCAGTATTGATGTACTGCTACCTGACCGCTTTAGCCACAATCACTCGCAACTCAGGCAAAGCTATGTTGACGATCCATCGACCCGTTATATGGGTGCGGGACGAGATTTGTACGGCAAGCGTAAAGATAACAGTGAATTCCCCCTTGAGATTGGCTTGCGCTCACTGGTCGCCGATGGGGAGCAATTTATCGTTGCCACCATTGTTAACATCACCCGACGCAAACAATTGGAAGAACGTTTTAGTAAAGTAATTGATGCCTCACCTTACGGGCAGTTACTGGTTGATGAGCGAGGCATCATCCAAATGATCAATCCGAGCCTGCTGAAATTATTTGGTTACGCCAAAGAAGAGTTACTCGGTAAATCCATGGATATTTTATTACCCGAACGTTACCGCGAAGGACATAAAAAATTACGCGAAGGCTACGTCCAAAAACCCAGCCTCCGGCCAATGGGACTAGGGAGGGATTTAACCGGGCGCCATAAGAGCGGCACTGAAATTCCACTCGAAATCGGCTTAAGCCCCGTGGAGAGTGATACAGGTAACATGACGCTAGCGGTAGTTACTGATATTTCAGAGCGCAAACGCCTGGAATTAAATTTGAAACAAGCTAATGCGCACCTTGAAGAATTTACCTACGTCGCCTCCCACGACTTGAAATCACCACTTCGTGGCATCAGCGATCTCGTTGAATGGATTCACGAAGATCTTGCAGGCTCAGCACCTGAATCCGTTAACAAAAATATCGAACGGATCCGGTTGAGGATCAGTCGTATGGAGCGCCTGATTGAGGATTTGTTGCTCTATGCGCGAGCAGGTAAACGTGCAAAAGAATCCACGATCATTGATGTCGCGGCGTTGATCCACGGCATTATCGAAATGCATCCCATTCCCGCACATTTTGAAATTAATCAGGAAATAAGCATCAAAGAAATTATTGCCGCAAAAATTCCATTGGAAACCGTACTACGCAATCTGTTTAGCAATGCATTGAAACACCACAATGGCGTTAATCCGCACATCACCATCACAGCGGAAGCGAGTGGTAGTTATTGTTTATTTAAGGTGATCGACAATGGTCCGGGAATTCCAAAAAACGCCCAGGAGCGTGTATTCCGCTTATTCCAGACACTCAGTAATAATGAAAAAACCGGCAGCGGTATTGGATTGGCATTAGCCAAGCGTCTCACAGAAAGCCATGGCGGACAAATTGAATTGATTAGCAACACTGATAATACCGGTTGCAGTTTCCATGTATGGTGGCCGCGCTTTGCGAGGAAAGATATTGATGAATAGTTTGAAGGTAAACGTATTAATTGTTGAAGATGATGATGTGGCCGCAGAATCAGTTGTACGCAGCCTGCGAAAAAACGCAATAGATTTTCCGATCACACTTGCACGCGATGGAATGGAGGCACTGGAAATTTTACGCCACACACATTCCGATTTAAGTATCGAAAAACCTTATCTGATTTTACTGGATCTAAATATGCCTCGCATGGATGGATTTGAATTTTTACATGAAGTTCGCAATGATAAAAGTTTGCGCGACAGTATTATTTTTGTATTAACTACTTCCGATGCAGACTCAGATCGCATGCGTGCCTATGACGAAAACATTGCCGGATATATGGTGAAATCGGCGGTAGGCCCCCAATTTTCAAAACTTGCAGCGCTCCTCGACAATTATCGCACCACGGTGAGCATGCCGACTTAACCGCACTCATCACTGAGTCATGAGGTACCCTGACCATGATGCCGGATGATTACCTTGCCAATTACCCCGGAAATTATTCAGAGAGTTATGCTGAAAAATCTCTATTGATATTGCTAGTAGAAGACGATGACGTAGACCAGGAAAAAATCCAACGGCTATTACGCAAAACATTGTTGAATCTACGGATCATGGAATCCAGGTCTGCAAAGCATGCCCTGGGTTTATTGGAACAATATCAATTTGATTGTGCGATTATCGATTATCAATTGAAAGATGCGCTCGGTTCAGAATTGATCCAGAAAATTTTGCATCACCGATCTATTCCCACGCCAACCATTATGATCAGTGGCAATAGTGATGAACGGATCGTGGCCGAAGCCATGCGCGACGGTTTATTTGATTACCTTCCTAAACGCAATATTGATGCAGACTTGCTGCGTAAAACCCTGCAAGCCAGCCAGGTGTGGGCAGACATCGAACAACAAGCAAAAGAAGATCGACTCAGGTTCAACCAACTCGCGGAAGGATTACCACAGCTTACCTGGACCTGCCTGCCCTCAGGCCGTTGCGATTTCCTTAACCGCCGCTGGTGTGAATACACAGGAATACCGGCAGAAGCACAACTGGGTTTTGGCTGGCTTGAACAAATACACCCGGAAGACCGCGATTATTTAACGAAAGCCTGGAACCAAGCAGTTGAATCCGGCAAGGAAATGTTTGTGGTATTCCGAATCCGTCGTCATGACGGTTCTTATCGTTGGTTCGATACCCGTGCTATTCCACAAAAAAATGAGCGAGGCGAAATTGTTCGCTGGCTGGGAAGTAACACGGACATTACTGATGTTGAATTAACTCGCCAGGCGTTAGCAAACAGTGAACAGCTTTTTCAAGCGGTATTTGATTACGCTCCACTGGGAATGATGCTAATCGATTTAAACGGCAAGATAGTGCAAACAAACCCCGCTATCTGCCAACTACTGGGTTACGACGAACAAATATTTACCAATGGCAGCAGGCAACCTATGCCTGATCAATTGGGCGATTTCATTGATGCCGATGAATTGGCCGCAGCCAAATTCCAATTAGAAAAGTTGCGTTCAGAGTCCATCCGTTTTGTGCAATTTGAAGCGCAATTTAAAACACGTAACAATCACTTTGTTCCCACACTGACCAGCGCTGCCTTCATTAATAAATGCAACGATGAATCCTGTTATTTGTTGCAAGTTTATGATTTGTCCGAGCGGAAGCGTTATGAATCACAACTGATTAAAATGGCTCACTTCGACACATTAACGGGGCTGGGAAACCGGGCCAAATTACATCAGGAAATTGAGTTTTTAATTAAAAAATCCCACCGTAATGCAGCCCCCTTCGCGGTTTTATTTGGTGATCTGGACCACTTTAAGGAAATTAATGATGGCTTGGGCCATGAAGCAGGTGATCAGTTATTAAAAATAATTGCACGGCGCTTACAAAAATCGTTGCGGCATGAAGACAGCGTATGCCGTTTGGGCGGCGATGAATTCGTAATTTTGCTACAAGATGTCACAAAATTTGAAGCAGTAGTTGCTGTTGCCGAAAAACTTATCCGCAAAATAAAAAAACCTGTCCGACTGGCAAACAACCGCGTACATGTGGGAATGACTTTTGGCATAGCTTTATACCCCACCGACGGCAATGATGCAAAAACGCTATTACGCAACGCCGACAGTGCACTTTATGATGCAAAAGCCAAAGGCCGTGGCAATTACCAGTTGTATCGCAAGGAATTAACGGAATATGTACAAAATCGCTTGCTGCTGGATAACGATTTACGCAAAGCCATCAACAATAACGAATTTGAATTATATTATCAGCCAGTAATTGACCTGACTAATAACGAAATTACATCCGCCGAAGCACTGATTCGTTGGCGACACCCTTTACGCGGGCTTGTACCACCCGATGAATTTATCCCCTATGCACAGGAATCCGGCCTTATTCTTTCCATTGGAGAATGGGTGATCCAACAGGCATGCAAGCATAGAATGGGCTGGGAGCGGGAAGGCTTTCAAATTGGATTATCAATCAACATTTCCGCACGGCAATTTGTCCAACAAAATCTGGTTTCAATCATCAATCGCGAACTGACAGAGAGCAAATTTCCGGCAGAGCGTTTGACTGTGGAAATTACCGAGCAAATGTTTTTGGAAAACACTGAAATTAACCTTAAACAAATTAGTGATCTTAAAGACATGGGAATAAAAATAGCACTGGATGATTTTGGCTTAGGGTATTCATCACTCAGTTATATCATCCGTTTTGCTCCACATTACCTGAAAATTGATAGATCCTTTGTTACCAAAATCGGCATCGCGAAAGAGCATGATGAGATGATTAATGCGATCATCGGACTCGGAAATATTATTCCAATGAACATCGTGGGTGAAGGTGTTGAGCAACAACAGCAATTGGAATTCTTAATGTCGCGAGGCTGCAAGCTTGGACAAGGTTATTTATTTTCAAAACCATTACCTGAACATCAATTCCGCGAATTTTTACAAACATATAATCGAATAACACCGGCCAATGTCGCACAAGGATAATTTGTCCCTGAGCACCATGCCTCGCATTTTTCAAGCAACGCGCTGCGCAGGTGTCAAAAATTTCTGTTCGAATGATGTATTTAATTGCTCATCCAAGTCCAAAGTCATGAATGAGAATTTTTCAAATTAAATTTAAAATCATGACCATACAATAAATTCACCGTTGCTATCTTAGTTTTCTACCTTTCCCAGCGGATGCTGTTGAAACCAGGAAACAATGTCGGGCATGTGCTGCTCAAAATTACCTAGTGCTGAAATATTTAAAGCGCCTGCACGAACTGCTCCACGATTTTCAAAGTCATGAGTTACTCCACCAGGAGCCAACACAAAGGAACCTTTTGGTGCATCTACCCATTCATCTCCAATAAGAAAACTCATAGTGCCTTCCAGCACAAAGAAAACATCATCTTCATCATGTTTATGCGCACCCGGCCCCTTGGAATAAGGCTCAAGCCACCATTCTGATATTGAATAACAGCCCGCCGTTTCATCCCCATCTGCCTTGAACACTGCTGACATTGACCCCATTGAATACATTCGTCCTATTCCGGGTTTTAGAAATATCGGGTGACGACTTTTTCCTTTCATTTTTCAACCCTCGCATCTTCATATGTTAACGATAGAGCATAACCACTTTAAATTTTCCAACATTCGGCACTAAAAATCCAAATCAGCACTTGTTTGACTGAGATAAAATGCCCTAAGTGATAAGCCATTCAAATCCTTTAAAGTATCCTTTTTCTTCGATACAAATGGAAATATTTTTTAACAAAATTTTGTATAATAATCATTGATATTCTCATTCATAATCTATCAATCAATACTGCTCAACTACAAAAAACGGATGAAAAAATGACTCCCATATATAACAATTTTCGGTCGCCATACTAAGCAGTTATTGTTGACTAATTTGGCGTCCCATTGAAACTAAATTGCGGAACGTAAAAATGATCCGAATTTACTTTTAAAATGCGTTAATTTCCTTGAGCGTTGCCGCTGAATCAAGCATTATTTGCACCTCACATAGCGGATAATTTTTCATGTTTACACTATTAAATTATCCCTTCCTTTTTTCACACCATGGAATGTCTTATGAGCAACCACATTGTTGTTCCTTATAGTGTATTGGTAAAAAAAATCACTGCCCGTTTGATACTCGCCGGGGTCGCGCCAGAGCAAGCCCGTATTGAAGCGGAGATAATGAGTGAAGCTGACTTGCTTGGTGTTCCATCCCATGGGGTACGAATGCTGCCGCCGTTATTAAAGGCTATTGCTGAGGAACGCGTGACTGCTAATCCGCAATTTAATTATGTTCGCCAATTTGGAGCTATTTCCGTATTGGATTGCGATAACGGGCCCGGTCGCTATGGCTCTGACAAAGCAATGCAACAAGCTACACAACTGGCGAAGCAATTCGGCGTTGGAGTTTGCCTTGCTAAAAATACTACTCATTGGGGGCGTGCACACGCTTATGCAAGCCGCGCTGCAAAAGCGGGTTTTATTGGCATTTGCACTACGAACGCAATCCCTACGATGGCAATTGGAGGAGCAAAAAAAGCAGTAATTGGTAATAACCCCTTAGCAATTGGAATTCCGATGGTAAATGCACAAGAACCTGTAGTGCTTGATATGGCCATGAGCCAGGCCGCTGTGGGCAAAGTGGGAACCTGGTTGCGCGAAGGAAAAACCTTGCCGGGGAATTGGGGCGTGGATGCAGAGGGTAAACCCACCAATGATGCAAAAGCGATTTTGGGCGGTGCCGTATTACCAATGGGTGAGCACAAAGGCGCAGGTCTTGCGGTGATGTTTGAACTGTTGACCGCAGCATTAGCAGGCGCTGCATTTACCCAACACATTCGCAGCAATGACTCCAGTGGTGTTGACCCACTCGCCAGCAAAATATTTATTGCGCTCAACCCTGCCGCATTTCTTGAACCCGCCGAATTCCAATCACATACCAACGCATTTATTGATTATCTGAAAGAAGAAGCCGCACCTTTTTCTTACCCGGGTGAGCGAGGTTGGGAAACAGGCGTCAAACAATTAACTGATGGTGTCGCGTTACACCAGGAAATTGTGCAACAGCTGCAGGGTGTAGGTGTTAATTTTTAGCGAGACATTGCATTGCAACACATATTGCTTAAAAAAAAACAGAGCATCCTTACCCTCACTTTTCCTTCTTCTAACACAAATCAGGATTCACCTTGGGGCGATATGAATCCTGATTGTTAGCTCTCATACAGCGCAACATCTTTTTCGCAACATCTTTTTAAAGTCTTACTAACGCGCCGCCAATTTTTCTACTGCTGCCAAGGCTTGCTTGACATTATCCGCTGGAGAGACGCCACTGATAGTGGATGAAATTTTTCCGTCGCCAGTAATAATGAATGTAGTGCGCTCGGCAAAACCATGATCAATATTCTTACCGCGACTATCGACTTTCCCCGGTGCTGCATCACGGACATTCAGTTCAAAGGATTTTGCAACCTTGCCTTCCGGGTCAGATGCAACAGCGACTTTTCCCGCACAATATTCGGGGTCGGCAGAAAATTCGTTCAAACGATCAATACTGTCCAGCGAAACACCAATAACGGTTGCACCGGCCTTAGCAAATTTTTCGCTGTTCACTGAAAATGTGTGCGCTTGTAAATTGCAGCCATTGGTATAAGCAGATGGATAAAAATAAACAACCACTGGCCCTGATTTCAATTTTTCTTTTAGCGAAAAATCAAAGGCCTTGCCCGCCAAAGATGCTTGTAATGAAAATTGAGGGGCGACCTGGCCAGCTTCCAACGCCGCCAATGCAGGCAACGCAGTCAATGTCATTAGCCCTGCCAATAGGTTAAGGGATGAAATTTTCATAAAAAATCCTTATGGAAATATGTAGAAAAATATTTATTTCAGTGCTGCTATAAAATCACTTAATGCGTTAATTTCTGAATCCGATAATTTTTCAGTGACCTTATTCATAATACCATCCTGGCTATTCGTCCTGCCCCCCGCTCGCCAATCGCGCAACTGCTGCTCAAGGTAGTGCCAATCCTGCCCACCAATAACCGGAATCAACGAGGGTTCCAAGTCAGGGTATTTTGGCAGGGCTTCTTGTACTCCCTTCCCCTTTACACCATGGCAACTTGCACAAGGTTCAATACCTCGTGCAGGGTCGCCGTTCAAATATAAAGTTTGTCCCTGTGGGTTAGTTGTACCTATACCACTCATAACAGGTTGACTGGCATACCAGGCGAGAATATCGACCACGTCACTGTCATCGAGGTTCCGTGCCATCATTGCCATAAAATCGTTTTTGCGTTCACTACTGCGAAAGTCCTGAAACTGTTTTAATAGATAATCAGGACGCTGCCCTGCCAGTTTAGGAATTTTTGCCGATTCATTCGGCGCATGGATATTACCATCAATACCATGACATTCCGCACAACGTTCATCTTCGGCCTTGATTTTACCGGCCATTGGATCTGCTGCAAACGCGGGCGAAATGAAGATGGATAAGCCTAACAACAGGAGCCTAATACCCCTGTTATATTTCGCGTTACCCATGTTTAATCTTCTTTATAAAAGTTATGGCAGGTTTTGCAAGTGCGCGCCAAATCGGTCGCTGTATTAGCCGCGCTTTCAAAATCTTCCTGTTGCAAAAAGGTAATAATTTCGCTGGAAAACTTTACGTTTTTTTTAGTGAGGTCCACCGCTTCTGCGACATCTTTCCCTGCTGCCATTTCCTTTTGATAGTGTTTTTGCACCACGGCAAAAAGCTCGTTTAATGTTTGAGCATCCGCAATCGCGGATTCCGCATTTTCCAGGGCGATATTGGAAGACAGGTTGTCGTTGGTGCTTTCAATGGTTTGCATTAAATCCATATCCATTTCAGCTTCTTCCGAATACACCGGATTAATCGCTATCAAATTAATGCTGAGCAATGCAAAACCAAAACGTAACGCAGAAAAAAAATTTCGCATAAATTCCTAACACACTCACAATCATATGACCAATATAAATAAAGCAGCAAAAATGAGGCAGCAACATTGCTGCCTCAAAGACCACCCTCTAGCGCTGAACAGCTCTACTCCTTAAGCCAAAATATCTTTAATCACCTTACCGAACACTACAGTCGGTCGCTCTGAACGGCCATTATTAATGTAAGTAGTTTTTAAATGATTCAAACCTAGCAAATGCAATACGGTTGCATGCAAATCGTAGGTATCCACCGCTGTATCTTTATCAGCAACTTGCACGCCGAGCTCATCGGTTGCGCCGTAAGTGAAGCCCGCTTTTAGTCCGCCGCCAGCCAACCATTGGGTGTAACCCCAAGGGTTGTGGTCGCGGCCGGTTCCACTTTCACCCCAAGGTGTGCGCGAAAATTCTGAAGTCCATACCACCAACGTAGTTTCCAACAAGCCTGAACTTTTCAAATCCTCCAACAATCCAGCAATCGGTTTATCAACCATTTTTGCCATCAACCCGTGATTTTTATCGAGGTCATCGTGTGCATCCCAACTGGTAATTTCAGCTTCGCCGTCCGGTGCACCACTCACGACTTGAATAAAGCGAACACCGCGTTCCACTAAACGGCGCGCGCGCAACAAGGTTGTGCCATAAGTACTGCTAACCGGATCATCAATGCCATACAACTTTTTGGTTGCGTCACTTTCTTTGGCAAGATCCACCGCTTCAGGTGCAGCAACTTGCATACGATCCGCTAATTCATAGGAACGCAAACGCGCTTTCAATTCAGTGTCCAGTGGACGATCACTTGCACCGATTTGATTGAGTTTGTTCAACAAGTCCAGTGAATTACGTTGTTGTAATGCGGAACGTAATTCGGGGCGATCCAGATAATAAATAGGTGATGCACCCGGACGAAACGCGGTACCTTGATACACTGCCGGCAAGAATCCCGAATGCCAGTTCACCGAACCTGCTCGTGGTTCAGAAGCGCCGTTATACAGCACAACATAGGGAGGCAAATCCGGGTTCGCTGTACCCAATGCATAAGAAATCCATGCACCCAGTGATGGACGGCCAGGGTTCAAATCACCAGTATTTAATTTAAGAATTGAAATATCGTGCGTTGCACCAATCGTCACACTGGATTTAATAAAAGTCAGTTTGTCGGCGTGATTGGCGAGATTTGGTAAAAGGTTGGAAAACCATGCACCGCTTTCACCGTATTGTTTCCAGGTACGCTGATTGGAAACAAATAATTCATTTACCCCTCCTTGGGTACTGGTTTTAATACCTTTCAAAAATGAATCCGGTACACCTTTACCGGCATTTTTTACCAGTTCGGGTTTGTAATCATAAAGATCAAGCGTACTGGGAGCACCGTTTTGGTGTAACCAGATTACCGATTTAATTTTCGCAGGAAAATGTGATTGCTTGGGGGCTAATGGATCAGCCGGATCAACCAGGTCTGCCGCGCGCGCAGCAGAAATATTCAACCCGGGTATAGCGCCAGCCAGCGCAGCCCCGCCTACTCCCAGGCCACTATTCTTTAAAAAATCGCGACGTGATTTGTTGTCCATTGCAATAATCTCTTTATTAAAAAGTTAAACGTTAATGAATAAATTTATTGTCGATGTTGCGTATCAGAAGCGATACGCAAAATCGTTAGAGTTAGCAACGGCATGCACCAAATCGACAAACGCTGCCGCTTTAAATGGATCAAGGTTTTTGGTGTCTTTAATACCGGTTGGTACTGCCACTTCAAACTTGTCCGTCCAGGTTTTGCTTTCAACCAATTTTTGTTGTTCTTTCAGGAAACCTTTCAGCGCTGACTTTTCCTTGCTGGTTGGTTTGCGTGAGAACAGGATTTCATACAACACATCAATCTGCGCACTTTCGTTGTTACCTGCTTCCGAAATTACACGCCCGGCCAATGCTTGCGACCAACCGAACACCACATCACTGTTGAACAGTGTCAATGCTTGCAATGGCGTCGTAGTAACGTCGCGTTTATGGTGTGGCTTGGACGGATCTGCCGGATCAAACGATGCGGTTAATGGATAAGGCAAACTGCGACGCACAAAGGTGTAAATACTGCGACGTTTGTGATCGTTAGGGTCTTTGGCGTCTTCCCACAATGCACCGCCCTGTCCATTGTTCAACACATTACCGGCCACTAAACTCGATGGCACTTTCGGGAACACCGCCGGGCCGCCAATAGTTTCATCCAGTTCACCCGATGCATAGAGCAAGGAATCGCGCAGTTCTTCTGCTTCCAAACGTTTACGGGGATAAACCGCTAACAATTTATTATGTGGATCGACTTTTAATGCGTCTGCACGTTCGGAAGAGGATTGGCGATAAACAGCAGATAACACTATGTCGCGTTGTAACTGTTTTACATTCCAACCCTTGTTAACAAAATTGCTTGCAAGGTAATCCAGTAATTCAGGATGCGTGGGTTTGTCGCCCGCACGACCAAAATCTTCCACAATACCGGCAATACCTTTATTAAATAATTGTGCCCACACACGGTTTACGTATACGCGCGCCGTTAATGGATTTTCGGGGCTTGCAATCCAGTTGGCCAATGCAGTGCGACGTCCTGTCGAGTTCGCCATTGGAGTAATTTGCAAGTTGTAGTTAGCAGCCCACAGCTTTGGCAAGCCGGGTTCAACCGCTTCCAATGGGCGTTCGTGGATGCCATTAAAGCGAATATGGGTTGCCGGTGCTTCAGTACCCAATTCACCCAATGCCGTGTAAGTTTTTGATCCACGACGCGGACGCAAGTGATCAAATTTTTTCAATTCTTCCGTCAGGCGTTGATATTCAGTCCACAATTCCACATTCGCAGCAACATATTGCGGGTGATCTTTGTTGGCCGTAGTTTCACGCAAGTACGCAACGATATCGCGCTCGGAAGCTACCGCATTCAAGCGGAAATTCACCCACTTCTCCAATGGAGTCCATTGATCCTTTGGTTTAAAAATCGCATCGCGACTGTCAGTCAGGTAGCGTTCATTGTGATATTGGCGACCTTTCTCGCGCACTTTATCGAGAATAGCTTTTTGTTGGTCGGTGACGGATTTAATTGCCGCCTGATAAGTTGCTTGCGCGGTAATAAAATCAATATCCCATTGGCTTTCCGTGCCTTTAGCCAGTTCAACCCGTTCATTCACAATGGTGTTAGCAAAGAACGCTTGTAACTGGAAATATTCCTTTTGGCTGATTTTGTCGATTTTGTGGTTATGGCATCTTGCGCAACTAATTGTCGATGCAAGAAAAGTTTCGCCAACCAAATCGGTCATGTCAGTAGAAATTTGATAGTGGCGTTGGACCAAATCACGCGAGTTAAAGTTGTCTGGATAACCACCCAGGAATCCGGTGGCAATTTTTGCTTCCTGACTATCGGGCCATAATTCATCGCCTGCAATTTGTTCGCGAATAAATTGGTCGAAAGGTTTTCCTTCATTAAATGATTTAATAACGTAATCACGATAACGCCAATTGTTCGGGCGCGTTTGGTCATTTTGAAATCCCGCACTGTCTGCATAACGTGCAAGGTCTAACCAACGACGAGCCTGGCGTTCACCAAAATGAGGTGATGCGAGTAAGCGATCAACCAGTTTTTCATAGGCATCCGGTGATTTATCTTTTTCAAATGCTTCTACTTCTGCCGGTGTTGGCAAAAGCCCCACCAAATCCAACGTTACGCGACGGATATAAGTCGCACGATCTGCTTCCTCTGCTGGTTTCAAACCGTATTCATTCAGTCGGGCCAAAATAAAATTATCAATCTCGCTACGGCTCCATTTATTGTTACCAATGTCAGGCACAGGCACGTTGTGATTAATAGGCAAATAAGCCCAGTCCCTTACAGCGGTGCTTGTTATCGGCTTTACTTTTTCCACTTTTGCAGCGGCTTTCTTCACATCCTTCACCTCTGCAGCGAAAATATGCCCAGGGCTTAATACGGATGCTGTCAGGCTCAATACCGCAGCCCAATATAATTTCTTTTTGTTCATTAACTCACTCCTGCCAAGTGCATAACAATTGCCAGACCATTGATATTTCAACAGTCTCATTCAGTTCACACCGGTAAAAGCAACTAGCGAGCCATATTTTTAAATAATCAAAAATTTTGCATTAGCTGTTATTTATCTCATTGATGAAGAAAGAAATTTATTTTTACTGAGGCAATTAAAAACAGTAAATGTCGATGCCTCTATATAATCAAAATGATGAGTTATCTACAGGCTTCATAAAAGCTGTTATACAACCAACAGCCGCCATATTGATTCAACTCTATTCGTTATTTACTGATATTTTCTGGTTATTTTTGAACAGTGAATTTATTAATCTAATTTACAGTTAGTTTAATTTCGAGTGGGAAATAGAATTTTTAAAACAGCTCAATACCTTGCCAATAAAGGATTTATATTTTTCAAATGCATTAAAAATATGAATGTAAAAATTCACTGGCATATTAATTGCCAAATCACTCCTGACACATGAATTTATCGCTTAGGAGTTATTGAATGTCATCGAACAGAAAAAAAATTGCATCGAAAAAAAGTGTTCTTTTTGCAACAGCATCAACGCCTTTTTTATTAAAACCATTGTCACTGCTTATTGCATCTGCTGCACTATCATCATTAGCTGTTGCGCAAACAGCAAACACCGCCAGCAATAGCGCTGCACAAAATCCAACGGTGCAAACAACCAATGTTGCAAACAGTACAGCTCCCACAGTAACCGCAGCTCCGGCAGCAAAAAATGCACCCTTAAAATTAGGAGTGGTAACCGTTCGCAGCCGTAATCGAATTGAAAAGCTTCAGGACGTCCCGCTTTCTGTCTCCGTTGTGCAGGGTAAAGAGCTGGAGCGTTTGAATGCTACCGATATCAACTCCCTCACCCAACGCCTGGCAAACATTTCCTGGAACCAAGGCAACCAGCGCACCAGCAGCCTGGCAATCCGCGGCATCGGCAAACAAGGCCAAACCGAAGCGCAAGATCCTGCCGTAGGCCTGATTGTCGATGGGGTTAATTATGCTTATAACGCTTTGTCATCCAGCTTTGACTTTACCGATATAGAAACCGTAGAAGTGGCACGCGGCCCCCAGGGAACGTTGTTGGGCAAAAACAGCAGTATCGGCGCGATCAATGTCACCACCAAACGCCCGTCATTCGATTCAGATTTTTCTTATGCATTAACACTGGGCGAATGGGATACAGTGCAAGGTCGATTCGCTGGCGGCGGTGCAGTAGTTGATGATTTACTGGCCTGGCGCGGCACGCTCAGCGTAAGCAAAGGCCAGGGCGATATTAAAAATGCTTACAACAGCGACGAAAGTATTTCGAATAAAGAACGCGTGTCCGGCCGTGTGCAATTTTTATTAACGCCCACCGAAGATTTCAGCGCTCGCTTTGCAGTGGATGTGCAACCGCGTTCCGGTGAACGCACCAATGGCCGCACTATTTTTACACCCACGCCAACTACTTATTCCGATGGCAGCCCCAACCCGAACAATTCGGATGCGAGCAAGCGTTTAACCCGCCGCTGGTTTACACAGAGCCCCGCGTTTTCCTATGACGATTATCTTTTTGGTGGGGGCGAGAATGAATACAACACTGATGGTCGTCGCCCTTTAATTACGGGGAGTAACGGCGCCACTGCCGATTTGAATTGGAAATTGGAAAATTTCACTGTCACATCCATTACGGCTTATAAGGATTATCACTTCAATGCCGTCAATGACGAAGGCACACCTTTCGATATCCAACGTAATTCCGGCGGATTTTTTAACGACTATAAACAAGTCAGCCAGGAATTTCGATTGAGTTCGCAACAAGGTGGTTTTGTGGATTATCAAACCGGTTTGTTTTACCTGGACGTAAACAATGTCGCCGAGTATCAACGTGTATGGGGAAATGATGCAGGAGCCTGGTTTGCAAGCAATGCGCAATACACCACGCTGGACAGGGATGGAGCCGGTCGTTACTTGCTCATTAATTCGCTCTCGGGTTTAGACATGGCCTGGAATAGTCCGGCGGGTTTTCAAGATATTAACAACGAAAGTACGGCGCTCTTCGCACAAGCCAACTGGAATTTCACTGATCAATTTGTATTGACAACAGGGTTGCGTTTTACCCGCGAGGAACGCGAAAACCGTACCTCCAGCTATTTAATAGATGGCGGCTTCGGCAGTGAATTGAATCCTGCTGAAGTGAATGGAGTGGACCTGGGTGGATTTATTTCCAACAATAGCGGTGTATTGGGAGCTGGAAACTCCAATGAGCAGCTTATTCTGGCTGACAGTGTTGCAAGTAAATATTTCGGTGTTACAGGAACCGGTACACCGGGAGCTGCTTACAACAGCTTGACCGCAGCACAAAAAGCGCAAGTCGGTGCAGCAAAAACCTTGCGTCAATCGCAAATCGGGGTGGTGTTTGATGAGATCAATGTAGAGCCTTACGAAAAAACCTTGCCCTCATTTGTTATCAGCCCCACGTATAAATTCCACGAAAACCTGACCGGTTATTTTTCCTGGCAGCACGGCGAAAAAGCGGGTATTGCGCAAGCCACTAACGGAATTTCCAATTTGGTCACAGAAGAAAAAATCGATGCATTTGAAGTGGGTGTGAAATCTTTATTACTCGATAACACATTGGTATTTAACCTCGCGTTGTTTGATATGAAGATTAAGGATTATCAACAAACCAGCCGCGTTTATGACGAATACACTACCAACCTGAATCGCCAGTCTGATCCAACCGCTAACGATGTTTACACCAACGCTACCGCCAACATTCCCGAAGTGCGCGCGCGCGGCATTGAAATCGATAGTGTTTACTCGGGTATTCCCAACACGTCGATTCGCTTTGCCGGTGCAATTACCGATGCGGAATATGTTGAATTCACCAACTCACCCCAGCCCTCCGAAAATGGCTACACAGGTGCACCGCAATACCAGGATGTCAGCGGTGAAACCCTCCCCGGTGCGTCAAAATATTCGTTTAACCTGGGAGTGGATTATCGCTTGCCAGTGTGGGACGGCAAAGAATTCCATACCAGCTTAAATGCGCAATATGCCAGTAAATTCAATTCGGATAATTCACTGTCATCCTACGGTTGGATTGAGGGTCGTACGGTTGTGGATTTTGGTATTGGCCTGGGTAATAGCAATCAAACGTTCGATGTAAACCTGGTAGTAAAAAATCTGTTTGATAATGACACGCCTTTGACTCGCACCTGGAACAATTACACGCCGGCACATCCACGCTGGATCGGTGTGACTTTTAGCGGCCGTTTTTAAAAAGTTATTTTTAATTCATTGCTATTAATTTGTCACATGAAAATTTTTCGTCGTTGTATTGCAGCGACGGAAAATTAAGGAGTGCAGTTGTGATCTCATCATTAAAGAAAAATGTTATGTATTCCCTGGCTGGAATGGCTATTTTTTTGACAACTAATACGGCACTGGCAATTCCCAGTGTGTACCCCACGGGCACCACTATTTATGATCCTGCCAGAGCTTATAATTCTTATGTGCTGTTCGCGGGGCAAGATAAGAAAACCCATTTAATTGATTTGAACGGCAATGTCGTTCACGAATGGAACTACAACGGTTTTCCACCGGTATTTATCGACCCCGCATTAAATAACGGCAAACTCGGCCATGTGCTCGTGCAACTCGCGGGTGAAACCGGTGGCCGTGCCAATGCGACTGCGCAAGCTATCGGTGAAGTGGATTGGAATGGAAAAATCGTTTGGCAATGGGGCGGCGCTGGCGTTCAGGATGCTTATGCCAGCAGTGACACAACCAACGATGCCAGTGGTTATGGCACGCGTGTTCGCCAGCACCACGATTGGCGCAGACTACCCAATGGCAACACGATCATCCTTGTGAATTACGTGATTCCGGTAAAGGGATGGAACGCTGAAAAATTACTGGAAGATGGTATTTATGAAATAAATCCCAACGGTGAAGTGGTGTGGGAATGGGCAGCCTTTGAACATCTGGATGAATTGGGTTTTAGTGAAAGCTCATTAAACATTTTGCGTAATTCACTCACGCGAAATGATAAAACGCTTCCATTCGATTATTTGCATTTCAATAATTTATCCGTAGTGGGGCCTAATAAATGGTATGACGCTGGCGATCAGCGTTTCCATCCGGACAATTTATTATTCGATGCGCGTGAAGCAAATATCATCGGAATCATTGATAAAAAAACCGGAAAAATTGTCTGGCGTATCGGGCCGGATTACCCTCCGTCAATTGGACAATTTAAAGTGCCCCGCCCGGTCGACCAAATTTCCGGACAACATGATGCCCATATTATTCCCAAAGGGTTGCCGGGCGAAGGCAACCTACTGGTATTTGATAACCAGGGCGCTGCGGGCTATCCACCAGCAAATATTGGTACTCAACCACGTTCGCGGGTACTGGAAATTGATCCAATTAAAAAAGAAATTGTTTGGCAGTATACAGGCGCAGACTCAGGCAAACCGGGTTACAGCTTTTACAGCTCTTACATCAGCAGTGCGCGCCGGTTGCCTAATGGCAATACCCTGGTTGATGAAGGCATGAATGGACGCCTCTTCCAGATCACCGGCAAAGGCGAAATTGTGTGGGAATACATCAGCCCTTATTTCAGCACACCGCGCGCGGAAGCCCCACAGCCATTCAGTAGTAACACCGTTTACCGCGCACAACCGGTTCCCTATGACTGGGTACCTGTTGGAACACCACGTTCGGAAAAGCCGGTAAAAGCACCTGACCCCAGTCAATTCCGTGTTACCAAACAATAATTTTCAACCGTTATTTTTCAGCTGAAGATTTACAGCGAACATTGAATATTCGCCGCTTGCTACCAGTGCAATTTGCACTGGTAGATTTTTCCATGCATTGCCTGTCAACAAAAAACGCCAATCACCAGAAGATTACCTATGACTTCCATTAACAAAAACCGTCGCCGGTTTATTACCCGTGCATCAAAACTTTCAGCAGTATCAATCGCCGCGAGTAGCTTGCTTGGTACAGAATTACTGCAGGCAAAAAGCAGGGAAAAACCCAATATTATTTTTATTTTGGCCGATGACCTCGGTTACGCCGATTTAAGTGTATACGGACAACGCGCGTTTAAAACACCCGTGCTGGACAAGTTAGCCCACGATGGTTTGCGTTTTAACCAGCACTACGCCAATTCAGCCGTTTGCTCAGCAACACGTTTTGGTTTGATTACCGGGCGCTACCAATACCGTTTGCGCGGCGGTCTGGAAGAACCTTTATCCAGCTCTGCCAACAATATCGGTTTGCCACCGGAACACCCTACCCTGCCTTCACTATTGAAAAAGCAACATTATAAAACTGCACTATTTGGTAAATGGCATTTGGGTTCGCTACCCAATTTTGGGCCACTGAAAAGTGGTTACGATATTTTCTTCGGCAACTATGGCGGCGCTTTGGATTATTTCACCCACAAAACCAATGTAGGTGCGGATGCAAAAGAGGGTTTGTTTGAGGGTGACGTACCGGTAGAAAAAGTGGGTTATTACACTGACCTGATTGCTGAGCGCGCAGTCGATTACATCAACCAACACGACAAAAAAAATCCATTCTTTTTGTCGTTACATTTCACCGCGCCCCATTGGCCTTGGGAAGGCCCGGAAGACGAAGCGGTGGCACAACAGATAAAAAGCCTGTTCCATTACGAAGGTGGTAGCCTGGAGACCTACGGCAACATGGTGGTGGCATTGGATACTGCCATCGGCCGGGTTTTAAAAGCGTTAGATAAACAAAAACTCAGCAAAAACACCATTGTGGTCTTCAGTAGTGACAATGGCGGCGAGCGCTTTTCTGATACATGGCCGTTTACCGGACAAAAAACAGAATTACTCGAAGGTGGCATTCGCGTACCGGGCATTATTCGTTGGCCGGCAGCAATCAAAGGTGGACAAGTATCAGATCAGGTGGCTATCAGCATGGACTGGCTGCCCACCTTGCTGGCCGCCGCCGGTGGCGCACCGGATCCGGCTTACCCTGCCGACGGCGAGAACCTGTTACCTATTTTATTAGGCAGTGCAGAAGAAAAACCTCGCACCCTTTTCTGGCGCTACAAAGGCAATAACCAACGCGCGATTCGTTCTGGTGACTGGAAATACTTAAAAATTGCCAACAATGAATTCCTGTTTAATTTAAAAGAAGATGTGCGCGAACGTGCCAATTATGCCGAAACTAATCCAGATACTCTCAAATTACTTAAAGACCGTTGGGAAGAATGGAATAAGATCATGTTACCAATCATTGAAGAATCCAATACGCATGTAGTGGACGGTAAAAGCCAGGCGGATCGACAAGGTGTCGTTAGCACCAGGAAGTAATTTGGAAATGCCGGCAAAGAAAAATTAGCGTCATTGGGTTTGCATGGATTTTGTTAGCTTGAAAATCATCATTAGCAATTGTGTTTTGTCTCACCGATGACTTTTTAAAACCATAGGCGTATGAGGTTCCGTAAGCTACAATCCAGTTATCCGCTTTGTCAGCGGTTACCCGCTTCATAATAAAAATCGGTTCATGTTAAGGAGAAACCGCGTGAACCACATTGAAACATCAGAATCTTTTTACACGTCCCAACTTGTTGCTCGTATCCGGAATGGTGACCGTTTGGCGGAACAGCAACTGATTGAACATTATCGCCGCGGTCTTTCATTAGTTATTCATCGCCAAACCACAGCAGATATCGCAAAAGATGTCCTTCAGGAAACGTGGCGGGTTGCCATAGAAAATATCCGGAATGGTGCATTACGTGAGCCTGAAAAGCTGGCTAGTTATCTGGTACAGGTTGGCCGCAACCAAGTCATTATGTATTACCGTCGCCATAAGAATTCTGGTGTAAATGGCGACAACCATCCCGAAGAAGAAGACCATCAAGGCCCATTAGAGCTGCTGGAAGCCGAGCAAACACAACATATGGCGCGTCATTTACTGAAAGAATTGGCAGTTGCTCGCGATAGGGAAATCCTCTATCGCTATTACCTACAGGAAGAGGAGAAGGAACATATTTGTAGGGATATGAATTTAACAGACCTGCACTTCAATCGGGTTATCCACCGGGCCAAGCAACGGCTCAGGCAAATTGCTGAATCTTATGGTTTATAAATTTCTATCAAGTTGGTGAGATAAATTTCAATAACCTCACACAATAAATACAAGGTAACCCGGTTTCCGGGGAATAGCGATGCCAAATACTGACATTAATGACTTAGATGCTTACATAGATCGTTATGTAAGAAAAAAGCTCTCCGCTGAAGAGGAGCTTGATTTTGAAGCCAGCTTTTTAAATCAGCCAGAGGTGATTGCCAGGGTTGAAGCCGCACAGCGGTTAAAAGATACACTCCAGGAAATGCGAGAGAATGAACAAGCAAAACCTGATATCCGCCCTCCTTTCCGGGCGAACATATTTCGGTATTTGATGGTACCTCAAACTGGATGGGGCGCACTGGCAGGAGCCTTGATTGTATTACCAGCGGCATTTTTTATTAATGGCCAAGCAAAGGAAATGGATGTTTCGGCTACTGCTGTTTACACAGTAAAACCACAATCAACAAGAAGCAGTGTAGACATCGAAAAAACGACGTGCGATATCACTATTGAAAAGGATCAACAATCGATTGTCATCGGTTTTGAAGTGATGCCCAGAATGGGAGAACCTATCGCCTGGAGTATTGAGATAAGCGATAAGGATAATCAACGTATTTTGCACAAAGATGCATTAAAACCTGACTTTCAATCTGTTATCTACCTCAATGTAACAACTAGCTTATTGAAAAATGCACTGTATACGCATCATTTGCAATCGGCTAACGGTGAAACAATTGAAGGAAAAATATTAATTTGCCGAAAGTGAATATTTAACTTTTATGAAGAAAATGCTGCTTACATTCCTTTCCTTGATATGTACCAGCATTTTACACATGAATGCTGTCGCAATTACAGTTAGCCACTATCCGCCAGACAATATTCCAGAAGCAATTCCGATAACAAACGATCATGAAATTATTATCCCATTCTCACCGGATACCGGAAAATTTTATGTCGTCACCATGGCGGAAAATAAAGTATCTGCCCGTTTGTATCTGGAATCAACTGACGGAATTCTCCTGCACGAAAGCAGGTTCAAAGACTTATTCCTACGAAGAAAGCTGTTAATCGAAAAAGGAAATTGCAGCTCCTGCAGAGTTAAAATCAATGGTTGGACTGAAAAGGAACAAGCATCAGTAAAAGTGCAGGTCAATCAATATGACACCCAGGTTGATTTCACACGTTATCAGGCAGAAAAGTTATCCAATCAGGCCTTTTCCGAAATAGATTCCGAAAAAGACGAATCTTTTGAAAAGGCGGTAGTGCTTTTTAACCAAAGCATGGCATTTTGGCAAAAAACAAATGACTTCCGCGAACTGGCCAACAACTACTTCCTGCTAGGCGAAACAAAAGATGATGCCCTCACTGAAAACCCACCCCGATCAGATTATATAAAATTAAAAGATCTTTCTGTGGAACATGAAGACTCTTTCATCCAGGCCCGTGCTGAAATAGCATTAGGCCAATTGGAATACAGGCAAGGAAATTATAAAAAAGCATGCCACCACTATAAAACTGTAGAAAAAAATCCGTTGTTGCAAAGCAGTTTCGAAAACACTGCACACCTTGTCCACTTCCTGCAAGGTGAACTCCATAATGAAATAGCCCTTATTAATATAAAAACCCGCAAACCAGGCACTAGTGAAAAAAGGCCTGAATGCGAAAGCAATGGTTTTTCCAAAATCACAGCAAAGGAGGTGAATAACAATGAATCCATCCTTATCGAAAATACATTGTCTAAAGCATATGACCACTTTTATCAAATAAGTGACGCCGGCAATATGGCCGATGTGCTGAATAATCTAGGATATTTTTATCGGCTTGATGACAAGCTAGATCTCGCTGCAGCAAAACACAGCGTCGCCTACCAACTCAGTAAACAGTCTTCAGCCAATCAGGGAATTACCATGCGCACGCTTTATCATATGGGCGTAGTCAGTGGAAGGCGTGGGCGTTACTTCCATGCATTGGAATTACTCGACAAAGCAGAAAAGGAAGCAATGCGCTTGCAGACGCTCCAATGGCGAGCACACATCAAAGCATCACAGGCAAGGTTTAACCTTGACCTGGGCAGGCTGGCACTTGGAAAGAAACAATTTGATGAAGCATCACATATGTATTTACAAGTGAATGCGCAGGCAGATATGCACACTATTTACCTTCATCTGGGCCGACTTTATACGGAAATGGGAGATTTTGAAAAAGCAGAATATTTTTTTACTAAAGCAAAATCATCTAATGAAGCAATGACCAGTGAAGATCATCGGCGCAATGTCCTGAATGCCCAAATCCTATCATTAATAAAACAACAAAGATTCCAGGAAGCGTTACCGCTTCAAGAACAACTACTGGCACCTGCACTTGCCAGTAAAAATGTCTACTTTACCGGAAGAAATTTAACGCAACTGGCAGATATTTTGTATGCATTGAACAGAAACAAAGAATCCCTGGATTATGCAAAACAAGCTGCCGAATTACAAAAAAATACCGGTGATGATTTGTATTACATAAAATCAACACACCTTATTGCCAAAAACCTGCAAAGCTTTGCTGAATCACCCGAGATTATTAACCTCTATCTTAATGAGGGCATCAACAAGATAGAAGAAATCAGACAATCATTGACAAATGACAATCTACGTCGTGAATATTTTGGGTTACAAAAAGCATTGTTTGAATCCAAAATAGCAGTACAACTATTGCAAGAAAATCCAGGCAAAGATGAAATACTTAATGCACTAACAATTGCTGAATCCTATAAAGCGAGAACGCTTTATGAGTTGTTAATTCAAAAGAATGCAGATGAAATATCAGAAAAAAAAGAGAGAAGTGTTTCTTTTGAAGATATGAACAGTGAAGATCAACTCAAGCAAGCATTTAAAATATTTTCACAAAAAGTGATTAATCATATACCTATTTATAAAAAGCCGTTTACCAGAGTTCAAATTGAGGCCTATCTCAAATCACTGCCAGCAAATGAAGTTATCCTTTATTATTTCAGTGGCCACCATAAAACCTACGTTTGGTTACTAAGCGCAAATGACATAGCTCTGTTAAAAATTGATGGCGATAAAACTATAAATGAAGTTATCGTCAAGGCCGAATATGGATTATCGCAACCCCCAACGGGCTGGGGAACAGCAAACTCGCTAAGTGAACTCTATGGAAACCTGGGCCAAGCCTCGGATTTACTTTTGGGCAAACACAGGCAGAAACTGGTCAACTATACACATTTGCGAATTTTTCCAGATAGCAGTGTTCACCGCATTCCTTTTGCAATGTTACTGTCCACAAAAAAAATTCCGCTTATCGCGTCGCACAGTATATCTGAAGGTTTCTCCCTGACTACGGACACAGTTCTACATCAACCTCATTCCGATCAAAAGGGGATAGAATCCTTATTATTAATAGCCCCCTATACCGGAAACCAAAAACGATCACTGGCGCAAGCTCCCTTACGCCATACAAAAGCAGAAGCAGATACCATTGCGCAACTATGGCGTAATAAAAATAATATAACCTTGCTGACCGATGAGATGGCCAGCAAAGGCCAAATTGAAAATGCACTGACCAAACAATTTTCGATTCTTCATTTTGCATCCCATGCCAAAGTGGATTGGGATTATCCCGAATTATCCAGTATCAGCTTGTATCCAACAGCACACGCTAACGAATCCACTACCAATCTCCAGGTAAACGATATTACTCGCTGGAAAATATCCGCTGAACTGGTAGTACTGAGTGCGTGTGAAACAGCGGCAGGAAAAAATATTTTAGGTGAAGGGCCAATGGGGTTGGCCAGGGCATTTATCGATGCAGGCTCCCGCCGTGTTTTGGCCTCTTATTGGCCTATTGATGACGAAGCCACAGCCATACTCATGAAACATTTCTACAACGCATTGCTGGATAAAAAGTTAAGCCCACCCGATGCGCTGCGTGAAGCGCAATTGGAATTAAGCAAAATCCCTAAATGGAGCCACCCTTTTTACTGGTCCGGTATCGGTCTGTTTGGAAGCAAGAATTCTTGGCTGGAAAATCAGGAATAATTAAAGTTAAACCTTAAAAATTCATCTTTATCAAGGAGCAATATATGTTTGAATTCACCATTAAACACTGTAATGAATCAGAAAATGTAGACAAGTCACTTACTATTGATTTTACAAACAAGTTAATAAAACTTGATTCTACAACACTTCCATTCATAGCCAAACCCATAATACAGGTACTGTGGGATTCCCCAATTGCAATAGCAACGATTTCTATAAAATTGAATAATGACAATAATTTCATTTTTATATTAGCAAAAGGGGGATTTTTATTTTCGCTGAACCTCGACAACCCACCATTTACAGGTGGTCGTAAAGTGGGTGGAGGCGGTGATAATACCAATGGAATGGTTGGAGATTGGTTTACTGCTATTGAAAGCATCGATTGGAATACACTCTAACATCTTAACTCAATAAAAAAGCCATGGACGGCCAACTCCCTCTACGTAATTTTTATATCCCGCATAAATAAATTTAAAACACCTGAGATAAATCAATACTCATTAGCACTATTACTATAAATAACCTATTGCTACAAAATTATAGCAATGGAAATTTTATGCTTGCCCACATAAACCATTCCAAGCCAATAGAAGAACATATGGAGATTGTTATGATTAACTATTTAACTCATGTCATTTCATTACATACACAATTTATTATCCATACCCTGATTGTTACGTCCCTGATATTGTCAGGGTGCCAATCAAAACTGGAAACAACGCCAGATGGAGAAGGACGATATACGGACACCGAACAGCGGGCACGCGTGGGCATTGAGTACAGCTTACCGATGCTGCAATTTAAACTCTCTATAACGCGCACCCTTATTCAATGCGAAAACGAAAATAAAGAAATAGATATACGTTTTCTGGCAAAAGTTACCGCTCAACCTTCATATGTTGCTGGTGAAAGATACGTTGTTGATTATGAAGAGCTATCAAGCTGGAGCAAAATTTCCAAATTTGAACTAGAGACTTATGATAACGGAGTTTTAAAGAGTGTGAATGCAGATGTAGAAGACCAAAGCGCTGCCATCATCGGGGATCTTGTGAAAACAGGGATCAGCTTGGCCAGTTTAAGTTCAGGCATTCCTTCTGGAATATCCATGAAGAATCTAACTCCACAAGAAAGCCTTGGCTGTAAGCAGGCAACAAAGGAATTAGTCGCACATATAAAACTTCAAGAAGCCGACTTGAAAGATAAGACCAAAAAACTGGTTTCATTGACAGATGAAATTGGACGCATGGAATTATTGGCAGCCACCAATGCCATGAGTGAAACGATGAAGGACAAACTTGGAACCCTAAAGAAAGAAATGGAAGAAGCCGCTAAACAAGTCAAAGATGCTGATGAAACACTTGAGAGCTTAATAACCCGCGTTTCTGTCTATGAAGAAAAAATATGGCCTACCCGTTTCGATGAATACAATTTTAATGCAACACCTTCCCCTATTAATGAAAAAAAACTATTAGCACTTTTTAACTACAAAGAAAAAACCGAGATAACGGAGCAAAGCTTAAAAGAAGCTTATGCTGTGAATGGAAAAATTATTGCAGTTAACGATGGCAGGCCCCAAACGATTGATGATTCACTTCAAGTAAATAAAAAAGACGTATCAGGTTTGTTTTATCGAAACCCTATCCCCGCACGCCTGCTTATCTGCCAGGCAACCTTAAAAGATCTTAAATCTTGCGACATAAACGCTGCATCTGCCGTCATTATTAATGACCAGGTCATGGCTCCCCAGCTTGGTCAATTAAGAAATTTGCCATTCAAGAACGGTATTTTTCAAAACAATCTTCTTACAGCATCCTTTAGGGAAAATGGCAGCATTGCTAAATTTAATTACGACAACAAATCGGCACGGGGAAAAGTTTTATCAGAAACAGTAGTTTCTGGCCTGGATAATCTACTGAAATATGATGATGCAAAAAAATCATTTAAGGAAGAACAAGAGCAGAAGGAGCTAGACAAATTGGATAACGAAATCGCCAAGCTTGAAAAGCAAAAAACCATTAATTCTCTAAAGCAGGAAGCTGCGTTAAACAATAATCTGGAAGATACATCCGCTGAAACAGCACGGTTAAATGCCCATATCGCTTTATTGGAAGCCAAAAGAAAATCCCGCGAAGCTCAAAAGGCTTTGGATGAAATGGATGAAGAAGAGTAGGAAAATCATTTACCAAGCATTTGAATAACAACGAACTACTTAAAATTTATTATTTCTAACCAGGAGATATAAGTATGTGCTCAGAACCATATTTCTGTACCGAACTTGAATTCCCCGATAAAGCGTTATCTTTAAAGGCTGCGCTGGAGGAAAATCCGGATAATATTAACCATTCGTTTTCAAACCAGACAATGCGGGCAGCGCTTGCAGTAGCTCCCGCGCCATATATTGCATTGGTTTTTCAAAAAAAATGGAAAGCAGGTAGAACACTGAAAATAGCTTTCATGGGATTAGTTGATCCAACAGTTAAAAACAAAATTATTAGTTATGCCAAGCTGTGGCTTGATTTTATAAACCTTAAGTTTGACTTTGTAGATGGAGAGAACGGTGATATACGAATATCAACAACTCCAGGGGGCTCTTGGTCTTACATAGGAACCGATGCAACATTAATTGCTCCAGGGAAGCCAACAATGAACTATGGGTGGCTGTTACCTGATACAAAAGATGATGAATACAGCAGAGTAGTGTTACATGAATTCGGCCATGCGCTAGGAGCTATTCATGAACATCAACATCCTGCAGCGGGTATCCCATGGGATCGCCCAAAGGTTTATGAATATTATGCCCGACAAGGTTGGTCCAAAGATCAAGTGGATAATAATTTATTTAAAAAGTACAACAGTGATCAATTGAACACAAGTAGTTATGATCGCGCATCTATCATACATTATGCCGTACCAAATGAATTGACAGTTGGTGACTGGGAGATCCCCTGGAACACCGCACTGTCAGAAACCGACAAAATATTTATGAAGGAACAATATAGCTAGCGCAAAACAACCTGAAAGCTTCGCGGCAAGAAGAGAGCTACCTATTGGGAAGTAGATTCTTAACCCTTAAACAAGTAACTCTCTTCTTTCAGGACGAAGTGTCAGATCAGGTCTGAGATAGTACATTTTATAGAATTGATAAAACCTGACTTATGCATAACCTAATTACGGATTAAAAATAAGTTCTACCAGGTACACGTCGTTTTCACGTAACGGCAGCTTCCATTTGAATTGGCCGTCTTTGTTAACTTTTATTATTTTTTCTTGCTTCGGCTTGCCTGTTGCCAAGGATTTTAATTCGACAACTTGCGCCTTGGTTAATTGTGCAGGCGAACCCATTCCAATATAAGCAGTGTAGGCATCATTTTGTTTGTAACCCACGGACGACACCAACAACTTGTAACGGCCTTTTTTCAGGTTATTCAGATGTATATCAAGCTCGCCTTTATCTGCAGGTGGTAAATCTTTTTTGAAATACTGTTGATTGTTAATACCATCAGGCAATGTATTCGTTGAATCCCACATTAATAGTTGCACGTTGCCTTTTTTATCTTTTGTTGCGATTGATTGTGTATCAGAACTGGTTAATTCAATAGGTGAAAGCCGATTTAAGAATTGATAGGCAAAGTACGCCGGCTTTTTAATGCCATGCACATTCATCAATCCAAAACCACCATGGAATGCCTCGAAGCGTGGACCTGGCTCTTCGAAAATGTCGGTAAAAACCCAATATGACATTGATTGCGCCGCGTTACCGGTTTGTTTCAGTTTTTGCAAGATATACGCCGCTTGATGATAGGAATCGTGTGTAGGATCTGCCGGTGTATAGGATGAGCTCCACTCGGTGTAATGCAACTCCAGTCCCGGCAAAGCCGATTCAGATATTTCCTTGCGATTTTTTAATACATCGCGTGCAACGGCCAATTCATCTTTGGATAAGACAGTGCCTGTACTGCCATACTCATCCAAAAATCCTTGATTGACGCCATAAGAATGGGTGCTTACGAAATCCAGTGGTACTTTATTCGCAACACAATATGCAATCATTTCCGGAATCCATGCTGCGCCAGCAGTCGCGGGACCGCCTACCCGATAGCGTGAATCTACGCTTTTTATTGCGCGGGCACTGTGTGCATACAGTTTGAAATAATCAGCTTGCGTACCTGCCCAGAATCCATCCAGGTTTGGCTCATTCCATACCTCAAAATACCAGCTTGCAACTTCATCTGCACCGTAACGCTGGGTCCAGTGTTCGGTCAGTTTCTTAATTAACAATTCCCATTTTTCATAACTGTGTGGCGGCGTAACATTTCCTCGCCACCAGAAAATAGTTTTATCGCCGCTGGCCAGTGCAGATGGCATAAACCCCAATTCAACAAAAGGCTTCATTCCAATACTGAGAATATAATCGTATAGCACATCGATGTATTGAAAGTTGTAATGCTCACGACCTTGGGCGTCAATTTTGTATACACCCATATCATCCGTGAGCAGACCATGCATACGGATGTAACGGAAATCGGTATCACGTTTTATTTCAGCCAGCTGTTGCTGCCAATCTGCGCGCAACCCTTCATTTGCCCGCCCTGCGCCAACGCTGACTTTGAAAAACGAATTCAACTCTCCTTTTACCTGATTGACATCAACGATAATTGATCGCTGTTGTGCCATAACCGACGTAGTCAATAACAACACACCAAATGCTAACACCGGACTACATAATTTGCGGATCAAGGGAAAAAACATAAAGCCTCACACTCATTTATCGATGAAATTTTATTCATTACTTTTAATATCATTATTTAAAAATTATTGATAAGCACCCTGCATTAACGCATCAAATACTTGCTGGTCCAGCACACGGTTGGCGTTTCGATCCAACAAACTTCCGGTATCCCACACAAAAGGAACCAAACCATTAGCACGCGCCTGTTGAGTGATGTATTTGAAATAATAAGCGCGACTATCCAGATGCAATTTCAGGTCATCGCCTGTTAAATTCGTGCGCAAACCTGTTCCGAATTCTCCAATAATGAGCGGAACACCTTTGTCGACAAATTGTTCTTTCATCAACTGAAATTGCTTATCAACATAGTCTTCTTCACCCCAGGTAGGATTGTGTGAGGTATCGGTTGTTGAATGAAAATCCTTACCCCAATAGAAAAACTGATTACCCCAACCTTCATCCTTTGTCATACCGGTGTAATTCCACGGACTGTAATAATGAATCTCCATAATGAGCTTGTTGGTGCTGGGATCAACAGGCATGAGCGCCCAGAATTTATTGGTTTTATCAATATCCGTAGAAGGTCCCTGCACAATGAGAACACGGTGTGCATTTTTACCGCCAGTTGAACGCACAGCGTCAATAAAGGTTTGATGGTAAGAGAGCAAAACCGGCATTTGTTCAGCATCGTCCACATCCGGCTCATTTGCACTTGCGAATAGCAAGCGCTCATCAAAATCGCGTAAATGGGTCGCTATTTGCTCCCAGTAGGCTTTTTGCTTTGCATTGTTATTTTGTTTTTTGGCGACCACGACATTGTTTTCCAACCAGCCGCCATCCCAATGAATATTCACAATGACAAACAGGTCATTCTCAATGCAGTACTGTATGACTTCTTTCACCCGATTGAGCCATGCCGAGTCAATTTCCGCCGTGGATTGGTTTGCGTATTGGTCCCATGAGACAGGCAGGCGTATTGCGTTAAAGCCCGATGCTTTAACAAATGCCACAAATTCTTTCGTGATTTTGGGGTTTCCCCAGTAGGTTTCCGATTTACCACCGGTCGCTTCGAGCGTGTTGCCAATGTTAAATCCGAGGGTCATCTTGCTGGCAAGTTGCGATGCGGTGCTCTCCATACCGGTTGCATCTGCCGGCAACGGATTGAGGTTGTAACCAGGATAAGCCGTGGCAATCGATGAACTTGCCGCTACAGGAGTAGAACTCACAATAATAGATGATGAAGAAACAGAGGCCGATGCAGGAACAGGAGCGATGGAAGAGTTAAACGATGCTGCGGTAGAGTTTTCAGTTCGGGGGCTTTCACTCCCGCCCCCGCTACCACCGCACCCGGTCATTACTATTGAAAGAATGAACACCAGTAATACACTTATTATTCTCATGACTACTCCGAACATTATTGTTTTGATGGATATTGTTGTTTTGATAGACATTATTGTTTTAATTGATAGGAACGCAGAATGAAGCTAATCAGGCCAACACCGAACAAGTCCTGATCAATAATTAAAATGTGGCGATTTTGCTTATCAAAAGGCGGGAGCGTTAACGATTTTGTGAAAATCGTTAGAAGTTTGCAAAAAGTGGTAGTTTTTTTTCAATAAGTTGAAGTTTTCTAGCTGCCAGGTTAGTGAATCCATTCAACCCTTATAACTATTGCCTACAAGGGTTCCGTTTTATCACACAAGCTTTTGTAAGTTTTGGGGGTACAGCTGTATTCTTCTTTAAATAATTTATTGAAATAGGAAACATTCTTGTAACCAACGGAATAAGCAATTTCTGCAATGTTAGCGTCCTCCTCCTGCGCCAATAAACGAGCGGCTTCCGTGAGTCGCAATTTATTCAAGTAACCAGTAAACGTAAAACCCAGTTCTGATTTAAGGATGTCATTAATTTTGGTACGGCTCACACCTATTTCGGTAGCCATTGCCTCCAGGTTCAAATCTGCATCGGCATATTGTGTAGCCATAAAATGGAGAATCGAACTTCTATCCTTGTCCCTCAATGGTTCAACGGAAAGTTGCTGGTAAGCGATTAAGGGCCGGTCGCGCTGGATCTTGTCTTGTAATTCACGAACCAGGGCGCGAGTGTGCTGGCGGAAAAACCATAGCGCATACCCTCCCCAAGCCAACACCAAAAATCCACCAAACAAGTAGAGATAGAACCAATTGCGCCCAACCAATGTTACCTCGGTGATGTGAACGTCGGATTCAATATTCCGGGGGGTCTGGGGGCTACTACCAAAACTTATTTTGGCGACTTTATTCAGTTCATATTGCTTTTTGGATAAGGCCACCTTGAACATTTCAAACCACCACTGGGGCGTTTCCAAACGGGTCAAATCGAGATTGACGGGGCTCCAATCCTGACCACAGGAAAAGAATGTTGCCGGAGCACGGTAAGTTAAAAAATCATTTAACCTGGACACCTTTTCATCAAATGTAATCAGGTAAAAACTGAGTGTATTGGGTGATGAGCATTTAATGTTAAATGTTATTTTTTCGTATTGGGAGAAATCAACCAAATCTCCCTGGTGATTACCAAAGAGCAATGTGAGGGCAGCAAATGGATATTGCGCCTGATTCGATACGATAAATTTAAAGCTCAGGCTGAACTTATCATCGGTAATGATAATGCTGGAATTTCCCCCCTCATTGACATCAGTATGCGGTTCAGTCCGCCATGGGATGCTACTGCTGCCAGAGGGTAATAACGGTACTTTAAGAAAAGTTTTGTCCGCACATAGGTAACCCAATATGCAACTGAGCAACAACAGCCCGAGCAAGTAACTCAGTGATTTATTATAAAAATCTTGCATGAATTAGGTCACAGTTTGCAGTCACGAATCACCATTATATAACGTATCCCTGGATCCTGTGGCATGAGAATACCATTTCCTGAACTGCTACAGTTTTCAGGCGTCAAAGCTAAGGATTCAACAGTCGAGGTAATTGATGATGTACAGCACACGCCTGATTATCCTTATTGGTTTATTAACTTCTACCCTTCCTGTTTCAATTCAGGCCAATACCTTGAAGGTTGATATGAAACCTGGCTTGTGGGAACACCGTATCAAACTCATCGGTGGAAACAATATGGCGGCGCAAACCGAACAAATGCAAAAAGCCATGGAGGAAGTGAAAAAGCAAATGGCCAACCTGCCACCTGATCAACGCAAGATGATGGAAGATATGATGGCGCAACAAGGTATGACATTTTCTGATGAAGGCGTGAGTATGCAAAATAATAGAGTACAGATTAATAAAGACGGTACCTTGGTAAAACAATGCATCACCCAATCGCAAATTGACAAAGGTTATGTTCCCGAAAGCGGAGCTGAATGCAAACCTGATATCACGCAACTCAGCGCAACTCAATTCAAAACCACCTATGTTTGTACCGGGGAGCATAACGCTACTGGTGAGGGGACCATAGAGTTCGTTTCTCCGACATTTTATAAAGGCACTGCCTATTTTATTACTGAAACGAATGGTAAATCCCAACGCTACGAAACTGAACAAACCGGTGCGTGGTTATCCAGTGACTGCGGGGACATTAAGCCGGAGAATTTCTAAAAATCTCTTATCCAATATCACACTACACCATTAATAAAAACTCAGAGATTTAAAAGAGTCGAAGCAAATGTTTTTGTACAAATACAAAAACATTTGCTTCGATATACCACACTGGATCTTTATAATACATCTGCTACAGCTGAAAACAGAATCAGTAATTGCAGCTACTGTGCAGGCTTCGGCGCTGGTTTTTGAATTTTAGTAACCGCTTTACCACCTTGCTGCTCATAGTTTTCAGAGCCCGCAGCACCAATTACGTTAAAGCCTTTACTGCTCAGTAAATCACCTGCTGCAAAGGCGCGATTAGCACGATTGGAGACAGTAATGATGCTCCGCTCTTTGGGAATATAGGCAATATTTTTTTCCAGATCAGAAAATTGGACGCTCAGGAACACCGGAAAGCTTCCGTAGGTAATCAACTCGTCGGGGCGACGAATATCAATCACCAGAATCTGGTCTGATTTAGCAAGCCATTGGTCGACTTGCGCCACTGTCAGTTCCTGCGTTTTGTACTTAACGGCAGGCTTATTGCTGTTGTTCTGGGCTAATACCGCTGAAGCCATACAGGTAAAAAATATACCCAAGGTAACTAGTAATTTATTCACGCAAACGATTCCTTAATTAACTGATTGAAAATAAGTAGATGACGACATTACATTTCCATAATTGCAATGCTCATACCAAAATCAATCGTGCTTTAATTGCTTAAAAGGAGTACAAATTCACCGTCAAAGAGCCTTTTCCAGGAAAAGCAGAAACAATAAGGTGAAAAATTGTTTCAATTGGAACAATCAAGCGTTTCGAAAACAACAATGAACTATAAAAAAAGACCTCAACAGTAAAAGTCCGAAAAAATAAAAGCCCGAAAAAATAAATGCCTCGAAGAATATCAACGAGGCATTTTTATAAATCAGTAACATATTTCTAAACAATTCCCTGTTCGCAAAGCCTTTGATAATAATTTATACAGTGACCTGGGTTCCATCAAAGCGAGTGAAGCGGTAACCATCAAACGTTTCGTTGTATGTAAAACGTTGATCGCGAAGCAAACTGATTGCCAGGGCTTCACCGAGCGCATGCGAAGCTGAAATATCGGCACGGGTGTGGAAGCCATTAAAATTTCGACCAAAGCCAACATTGTTCACCAGTTTATTTAGTTCTCCGCCCAGCGTTAGTGGCTCACCTTCCCAGGGAATTAATTTGGTGGGATCGGCGGGGTCAACTTGAACCGGATTAGGAATGACATAACTCTCATCAAAAAATGCCTTGAGTAATGTCACCGGTGTCGCCGCAGAAATAGTTGCACCACTCGGATACCCCGGATGCGTAGGCGCACCGGTATTGTTTGCCAATGGCAATAAGTAACTGCCATTGGCAGCAAAGGTGCGAGCTACTGCATCCGATTCAAGTACATCGCGGTGAATAGGATAACTCGCACCTTTGGCCAATACTTTATGCACCAGGCCACCGTAATCCTCCGGGCGCAAACGCCGATCAACAAACCAGTTTTGGTAATAGGAAGTTTTAATTGCCAGTGGCCCTGCCAAGGCTAATAGCGCCTGGATAAAACCGGAAGAAAATGAAGAACCCGATGATTGGGTCTTTGAACTCGCGTAAGGATTAGCAGGATTCAGTGGTGCACCAACGCCTCCCGCAAGGGGATTACCGGCAACCGATGCTGCCAACAATATTTGCAGCGTGTGCAAATAAGTCGGCCCGGAGCTACGGGCCAGCCACGCGAGGTCCCGACCATTAATAATATGGCGGCGCCCCGCTTCAATCGTGATACTTCTACCTGTGCTGATTCCGTTGCGAATGTTTAACCACTCATCAAACGAGGTGCCAAAACTTTCACCGGCGACTTGAATCGGACGCAACTGCGGTTGCGCAGCAAATGTTCCCCATGCGGGTACGGGGCGCAATAAAAATTGCGATATATAAGGCCCTTTCAGCGTATCAGGTGGAACTACATATTTTCCTTTTCTTCCGCTGCGGTCCGCCTGGTAATCCACATACAAGGCGGTGCTGCGAAATAATGTTTCGGGTGTAACCAAACCATTTACTTTTGGACCACGGTATTCAGGCAACCGATTCAACTCTGCCACAGCGGCAAGTACCAACGGGTTACTGGTGCTATTGTGGTAATCACTAAAAGGCACATCCCGAAGTAACGCCTGCCAATAAATTTCAATGTGCTCAGCCGCTAATGCTGCACTATCCAAACGCGCCGCCACTGGAATCGCCAACTGCGCATTGCTCACCCCTTCCAGTGCAGTGGTTAAGGGTCCTTGTGGATCTGCCAGTTTTGCTGTTCCTCCCAAAATAATTTTTTCAAAATCTTCGTGCTTTCGCGTTTGTAATGCCTTTAGAAATGAGGCGTAGGAATCGGGGTCAACGTGACCTTCTGCATCATGCTTTAGTCCTTTGGTAGAGGTTCCAATTTTATTGGGATAACGTGCCTCATCGCCATTGTTGGGATGCGGTGGAATATCCACACCGTACTCAAGTTCTGCCGATTTGATGCGAGCTTTGTAGGATTTTTTTGTTAGCGTTTTTGCATGCAAGGTTCCATATTGGTCATCGCGATAAAAATCAGAGTAGTCACGGCCCTTCGAAAATTCGTTGTGCTGATCGGGCTTTTCATGATCATGAGCATGTGCAGCATTCGCTAAAAAAGGGGCGGCAACAGTTGCTGTTGTTAACAGACTTGCCCGGCCTAATAAGGTGCGCCGACTAACGCCTACCCCAATAGAATTTGAATTTTCAAAGGAACTATCTTTACCAATATCATCACTTTCATTTAACGATTTCTTTTCGGTATTTTCTTTCTGACGTGAGCCGGGAATAACAGACATAGCGTTTCTCCAATGATTTCCACAATGAACTGCCAAAAATTTGATTTTTTGATTGCTCCAATAATTAACAAGCACTTGTACTAACGCAAAGCCTGTACCAAATAAACAAATTATTGAAATCACTAAAGAAATAAAAATATTTAACGATTACTGCGTGAAAACAAACAAATAAAAATGATTATAAAAAATCATGTGTGTTTGATTTTCCTAACTCATTGTATTAATAACCGCAACAATTGACACGACACTTGTTTTTGATTGATAAATCAATGGTATTTGGTTAAGTTAGTCCGACAACTCAAAATCACGGCATAATCGGCAAGCAATTAACAGGTAACATTTCATTATTCAACGGAGATATTATGCATATTAAGAAAGTAGTACTGGGTTTTGTTGCAGCCGCTGTTGTCAGCTTGTCAACGACAGCATTTGCACAAACTCTGACCTATGGCGCACCCATTGGATTAGACATCGCAAAGAAAATTGCAGCCGCCGCTGCCGCTGAGGCAAAAAAACAAAATTTGACCGTAGTGATTAGTATTGTTGATTCAAGTGGAACACTCACTTATTTGGAAAAAGCGGACGGAACCCAGTTGGCGAGTGTGGATGTTGCTATCGGAAAAGCACGCACCGCTAATAATTTCAAACGCCCCACCAAGGTATTTGAAGATGGCGTAAGCGGTGGCCGCAATGTATTACTTAGCTTGCCCGACGCATTATTGGTAGAAGGAGGCTCCCCAATTGTGGTGGACAATAAAATTATTGGAGCCATAGGTGTGAGCGGCGCAACGTCACAACAGGATGGGCAAATTGCAGAAGCGGGTTTGGCGAGCTTAAAGGCAAAATAAACTAATTTCAGGTTGGGAGTATTCCCAACCTGAAATTTGCGGATAAACACGAAATGGCGTTAGCCATCATTCAACTGTTATTTCCTGTGCTATTTTCCTTTATAAGTAATTCGATAAATGACGTTTGCATAGTCATCAGACACGAGCAACGATCCATCAGGCAATTGCAATACATCCACTGGCCTGCCCCACACGCTCTCATCATTATTAAGCCACCCTTCCGCAAAAACACGAGATTGATGCTTTGCGCCGGCATCTATCGCAGGGTTCACAACGGTAATTTGATAGCCGGATTTTTTACTGCGATTCCACGAACCATGTTGTGCGACAAAAATCTGGTTGCGATACTCCGCCGGAAATGAGGCACCGGTATAAAAACGCATCCCGAGTGCAGCAGAGTGCGCCTGGAATTTTGCTTCAGGTGGTGAGAACTCCGTGCATTTACGTTTCTTACCGAATTCCGGGTCAGGAATATCGCCACCGTGACAATAGGGATACCCAAAATGCTGGCCCGGTTTTACAGCGCGGTTTAATTCTTCAGGTGGAATATCATCGCCCAAATGATCCCGGCCGTTTTCAGTGAACCAGAGTTCACCCGTTTGCGGATGCCAATCGAACCCGACGGTGTTGCGAATACCGCGCGCAAATATTTCGGGTTTGGCATTGCGTTTGTCCACATCAATTCGCGTAATACTTGCATAAGGGTCACCCGGTTCACAAATATTGCAAGGAGCACCTATGGGCACATACAACAATCCATCCGGACCGAAACGAATAAATTTCCAACCGTGGGAGTTATCACCCGGATATTGATCATCCACTATTACGGGTTTTGGTGGATTGTCCAGGTTTGCTTCAATGTTGTCATACCGGAGGATTCGATTGACTTCGGCCACATACAACGCGCCTTTACGGAAAGCGACACCATTGGGTCTGTTCAAACCTGATGCAATCGTGATGACCTTTTGCGCTTTGGTACCGTCGTGTTTAATGGCATATACTTTTCCTTCATTGCGCGTACTTACAAATAATGTTTGCGTATCACTCAATACCATTGAGCGTGCATTGGTAACGCCTTCTGCAAAAATCGCAATTTCAAAACCGGGTAGTAGTTTAATTTTTTCCAGCGGCAATTTCGCCTGGGTGGTCTGCGTAAAGGAAAAAAGCAGGCCCATTATTGCAACGCACCGAACGAGTTTTTTAAATATCATGAACATCCCTCACTATAAATTACCAATATGCAATAAACCGCCCTACTGCAATTACCGTTAACCAGCAAAGCAATGATAAAAACGCCGCGATCACCAGGAACTTATCCTGACGTTCCAGCTCAAGAGTCTGTTGATTTTTTCGATACTTCCATGCGGGTAATTGACTTGCCCAACAGGCGTTAACCAATGCCAACAATAATGCTGAAAACTTAATAACCAAAAAAGGATTGCCCACATAATCGCTAGCATTAGTCGCCAATAAACAAATGCCCATCACGATTGCCAACAGGAAACCACTAATAGCCAAAGGCACACTAAACGAGCTTACAAAATCCAAAGGAATATGACGACGCCAGCCAAGCAAACGAAGATCCAGTAACAAAATTGCCCCAAACAAAATCGCGGCACCCAACAAATGAAAAAAATTGATAACCGCATAACCCCAACCGCCTAAACTCCGCACCGCGTCGCCCAGCATGGATACTTGCAATGCATTCAGGAGTTCAGTAAGCATGGGTATAAATTATTCGCGATCAGGATAAACGTTATACAATTTTCCGTTGTAAGTGACGCGTTCTGTTTTAATTTCAAATCGATCCGGGTCTGCACTGCGATGACCACTTACCGTAATTTCTGCACCAAGAGGAATAGAATCCTCTTTCAATCCTGCTCGCTCGGTGCGGGCAGGCGGCGCTAACGTAATTTCCCATACCTGCCCTTCGACATTGATTCGCAAATTCGCATGTGGGCCAGCAAGGCTAAGTGTTTTTACCACCTTGCCCGTTAACTCGAATTGCCCGTCATTATTTCCCGCCCACCCGTGGTGAGCCCATGCCAGTTCGGTTGTTAATCCCAAGGCCAGGATGGTTGAAAAGATTTTTTTAAAATATGCAAAGGTCATAATGAATATCCATCTGTTTAATGAATTGCTAATAGTTAAAAATACAACACAAATGAGCCTATGCTGCATAAAATCCAGATTCAGCAAAGTTTATGCCGTACAAAAGGAAATTCATAAAATATGTAATTTTTAAATTACCCGGATATCAATAGAGTAAATTTTCGATCTTGTGTAAAAACAAACATTTATAATGCTGAATTAATAACAGTATAGGGCAATGTTGTAATCAGACATTACTAACATTTTCAGTAATGGAGTGAATCACCTTCGTAGGAATTTCCGGAAAACTCAATTAAACAGAAACCATGACCAAAAGGGTCAGCAAACGTTACGCATTTTGAACCGCGCCACTCTATGCAATCGCACTCACGTAGCGCACCGGCATCCATTGCTAACCGCATCGCCTCTTCAAGGTCATCCACTACAAAGTCTATGTGCACCGGTGTCCAATGTCGGGTGTAATTTCGATACTGATCTCCGGAATGCATATAAGGTGTGTACTCTTTTTTTTGCAGTAAATAAAAACGGTCACTACCACGCTCAAGCTCAGCGACATCTTCATCAATCAAACGCAGCAATTTCATATTAAGTGCTTTAGTGTAAAACTCAATTCCCTTCGCGAGATTATGCACATCAATATTTACCAGAATCGTCATCGCTGTCATCCCGTTTAGGTCTAATTAGTGATTTGACTGCGCATCGAAGAAATAATTCTTATCAATATTCTTCCCGATCCTCAAAATGCTTTATGTGCCATATAAATGTATTTTAGTGAGCCATTCAACATTTCTATACGAATAAACCGGCGTATGCTGCTCGAACACCAACTTTATCTCGGGAGTGACATCAAAAAAATCGTATTTATATCGACAACGATTTATCCCAGGAATCAGGAGAGTGTTTATGCGCAACCATATATTCCTTTTACCCCGGTTTATTTTTTTGTTACTGATGTTAACAGGAGCTAATTTTTCACACGCTGTTGTTATTAATTTTGACGATATCAAACGAGTTCATGAAGACCCTGAAAGTCCCTCCTGGGCTGATCAGCCCATAACTGATCAATATGCTTCAAAAGGGTTAGTTATCGACGGTGGATGGTTAAATAGTTACTACGAGGAAGATCCTAATATTTTGAGCGGTCCCAATTATTTACAAGGCGGACCCTATTTTGGGCTTAAATTTACCGGGCATTTACCTAAATTCGTGAGTCTGATTGTCACATCATCCAATAGGGATGCAGTTTATTTGAATGCATTATGCGGAGATGGATCAACACAATTTCGTAATACACCAGGTTATGCCGGCTCGGATGATGACCCACCCTTTGAACCAAATCAAAAAATATCCTTCTATTCTGCACTCGGCATTTCCTATATAGATATTTCTGCGTTTTATTTCCGGCGAACTTCAGCGATGATTGACAACTTGACTTATCACTATGCGATCCATGAACCCGGCACATTGATTTTATTTGCGATAGGTTTGTTTGCCCTGATATGGAAACGTGTGCGAATGTGAGGGACAAAAAGAGTAAAACGAATTTTCGTTTTACTCTTCATAGTAAAGTACGTACGGGACCAAAATACAGCCTTCTGATATAGAATAGGAAATCTATTATTCTCTCCAATAACCCAAGTCATTCATTAACTTTAAACTAAGGATTTTACGAAAATCCCTTAACGAAGAAAAATTTTCCGCCTTCACATAGAGCGCAAAAGCAATGACGGGATCAGCGTTTTCATCTTTAATATACCCGACATACCAACCTTCAAATGCACCATCCATATTATCAGGATCTATAGGGCCTGCACCCGTCTTGGCATATAAAAATAATCCATCTTTTCGCTCTACCAGAGAAATTTTTTCGAAGGCGGAAACGTTTTTTTCTGAAATACCGCAACGCGTTTCCAAAAGGCACACAAGAAAATTAACCTGCTCAACGGGGGATATTTTTAACTCATTGTTCAACCAAAACTGGTTGCTTCCAGGAGTAAATTTTTGATTCCCATACTCAAACCGACCCAGCCATTTTTTATATTCCTTTGGATCGATTCGGGGCACAAGATCCTGATAAAACCATACTGCAGACCGCTGGAACGCGCTCGCGAGTGATTGTGGCTGTTTCCATGTATCTGGCCAATAGGGCTTGGAAGGATATTGACTCGAATTCCACTCAACTGTCTTATCTATAGCGGTCACTGCACCAGATTCTAATGCAATGAGGGAATGGGGAATTTTAAACGTGGAATAAGGACTATGGCGTTCATTTAAGCGCTGCTTGCTAATAGCCCAACATTTATGATTGTTTTTTAAATCTATTGCCAAAAAGGTTACTGTACGACTACCAATTTCAGCGCTATACCGTGCTGTATCAACCTTATCAATCTGGCTGCAAATATCGGCACAGGCAATCAGTGGAAACAATAACGAAAAAAATAACCCAAAGCGTAAATACATAGATTTCCTTTTATAAATCGATATCAAATAATTAGCGATTACATAACAAAAAGCACTGCATCCTCACGGATTGCAGTGCTCTGTACGACCACCACCGTAACTGCATGACTCAACAGAATTACGCCATTAAAACAAGCGAATTTCCAGGCCGGTATTATGCCGCTTTCCTTCTGGCTTTGACCAGCTCGCACAAATCTTTACCCTGGAAACGGGTATAGTCTTTCGCAATTTCATTGGCTATTACCGCGCGCACGCCGGCATCCATAACTTGTCGCAATACACCCAAAAATTCAGGTGATGCAGTCAGTATCAATCGATTGAATAAGCCTTGTTGGTGACTACGCAATAAAAACCCTGCCACACTCCGTGCAAATAATTCAGCGTGGTGCTCGGCGGGTGATTGATTCGGTTGATAACCACTAGGCTGGGTTGGCTGGCCAGTGCTGTGTTTACTTTTGGAGGCGGCGTGCAATCCCAGTTTGTCTGATTCTGTATCTACAGTCTGCAAACTTGCGTAGGGATTTACCAAGCTATTCTTTTGCTCCAATGGTGGATTGGTATTGGTAACTGAATAAAAATGTGCGTTACCCGCATTTGCGGTCACTATCCAGGTAGATTCCATTTTAAACTCCTCACTATTCATGAATAACTCATTTAAAGTCTCGGCTCTTAATATAAAGTCTCGACGCTTATATATCTCGAAGCCTATATAAAAAGTCTCGACGCTTATAAAAGGTTTCGACTCTCATAGTGTTGGACGAAATAACAATACTAAGTTCCCGCAGTTGATCACGCCCTAATATCAATTTAACCTTTTAAACTGATCTTTAATCACAGCTGATTATTTTAAAAAAAAAATTCCACGCAGGCATGTCAAGATGGCAATTCACTACACATAAATCAACGCGATTTATCTTTTATCTGAACTTTTTAATTCCTAATCAATCCCAAATTTTAGTAATTCGCTCACCCTGTAAGTGAGTACTCAATTAGAATTACCTGAGGGCACTTGATGAGGCGGAGGGAATTATGAAATTAATGAACGCATTATTCGCATCTGGCATTCTTCTAGGACTGACTTATCTGACATCCAGAGTTCCATCCAACGAGAAAAGGGAAGAATTACTTAATATCATATTAAAAAGAGGATTAGCCTCATTAAAAAACACCGAATTGGTTATGGAAAAATCTCCGTCATCCCATTTACGTGAGATCGCAACGATACTGAACAATGAATTAAATGACACCTTAAATCGGCTGTTTGATGAAAATAACGATGAGGATAATGATTTACGAGCCGCCCTTAAGCAGCAAGCTTACGAATATCAATTCAATTATGAATATGATGAAGATGCTCCTTTCGATAATGCCTACCTTGAACATCAACTCCCCGAGATGATTAAGACATTGAGCGAATTGCGTCAATTGGCAATAACATCCAATGAAAAACTCAAAGAATTTACTGCCAACCTGCACAAAATATTTTCGCGCTATTATTTCGCACTGAAAAATTTTGAACAACATTTCCTGGCAATTGACGAACATCGTATTAGAGACTTTGCACATCAAATCTGGGAATCGGAAGGCCGTCCCGAAGGACAAGCAATAAGGCACTGGGCGATGGCCGTCGAGTTATCCAAAACACTCACTCCAGCCGAACTGCAATTGGCATTTGAACAAAAACGGTCGGCCGTTGATTTACTTTCAACTACCCGATTCGATATAACTTCAAACAACGATATGATTCATTAACATCATTAAAAAAATGTGCGTTTCAATCAGGCACGAATGAGTTTTAATTTAATCCAGGGTTGCCAACCCACCTTTTCACTTTTTAATTCCCATAAACCGGTTAATTGATTTCCGGTGAGATCAAACAAACCATTAAATCGAACCGATTTTCCCACAATAACCCAATCCCTATCATCCAGTGCAACTTCAAATGTTTCAGATACACCATTGTCATCATAAGACCGTGCGGTGTGTTTCTGACTGGATGAATCGTATCCTATCACTTCCATTGAACGTATTGGTTCACCGCCAAAGCGGGCATCCACATCATGGATAATAAAATGCTTTCCCGGAAACCATCGATAGGTATCGGTAGCCAGCAATATTGTAGCAGGTGATTTTTCTGTTTCCAAAACTTCACCTGTCGTATTCCATGTGCCGATAAATATTTCCAGAGGTGACATCAATTGAACTGTCATTCGTATTCTCCTGAAGAATTATTCCAACAAAATAAACTACTCCAATAAAATAATAGTTACGTGTTATTTCATTTTAAGCCTATCGCAAATACTCAACGTTTAAGCCCATCTCAATATGGTTCGAAATGACGATTTTTCAAACACAGACGGATCGAGATGATTCGTAAATTTTTCCAGGAAAAATAGTAAACCTCATTAAAAGAAAATTATAGAAAGATCAATGTTGATATTTAATCAGTTTGTTTAATAGTAAACAGATAAGTTTAAAAAACACGGCGGATATAACGCTTCGCGCTTGGCGCATTTATTGCTACCACAGCAGAAACACCCTTTTTTCTCCCAAACTGCTTTTAAAGAAACATCTCTGGCTATGTGGATAGTTAATATCGCGTTGCGTCGCCCTCATACATTTATTGTGGCGGCCCTGTTAATTTTATTGGCTATGCCATTCGTTTTGGTGCGTATGCCTACCGACATTTTTCCCCAAATAAACATTCCAGTGGTTGCTGAATTATGGGAATACCGTGGCTTAACAGCGAAGGAAATGTCTGAACGGGTTACCTCCCAGGCTGAACGCGAATTGGGGCAAGCGGTAGATAACATTTCACATACAGAATCGTTCTCAGCAGCGGGTCTTGGCATTGTGAAAGTTTTTTTCCAGCCAGGTACTGATATAAATACCGCCCTTACCCAAACTACGATGAGTGCGAATGGTGCCGCACGTGGAATGCCCCAAGGGATTCAAGCGGGACGTGTGCGAGCCTGGTCTGCATCCGAATTACCGGTCGTGCAATTAAGTATTTCCAGCGATACGCTTTCTGATATTGAAATAGGTGATGCAGCCGGGACAGTGTTGCGACCGATAGTCTCGAGTAAAAAAGGCTTATCGCTCACATTTCCCTACGGTTCCCGTTCACGCCAGATTTCAGTTGATATCAATGCGGCAGCCTTGCTCGCCAATAACCTGACCCCCGCTGAAGTGGTAACTGCTATGGGTGCGCAAAATTTAATTTTGCCTACCGGTACCATGAAAGTTGGCGATAGCGAATTTGATATCAAATTGAATGGGGCCATTGCTACTATCGAGGAAATTGGCTCGATTCCAATTCGTACTGAACGCGGGCGCACGGTATTGTTGCGGGATATTGCCAATGTGCGCGATGGCTTTTTGCCGGCGACAACCATTGCACGTCAAAATGGATCGCGTAGCGTGCTCAACTCGGTCCTGGCTTTTGGCGGTGTGTCAACCATTGAAGCCGTTGAGCATATCAAAAATTCAGTACCTGAAATGCTCGCAAAAATGCCAGAGGGAATTGATATCAAACTTATGTTTGATCAATCCATTTTTGTAAAAGCCGCCATCAGCAATGTAGTCCATGAAGGTTTGATTGCGGCGTTACTCACGGCGAGTTTAATTTTATTATTTTTGGGTAATTGGCGTAGCACACTGATCATCGCCGTATCGATTCCGCTTTCAATTATGGTTTCGTTGATATGCTTGCATTTAATCGGGCAAACCATCAACTTGATGACGCTGGGCGGGTTGGCGCTGGCTGTTGGAATATTAGTGGATGATGCAACAGTCGAGATTGAAAATGTAGAACGGCAAATGGCATTGGGAAAACCACCGCTGCAAGCGATACTTGATGGTGCTCAGGAAATCGCAGTACCTGCGTTTGTATCGACCCTGTGTATCTGTATTGTATTTGTGCCTATGTTTTTTCTGGACGGGATTGCCAGCTATCTTTTTGTTCCCCTTGGCCAAGCTGTCGTTTTTGCAATGATTGCTTCTTACATTATTTCCCGCACCCTGATACCAACATTGGTTATGTTTATGATGGTTGGCCATACACCAACCGTAGCCAGCGCGCACTTGCAACAACAACCGATCAATCGCTTCGCCAGGATTCATCATCGCTTTAACGATGGCTTTGAAAAATTTCGCCATCATTTTTCCCTATTAATGGTTGCAATACTGCAAAAACCAAAACGGTTTATGGCTGCATTTTTTGTTTTTTGCCTTCTGTCCCTCGGACTTTACCCAATATTGGGTGAAGATCTTTTTCCCGTTGTGGATAGCGGACAACTGCGTCTGCATTTGCGCGCACCTTCCGGCACACGGCTTGAACAGATGCCCGCATTAATAGATGAGGTGCATAAAGAAATTAAAGCGGTCATTCCCGCAAATCAGATGGGCGACATACTCGATATTATCGGCGGGCCTTACAGTACGATTAATACCTTGAATGGAAATTCCGGTACTGCTGAATCTGCAGATTCGGAAATTATGTTCAGCTTTAAAAAAGGTGAACTGAACAGTAATGCAATTATGAAACAACTGCGTCTTAACTTGCCGCAACGATTTCCACACGTTGAGTTTTTTTTCCAACCGGCAGATCAAATTAGCCAAACACTTAATTTCGGCATACCAGCACCGATTGATGTGCAATTTGTTGGCGGAAAACCCGGTGACATATTGCCATTGGCTGCTGAATTTAATAATGAGATGCGAAAAATTCCCGGGGTGGTGGATGCACATGTTTACCAACGCTGGAGTAAACCCACCCTGGCATTGGAAATGAACCGTACCCAATTGCAACAGTTAGGATTAAGCGCGCGCAATGTTGCAGAAAATATGATGATTTCCCTCAGCGGTAGTATGCAGACAACACCGACCTATTGGTTAAATGAAGTAAATGGAAACACCTACAACATCGGCGCCAAAACGCTGGAAATTGAAATGGACTCGCTGGATGAGTTAATGGGAATTCCCATTGGAAAAGGCAGTGACGGTAAACAGCAATTACTGGGCAATGTAGTAACCTACAAACGCACATCGCAGGTTTCGGCGGTAAATCGCTACAACAATTTTAATATGATTAACATCTACGCCAATTTCCAGGATCGTGATCTTGGTTCCATTAGCAGGGATATCAATGTGTTGGTCGAGAAATTCAAACCAAAATTACCACGTGGAGTGGATATTAGTATTCGAGGCCAAATTGAAACGTTGGACGAAGCATTTAATGGATTAACCCTGGGAATACTTGTTGCTATAGCCTTGGTATATTTTTTAGTTGTCGTTAATTTCCAAAGCTGGCTGGATCCACTCATTATTATTAGCGCCTTGCCCGCTGCTCTTGCCGGCATTGGCTGGATGTTGTTCCTTACAGGCACCACACTCAGTGTTCCGGCATTAACGGGAACAATCATGACAATGGGAGTGGCCACTGCCAATAGTATTTTATTGATTTCTTTTGCACGCACACGTTTGCATGAAGGAGTAACGCCCGCACAAGCCGCATTGGATGCGGCCACCACTCGTTTACGCCCGGTATTAATGACAGCCTGCGCGATGATGGTTGGCATGTTGCCAATGGCCCTAGGTGTTGGCCAGGGCGGTGAACAAAATGCCCCACTCGGCCGCGCCGTTATCGGCGGTCTGTTATTTGCCACGATATCCACGTTATTGTTTGTACCGCTGGTGTTTGCAAGCTTGCATCAATGGTTGGCCACACGCTTGCACAAATCAGCCGGATTTTCGGCATTAGCGAAACATCATTAACAACTGAACTATTTTTTATCGAGTAATGCACTAATGAATGACTATCACCCTTTACCCAAGGAAGACTTTGCGCATTTGCATCATGGTGCAGAACAAAAATCAATTATCACTATCCGGCGAATAGCATTTGCGTTAGTAGGACTACTATTGCTAAGCGGCGCGACCCGTGCGCTGGTTAACCAGCGCGATGCGAAAGCGCTTTCGGATTACACTGCCGCAACCCTTGAGCGCAATGTATTAATCACTAAAGCAAAGCCCGGCGCCTTGCAACAAAACTTGCGCTTACCGACAAGCTTACGCGGCAATACTGAAGCCGTTATTTACGCACGCACGAATGGTTACGTATCCCATTGGCATAAAGGTATTGGTGATTATGTAAAACAAGGCGAATTACTGGCAACACTGGATACGCCTGAACAGGAACAACAACTTTTACAAGCACGTGCAGAGCGCGAGCAAATTGCAGCACAATTGGAGTTCTCCGAAAAAACACTGGCGCGCTGGGAAACACTCGCACAAAAAGAAAGTGCAATCTCACCGCAAGACCTTGATGAAAAACGCAGTGTTGTCCGTCAATCCCGTGCGGATTTAAATGCAGCAGATGCAAATGTAAAACGCTTGAGTAATCTGGAAAACTTTCGCCATATCAAAGCACCTTTCGATGGAATTATCACACGTCGCACTATTGAAATAGGCGATTATGTAATCCAGGGCAGCAAAGAATTATTTGCCATCACCCAAACCGATCCACTGCGCGCCAGTATTTGGATTCCACAATCCTACGCAGATAATTTATCACTCAATGCGCAAGTCGAATTAAATTTGCGTGAGGTACAAGGTATATTGCAAGCACGAGTTGAACGCATTGCCGGTGGTATAGATCCAGGCACACGCTCACGCCAGGTTGACTTATTACTCCCCAACCCTGACGCCAGCCTTTTGCCCGGCGCTTATGCCGAAGTCAACATTCCGGTATCCAGTAGTGTAGAAACATTAGTGGTTCCTGCTGCAACACTCATTATTCGCGATCAATACCAACGCATTGCCGTTGTAGAACCGGATAATAAAATCAGTTTTCGTAACGTAAAACTCGGACGCGATTTAGGACGCGATGTCGAAGTGTTGGAAGGTATTAGCAGCAGCGATACCCTTGTGGTAAGTCCGCCCGACCAGTTGATCGAAAATGAAATAGTAAAAACGCTGGAATGGAAACCCGCCGCCTTGAAATAATAGTTATAAGCAAAATTAAAAGGCCTTAACTAAATCCACACGTTTTCATCCATGATGATTCAGATTAGGCCCTTCGCTTATAACCTATGCCCCGAAAAACCGCCCCAGTTAAATAATCGATAGCATTTCATTTATATACTCCAACCCTCTTCTATTTTTTTCTAGAATAATAGTGCAATAGCACACCTCATCGATATTCGGACGTTGCTTTTCATGCTAGATTCCGCGCGCTTCTGGTTCGGAAGCCGCGCTCAGGCGTGATATGTATCTACTTTAATGGAGATTTATCGATGAAAATGCAGTGGTTTAAAAATTCTTCAGCAGTAATTTCATTAATTATATTAACAATTAGTTCCTTCCATTCATTTGGCCAAAGTGGTGGCCCAATAGTTTATAAAATTGATTGGAGAGAGCGCTTAACTCCAAATCTTGGACTTAAGCCGCACGATCATAATTTGTTAGGTGATCACATCGACTTACATACCGGAAGGCTTAGCTTCGAACATGTAGATGTATCGTTACCAGGCAATTCCAGTCTACCCGTTGAATTTCGCAGACGTTTCAATCCCTCGCAATCAACTAGCAACGAGATGAAAGATTGGCAATTGGCTGTACCAACTATAAGTACAAAAATTAATGACACGGAAATTAATGTTCGTTGGGGTAAGCAGCGTTGCACACAACCTTTAGAGTCTGCAATTCCAATCTCTAACTCATCAAGAATTTTACACCAATACGCCAGACAACTTAGCCCTTCCGAGTATAGTGGAGGCGTTTTACTGGACGTCCCAGGTCGATCTTCTGGTCAGCTATTAAATAAAACAGTTACTGGAAGTTGGCCACAATCAGCGCAAAAAGTAACAACCGATGGCTGGTACTTTACCTGCATAAGTAATATAGATGGTGCTGGAACTGAGGGGTTTTATGGTTTCGCTCCCAATGGGGATCGATATACATTCAACATTAAAAAACTTCAAAAAAGTGTTACCGTAACTGAGATGTGGGACATTTCCTACTATGCAAATGCACCTGCGCGCAGTGCATATGCAACGTTAGCAATTCACTCTGATATCTTAGCTGCTTCAGAAGTTACAGACGTGCATGGTAATTGGGTTCGTTACAGTTATGACACCGCAGGAAACTTAACCCGTATTTATGCTAATGACGGACGGGAAATTACTGTCAACTGGGCCGGTGGCGGCACACAACCAGTGGTTATAGGCAATAACGTAGTTCAAATGGAAATCCCGTACGAAATCAGTAGTATTGTTGCAAATCCTGGAACTACAAATGAAAAACGTTGGAGTTATCAATATGCCTCATCAAATTCGCAGTTAACTATTTTTACTCCTCCCACCACACCTAATGGATTACCCTCCACGAGAACTGCGGCTGCAGCCGTCGGCCTGCGTACAGTTACATTACCTAACGGACGCACTTGGCAATTCGATCTCGCCGGAGCGAGAGTACAAGCCGTAGCGGGCGATACTTATGACACGCTTCCTGGAGGCGTTAAAGTTAATTGTGTTCAGCAACCACAAGTGGCTTTTGTTACACACCCTGATGGAGCAACAGGTCGATTTGATTTAGCTGAGAAATCAAGAGCTATTTCGTTTAAGACCATGAGTCAATATGGCCCGCCTTGCCCCAATACAACACTTAGTCGGCCTAGTAACATTAAAGCTGACGTTATGACGGTGGTGAAAAAAACTTTATCAGGGCCAGGTATTTCTACCGCGATGTGGGAATTTGATTATTACAATATGGATGATCCTCGATTACCATCTGGATCAGGTGCTTTTAATCGTACTTACATCAAACAACCTGATGGCTCGAAAAAAATTGTCACCTATGCGATACCCGTCGATTATTCTTCTCAACTTTTGAAGGAAGAATTATTTGAAAATTGGAATTCGTCCACACCACTCGAATCCATCGAATATACATACATTGTCGAACAAAAACTCGGTGCTGGCTTTGTAAGTAGCGACTTATCGGATGTTACTTCACCATTACGTAAAACTGAAACAACAATTACCAGAAACGGAGACTGGTATAAAACCCGGTTGACTTACAACACAGATCGCACGTCTGCGTCTTATAGCTATGGCTATCCAACCAAAACAGAACAATGGTCCAGTTTAAATAATGGAACGCGCATTACCGATGTGACCTATTTGAAAGATGATGATGATTGGATATTAGGTTTAATCGACACAGTGACCAAAAACAGCAAATTATTTGAGGATTTTGATTACGACACTAAAGGGCGCTTAATCACCCACAAAGAATTTGGAACCACTGTTGCCTCGCTCACATACCACACAAGCGGTGATCAAGCTGGCCAACTCTATTCATATACGGATGCGTTAAATCGTCAAACCACATTCAGCAGTTATTATCGTGGTATACCACGTACCATTACACGCCCCGACAACTCGCAGGTTTCTTATCAAATTGATGAGAATGGTTGGACAACGGCGATTACTAACGGACGTGGATTCACTACCCGATATCAATATGATGCAGTAGGCCGTTTGACCTACATAGATCTCCCCGAACCTTGGACTCATGCGGATATCGGCATCAGCTACAGCTATTCGAGCGGTAATTTAATCCAAACGTTAACAAAAAGTGGCGAGACAACTACCACAACATATGACGCAATGTTGCGCCAGAAACAGGTTTCCCGAATTGCAGCTGACGGAAATACTATCTATTCAAATAAAAATTACGACACTATGGGGCGTGAAATTTTTGTGTCGCTACCCGGCTCTGGTAGCCCCTCAATTTATGGAACATCAACTCGATACGATGCCCTTGGACGCGTAGTCCAAACACAAGAAACTGCACCGGGTGGCGGTTCCGTTTTCTATGAATATTTAGCTGGGAATAAAACTCGAACAACTGATGCAATGGGGAATGTCACAATCACCTCTTCAAGTGGCTTTGGTAATCCTGTCGATGGAAAATCCTTAAAGATTGAAAAACCGCAAGGGATCACTACTGATTTTAGCTACGATATTTATGGAAATTTATTAACGCTGGCTCAGTTAAAAAGTGATGGAACCAATCACATTAGTCAATATTTTTATGACAATACATTAAGACTCTGCCGCGTCAGTATTCCAGAAAAAGGTGACACTTTATTTGCATACAATAATGCAAACGAAAAAACAGAGTACGCCGAAGGACAGGTATCAGGTTCCACTTGTAGTGCAATACCAACGGAGATGCGTGTTGGCTTGAGCTATGACTTGTTAGGTAGATTATCTACAACAGATTACCCAGGCACTACACCAGATATTTCACGTACTTATGATGCTAATGGAAACTTACTGACACTAAATCGCAGCGGTGTGAATTGGATTTATACATACAACTCACTTGACATGCTCAATACTGAAAACTTAACAATTGATGGACGCAACTACGGAATTGGTTATTCATATAACCCTAATGCCACATTGTCAATATTAAGCACACCAGGGCGTTCTTTTAATTACAGCACTGATAGTTTCGGAAGAGTAAAACACATCATGTCCCACGGACAGCAGGTGTTTCATAACATTACCTATCATCCGAATGGAAAGCTGAATACACTCACACGTCGGTTAAGCGGCACCTATGAGCAGCGACTCAACGAAAGACAACTCACTTCTTTTATCGGTGGTAACTGGGGAGATAATCGATACTACTACTACAACGCCAATGGACAAATTACCCAAATCGACTCAGTTGCTTACAATGTTTATGACAGGACCTTTGGTTATGACGGCGCAAGTCGCTTAACATCCGCTACTGGTCCTTGGGGCTCCGCAAGTTACCAATATGACAAGCTGGGTAACATTACTCAAAAAACAGAAGGTTCTCGCGTTGTTGATCTTCAATACAATACTGCAAATCTCATCACCAACGCGCGCGACAGCGCAGCCGGAAATACCTGGCGCAGTTACAGTCATGATGCGCGCGGTAATGTAACGAGCGATGGCCGCCATAATTTTGTTTATGACTTTGCCAATCAACCTGAGAGTGTCAGCGGGGCCTCCTCTGGTAATTATGCTTATGACGGCCACTTCAGGCGCGTAAAGCAAACAGTCGGCGGGCAAACAATTTATTCCATTTACGACAAGTCTGGCACGCTCATAATGCGCGACAATGTCACGCGTGGAGAAAAAACTTCCTATGTTTCTTTGGCCGGCCAAATATTCGCTACTGTAAAAAATGGTGTTATTTCCTACCCGTTAAATGACCATCTTGGCACTGCCATCATGGAAGCAGATGAAAACGGAAACGTGGCAGCCAACCAGGTTTATAACTACAATCCATTTGGCGAAAATATCAATCATCTACCTTTCGGCACTCAAGGAAACGACCCGGGCACTAACAACGAAAAAGGTTTTACCGGTCACATAGAAGACACAACCGGCCTTGTCTACATGCAAGCCCGGTATTACGATCCGGTGATCGGAAGATTTTTATCAACCGACCCAATTGGGTATGAAGATCAGTTGAATCTTTATGCGTATGTGGGAAATGATCCGGTTAACAATTTAGACCCGAGTGGAATGAATACTGTCGCGGGTGCGGCAGCAGGATGTGCAGCAACGGGACCAGCATGTCCAGCGGGCGCAGTAGTCGGTGCGGTGGCCGGAACAGTTGCAGGTGCTGCGGTTGCCAATGCGGCATCAGAGGCCTTAAGTGGAAAAGCAGAAGGAATTCCGGAGCCCACTACAGATGGTCCTGATATGGAGCCATCAGATATTTCTGAGCCGGGTGATAAACCTAGCCTTTTAGATGATAAGGGCAGAATACATACTCTTGATGGAGATGCAACTGGCGGCGGGCATCGACCAGGCACAGGACTACCTGGAAAAAGTGAATTTCCAGAGGGTTGGTCTGATGGAAAAATCGAGGGAGAAATATCAGATGTTGCTACAGCCCCTGACAGCCCTTGGTCAACACCTAATGGTAAAGGCTATTCAACAGCGGAAGGTGAGAGGGATGGAGTGAAGATTAAAACGGTAATTGATGTAAGAAATGGACGCATAGTTACTGGGTATCCAACTAATACACCGAGAAATCCAAGATGAATAAAGAATTACATAGTATTGTCGAAAATAACTTACTGCTGATTATGAAAGAAATTTCCGAGCAGCCTGATGTTTCAGTTCATTTTCCTGTTGAACAGTTGAGTTACCAAGCATGGATAGAGCAGCAAAATGAATGGATACAAGATGTCGGAGAATATGGAATTGCTTATGAATCTCTTATCTCCGCACTTGAAGTTCATCCATTTGTTTTATCAGGTATAGCATCTGTAAAATTATTGGAAGTTGGTTTGTTATTTAAATTCAAGACTGAAGATGAGCAAGATAGAATTTTTGATTCTCGTATTTAGTCAATGAAAGTAATCATTGTTTAATCAATGTAAAAGAGCCCCGGCCAGTTCACTGTCCGGGGTTTTGTTTTTATAAGCGTTTAAGTTCGTCCGTTACTCCGCCGTCCCCCCCCCCTGCATAACCCGAATCGTCACCGGCGAATCAATATTGAATCCCGCCTGTTCCAACCAGTGCCCTTTCAGTTGCAACCCGAGCACGGTTGCTGTGTCTTTCGCCGGTAGTCGTAAGTGATGCACCCGGTCTTGACCCTGCGAATGTGACAGGGTGGTGTTGCTTGCTTAGAAGTGTGTAACGGACAGACTTTTGTAAGAATCAAAAATGGAATCCCTTTCTTTCCATTAAATGACCATTTAGGTACTGCACTTATGGAGGCAGACGTAAATGGAAATATAGCGCCCCATAAAACTTATAACTACAATCCTTTTGGGGAAAATATTAACTACCTACCTTTCGGTACTGCCGGTAACGACCCTGGAAAGAACAACGAACAAGGATTTACCGGCCACATCGAAGACAAATCCGGCCTTGTCTATATGCAAGCCCGGTATTACGATCCGGTGATTGGAAGATTCTTATCAACCGATCCGATTGGATATGAAGATCAGTTGAATCTTTATGCGTATGTGGGAAATGATCCGGTTAATTACAATGATCCCACTGGTAAATCCAGATTTAGAGGTACGTTAGATTCTGGACATGTTGATGTAGCGCTTGAAATATTGGTTGATGAGGCTGTTGATCAGGCAGCCAATAAAACTCAAACAGGTTCGATTACGAATAGTGCAGCAAGACATTTACAACGAAGTAATGAAACATTAAGGCAAGCTAGAGCATCTACCGTTAAAGTTGAAAAGACTGCATCTGGAAAAAGAGTGGGTGATTTTACAAGAGCGCAAAAAAATGAAGCAAAGGCAGAGAATGCAAAACTAAATAATGGGCAAATGTCTTGCACAGATTGCAATAAACCTGTTGAAAATATTAAAAGCGAAAAAGGAGTTCCAACACCTGATAATCAAGCACAGGTTCATCATGAATCAGCAATTAATGAAGGTGGTGGAAAAGATAGTAAACCTGTTGTACTTTGTCCTGAATGTCACAAAGAGAGACATAAAAATGAATGACACTGAACTAATAGAATTATTGTTTATTTTAGATGTTGAAGATAATTGGCCACCAGTATCTGTGGAGGGGCTTCATTGTAAAAATGTTGGTGGTTCCTATCAAATAAAGACGGCTCCTTTATTTGTAAAAAATATATCTGTTAATGATGTTATTAGTGTGACTTTTGATCGTTCGGGAAAAGTATCTTCTTGGCAGCATGTTGAGAAGTCGAAAAGGTCAATAGTTTGGCTGCTGAGAACAAAGAACACCCAATGTATAGATGATGTTCTTCGAGGGTTAAGAGCACTAAGTTGTAATACTGTACAATTGCCACAATATGGAAGTTATTCCATTGATATTCCAGAGGATCTTGCAATACACAAAGTTGATGAATGTTTGGAAAGGCTGAATGTGGATTGTGTAGCAATTGCATATTCGTCTTTTAGACATGAAGAATAACTAACGCAGGTTAAAATTTAATACTATTTATTTTTATTTTCTAAAAATATTATTACCCCGGCCAGTTCGCTGCCGGGGTTTTATTTTTTGATGAATGTAATTTCGGTTTGTCACTCCGCCGTCAACACTAAACATCCTTGCATGACCGGAATCGTTACTATTGAATTAATGCTGCTCCCTCTTGCTCCAATCAATGCCCTTTTCATCGGCTGGGCTTGCTTTCATATATTGGACTTTAAAAAATAGACAATTCTGTATAATAAGTTAGACACTAAAATGTAAAATTAAAAAAATTGTTATTAAATTTAAACTTTATCTTTATTAATATCCCTATGATGATTATTTTCCTGCCCGGAAAAATCAATTAAAGCTGTTTGCAATCCCAAACCTACCTTTTGAATATCATGCCCCGTAGGTGATTGATAAACACGCAAATCAAACTCAGGCAATACAGCAAAAATATGATCAAAAATATCAGCCTGGATATTTTCATAGGCAAGCCAGGCTGTATTGTTGGTGAATGCGTAAACCTCAATGGGAATTCCTTCCGCTCCTGGACTTAAATGCCGCACCATGTGAGTCATATCCTGGTGGATATATTGATTAGCTTTCAGGTAAGCCGTTAAGTATGCGCGGAAAGTACCCAGATTTGTTAATCGACGACCATTGGTTATTGAACCGGTATCAATATTTTTTTCCCGATTGTATTGATCGATTTCCGTCAGCTTTTGTTCTATATAACCGCTGAGCAACTGCGCTTTACGCAAACGGATTATGTCTTCGCCATTAAGAAACCGCACGCTGGTTGCATCGATATGGATTGCACGCTTAATACGACGGCCGCCGGATTCCGACATACCGCGCCAGTTTTTAAATGAGTCGGAAATTAATGCGTAGGTCGGAATGGTGGTGATGGTTTTATCCCAATTGCGTACTTTTACTGTCGTCAAGTTGATATCGGTCACTTCCCCATCGGCGCCGTATTTTGGCATCTCCACCCAATCACCCAGGCGCAGCATTTTATTTGCCGATAACTGGATGCCTGCAACCAGGCCGAGTATTGGATCTTTAAATACCAATAATAAAATGGCAGTCATGGCTCCAAGACCGCTAAATAAAATAACAGGCGATTTACCAATGAGTAATGAAATGGAAAATATGAGTACAACGATAAACCCAATTAATTTAAAACTTTGGAATAAACCGCGCAGGGGAAATCGCCGTCCGGCTTCGGTTGTCGACGCTATATCTTCCAGTGTGTCTAGCAGGGAAAAGAATGCAAGTAGCCCGAAGAGCAATACCCACAAATGAGTGAGCATTTCGAACACCGGCAATTCCGGCGCATCTTTTTCCAGGAAAAAACGCGCTAATGCAAAAATAAGAAAACCTTGTACGGTAAGCGCAAGGCGAGTAAAAAGTTTTCGTCGATATAACGACTGGGCCCAAGGGCGTTGGGAGGTTTTTGCACTGATGCGCAAGAAACGCAGTATCACACGATGTAACAACCAATGAGTCACTAACGATGTGAGCAGGATGATTAGAAGCACAGCAATCAGATAGGCCTCTTCGCTATGTTCCAACCCAACCTGATCCAGCCAATGTTGTAAGTGGGCTTTAATTGACATAATCCTCACATCTCTTCATAACGATTTTTTTGCTGTAAATACAACAGCAACTTATGAGGTTTTATATCATCAAAAAGTTCCGTTTGGATAGTGGCGTCATTAATTGTCGATATGAAAAAGGATACAACGACAAAACCTGACACAATTGCGTCAGGTTTTGTCGTTGTGCATTAATAAGGATTACGGATTGCGTGATAAATGAATTTCATCCATTGTTACCGGTGCATTACCCCCATTGAGAAAATCGTAATCATAAAAAAGATCCCTCTGCTCATCGCAGAAGGATCTTTTTTGATCAGCGCTTTACCTTTAACTGCGTAAATATTTGTTAAAAAATTCTATAGTCCTGCCCCAGGCTAGTTTGGCTGCTTTTTCATCGAAACGCGGCGTGGTGTCGTTATTGAAACCGTGTTGGCTACCTTCATAAACAAATGCTTGATAATTCACTTTCGCAGCTTTGAGTGCAGATTCATAGGCAGGCCAACCCGCGTTTATACGCTCATCCACACCCGCATAATGGATTAATAATGGTGCCTTTATTTTGGGTACATCTGCCGGTTTTGGCTGACGACCATAAAAAGGTACAGCTGCACCCAGATCCGGCAACCGTGTAGCAAGAAAATTGGAAATGCCACCACCATAGCAGAAACCCACAACCCCAACTTTTCCATTGCCTTCCGGTATCTTTTTCAAATAATTAGCGGCGTTAACAAAATCTTCCTGTGTTTTGGTTTGATCCAGCTTTTGGAAAAGTTCACGTGCTTTATCTTCATCTCCCGGGTAACCCCCTAACGTAAATAGCGCATCAGGTGCGAAGGCAATAAAATTATCCAATGCTATACGTCGGGTTATATCTTCAATGTGTGGATTCAAGCCGCGATTTTCATGTACCACTAATACCGTCGGTAATTTACCGGCCACTTTTGCCGGGCGCACAAGGTAGCCGCGAATTTTTCCGTTACCATTAGGTGAATCAATTTCCACATAGCTGGTTTTAATTCGCGCGTCATCCGGTTTTACTTGCTGGGCTGCTGCAAACTGCGGGCTTAAGGCTGCAAGCAAACCGGCTGAAGTAACGCCAGCCACAGCTGCATATTTAGCGGCACCGACAAGGAAATCACGTCGCGACGCCTGACCGTGAACATATTGATCGAATAGTTTTAATACTTCCGGATGAAAATCATCAGCCGTTTTACGAGTCATCGCAGGCTCCCTTTATGTGGTTGAAAAGAGGTGGTTGAAAAAAGGTAGTTGGACTGGATTAGAGGAAGCTCTGAAAATTAACTACGTGCCTGCGCGACACTACAAACATGTTCAAAATGCTCATTTATTATTTATAAACTTCACTTTTTCACATGTTTTTTGTTTGCACAGCCTGTCCGCAAACATTTTTCAGAGTCCCTGGAAAAATAAAGTTATTTGACGCGACCGGCAAAACCGGGCGTTAGTACATCTACTTTATAAGCCGCACCACGACCTACAATGTAGAGGGTTTTCTTATCTTTACCTGCAAATGCGACATTTTGTGGTTTGTGTGGCACAGGAATGCCGCCAAGAAATTTTCCTTTTTCATCAAATACATCTACGCCTGTATTTGACGTGACATACAAGCGGCCTTCTGCGTCAATTGCTAAACCATCTGCACCGCTGGATAAAATACCCTGTTCATTTTTTTGCAAACCATTCGGAATTTTTGCGAAATTTTTTCGATCTTTTAACGTACCGTCACTGTTAATGGAATATGACAATACATGTTCGCCATTAGTGTTAGCGACATACAATGTTTTTTCATCGCGACTTAATTGAATCCCATTAGGCCGCTGGATTTCATTAATGCCTACCACGCGTTTGGTTTTTCCTTCGGGGCTGATGTAATAAACGCCGGTTTTAGGATCTGCCTTGACATCCTGGCCTGGGCCGCTGTCGGTAAAATAGATTCCACCATTTTTTGCTAACACCAAATCATTCGTACGCTGGAAGGTTTGGCCCTCGAAATCTTTCACTAATACTTTTTCACGTCCCTTTGGATACACAACACCTACCTGGTTGTTATTCACTTGCACAGTAATCAAATCGCCATTGGGAGCGAATGCTAATCCATTTGAACCATTTGAATTCTCTAAAAAAGTAGAGATGCTATTATCCGGTGAAATTCGCGTAATACGATTTGCACGCGTCTCGGTAAATAAAAAACTGCCATCCGGTGCAGCAATAGGACCCTCGGTTCCTTCAAATCCTTCTTTGATAAATTGAACTTCTGTTCCTTCCTTAACTACACCAGGAATAGCTGGCGCTTTCACATTTGCAGCGACTGCAATGGTAGATACGAATACAGGTGCAACCAGGCAAGTGGCAACGAGTTGTTTGATAGTTTTAGCCAGTAATGAATGCGAGCTAGCGTGTTTCATAAACCAGATTCCTCGATGGTTTTAATAGCTGGAAAATTTAAGGCCGAAAAAAAGACCGGCTCCAGTGTTGTGGGCCTTTGCCGGTCAAGATTAGCGTTGGGCGTTGCTATCGTTCTGAATCCGTAAAAACAATCATCAAGCAACAAATGCAACCGGCTTTCACAGACAAAGACGATAGTGTTCGCCTTGCCGGTCATTAATCGGCAAATCAATATCGCAAGGATCACGCCAGAGTGAGGGAAAAGAAATAAATAATGTGATCAAATTTAAATGATTGATTTTTATAATTTTTATGCGTTCACAGAAATTGATGAATTAACATTCTGTTGGGTTTACTACAGGTAAGAAAAAATATTGTTGGTAAGGCAGCAGGGAATTGTGGATAAAAAAACGGGCTCATAAAGAGCCCGTTTTATAAACATCAATCTATTAGCCTGCGTATTTAATAGAACAACCGTAAGGCGAAGTGCTCGGGTTAGGTATTTTCTTTCCTGCCGCGAGCGCCTCTAACGCGTCTTTTACATAGGGTTTTGCTTTGGGGATATCTGCTTCATTTGCACTCTTGATACTATCTACGCCGCCTTTGTAAACCAGGGTACCTTCCGGATTAATAATAAAAAAGTGCGGGCTGGTTTGCGCGTTATAGAGCTTGCCAATTGTACCTTCAGGATCAAGGATGGTGTTGGTAGGTGTTGCACCGCGCTTTTCATTCAAGCTAATCGCCGTTGCACCATCTACATTACCTTGTTTTCCCGGTGCAGAAGAAATAACTTGCAACCATACAACACCCTTCGCAGTAGCATCTTTTTGCAGGGCCGGGATATTGCCGCTTTTATCGTAGTGTTTTACCACATACGGGCAATCATGGTTGGTCCATTCCAATACAACAGTTTTCCCTTTTAAATCGGCGAGGTTAATGGTGGAACCATCAGCGGCTTTACCTGAAAAAGCGGGAGCTGCTTTATCAACAACAGGTTCAGCCATCGCCTGACTAGATAAGAACGCAAAGGCAACGCTGGCTAATGCAACTTTTGCAGTTTGACGGAATGACATAAATGACTCCTTTTGGACTAGGTTAATAAAAACTATAGTGGGTAACAATTGTTCTAAACATCAACACGATTGCAGAACTCCAACCTATTTATTTTTCACTCACCGCCGCTATGACGATGTCCGGCGTGAGTATTTGCGGCAGTTCTTTAGGCCTATCCGTTTGTCCGGCAGGATAAAACACATAGAGCGGTACGCCACTGCGATTAAACTTTTTTAAAAACGCTGTGATTTGTGGATCTCTATTCGTCCAATCCCCTTTTAAATAGGTAATACCCTGTTGTGAAAATTCGCTTTTAACAGCATCCGTGCTCAATGCGACGCGTTCATTTACTAAACAGCTAATACACCAGGACGCAGTAAAGTTCAGGAACACCGGTTTGCCTTCGGCCAACAGTGTTTGCAAACGCGCATCGCTGTAGGCTTCCCAATTTTCATTCGCTGAAGCTGCTGATTTTTGGGCGGCTGATTCCGGTGCATTGATTTTTGAAACGCCAAAACCAATCGCGAGCAAAACCAATGCCAGCGCACTCAGGGTTCCATATAACCGACCATTCTTTTCAGCAGTGCGCGAACCGTTAAAAATCCAGGCGGCAAGAGCAATTAATAACATGCCGCCCAACACGATCACCACGGCATCCACACCAGCTTGTTGCACAAGCACCCACACCAACCAAATAGCAGCAGCGTACATTGGGAATGCCAATAATTGTTTCGCCCGTTCCATCCATAAGCCGGGGCGCGGCAACCAGCGTTGCAAGCGCGGCCAACAACTCAGTAATAAATAAGGCAATGCCAAACCAAAACCCAGGCTTAAAAATATTGCCAGTAACTTGAGCGGGGGTTGCGCAACGGCATAACCCAGGGCTGCGGCCATAAACGGCGCGGTACAGGGCGTGGCAACCACTGTTGCTAATACACCGGTGAAAAAACTGCTGCTATAACCCGGTTTCTCAGTGAGTGAAGAACCAACTCCGGCTACCGAGCCGCCAATAAAAAAAACGCCAGATAAACTTAAGCCTACCGCAAATAATAAATAGGCAATAATCAACACAAATAACGGTGATTGAAATTGAAAGCCCCAACCGATCTGGCTACCGCCCGCCTTTAATACTATTAACAATAATGCCAATACTGCAAAACTAGCCAACACGCCCAGTGTATAAACATATCCCTGGCGACGAATTTCTATCGCTGAGTAATGTGAGTGACTCACCAATGACAATGCTTTTATGGACAGAACCGGAAAAACACAAGGCATAAGGTTCAGAATAACTCCGCCTAAAAGCGCAAATAAAATTGCGCCGAAAAATCCAAATGCTGTTTCACTTGTCGCATCATCCGTAGCTAAGGGTTGCGCCGGCACAGAAATTTCATAACCACGTGCAATCCCCTGTTCTTCTGTTACGACTAAAACACCGGTAATGTTTTCACCAATAGTTATTGGTGCTTCACCTGTTGGAATTTCAAGTTGAATAAGATCGGTTAAATCCTTTCGTTGTTGCAAATCACTTTGCCGGATACGACCCCAATCGTAGGGATAAAACCAGATATCTTTTACCTGACTGATTTGCGCTGTTGGTATATTTATTTGTAAACGTAATTTCCCCTGGGCAGTTTCAGGATCAATGACTGACTGGTATGCACTCACTGTCCATGGGATTTCCACAGGCACGCGCGCATGCGCCTCTGCAATCAGTGGACTCCCCTCACCTGTTTCCCCGGCACTACCAACCACTGGCAAACTCAATGCGAGCTTCACTTGCTGGGGAATACATTCCTCTGCACAAACCAACCAATCTACCAACGCCGTTGCCGTGAATTGTTCACCGGCTTTCAAACCAGCGGGGATCACAATCTTATTCAACAGTGTGACATTATTTTCGTAAGCATAATTAGTAATGGGGCCCATGGAAAATCGGCTGGGTGCGGGCCAAATAATATCGCTGGCACTCGATCCTTCCGGCAGACTCCATTCAATTGTTGTTGCATTCCCCGAGTCACCCGGATTAATCCAATAGGTATGCCAGTGAGGAATAATTTGCTGGTTTACACCGATATAAATTTCGCTTCCGGGTACCACTGCATCAACCGATGCAATTAACCGCGCTTTTACCTGCGGTGTTTCTGCCGTATCACTGACGCGCAGCTCTTCCTGCTGAGGTTGTGCAACAACAAAGCTGGATAGCAACAACAAGGTTATGATGACTAATTTTTTTAGTCCGGGTTGCATTCAAATTTCTCACTTCTTTACAAGATGGCCAACTGGTATAGCAGTAATCCAACAGCATTACCGGTAATCCAAATCATTGACCAGCAAAAGTTGCCGAATTAACAAAAATTCACACTTATTATTAAATAACAAATTTAATTCCTTATGTTTTATCAGGTCTTTTGTGGCAGTGTCCTGCGTTAATTCCCTGAGCGGAGCCTCGGCTCTATTTAGAAGCCTCCCCTCTATTTAGAAGCCTTTCTATTTAAAGAAGCCCCTCATTTAAAAACCTGTTCAACAACCTTCTTCGCCCATCAGCAAACCCTATGCCAGAGAAAATTGCTCACAATAGCGGAGAAAAGTGTTTTTAATTAATCATGTGATATGAACCGTGCTTTTAAAACAACAGGGGTGTGTCGTAAAGGCGTTTTGTTTTCAACAGCGGTACTTCATACCCATAATCGCCCGCCATGGTTTTTTTGCCTCATTACTGGTCAAACATAATCCATTGAACTGATTCCCATAAGAATGCCATGCATGAAGCCTGCTTATGCTTTTTGGTTCGTTTTTTAAAATAAAGTGTTTTTATTTCCGCAGATGTAAAAGGCGACGAATGGCATGCATTTGGCTTTGGCAGATTTACATTGGAATTTTTAGCATGAAAAGAATGCTAAATAACCATTGATCATGTCATGCATTTGTTGACGTTATATTGTTAAAAATACCTAAGGAATTTTTATGAAAGTGTTTAGCAAGAAGGCCGCATTGTTTGCCGCTACCCTGTTGTTATCTTCTGCAAGTTTTGCCAAAGAAGTAACGTTATTAAATGTTTCCTACGATCCAACACGTGAGCTTTATCGTGAATTCAATACAGCGTTTGCCAAACACTGGAAAGAAAAAACCGGCGATGATGTAAAAGTAGAACAATCACACGGTGGCTCTGGTAGCCAGGCTCGCGCAGTACTGGATGGATTAAAGGCAGATGTTGTGACATTGGCATTAGCGGGCGACATAGACCCATTAGCAAAAAATGGAAAACTGCTTGCCGATAATTGGGCCTCTTTATTACCCAATAACAGTGCCCCTTACACTTCCACCATTGTATTTTTAGTACGCAAAGGTAACCCCAAGAAAATTGAAGACTGGGATGACCTGATTAAGTCCGGTGTAGAAGTCATTACCCCCAATCCAAAAACATCTGGCGGTGCTCGCTGGAATTATTTAGCAGCCTGGGCTTTTGCGAAAAAGAAAGAAGGCTCTGATACCGCCGCTCAGGATTTCGTAAAAAAACTCTATAAAAATGTTCCCGTTCTTGATTCCGGTGCGCGTGGTTCTACTACAACATTTGTACAGCGCGGCATTGGTGATGTATTGCTTGCATGGGAAAATGAAGCACACCTTGCCATTAAAGAAGCCGGTAGCGATGAAATTGAAATTGTGTATCCGTCCATTTCAATTCTGGCAGAACCTCCTGTGGCAGTCGTTACCAAAAATGCAACCGCGAAAGGCACTACCGATGTGGCCGGTGCTTACCTGAAATATCTGTATACCAAAGAGGGCCAGGAAATCGCTGCGAAAAACTTTTACCGTCCGCGTGATCCACAGGTAGCCAAAACACACGCAAAATCATTCCCCAGCATAGACTTTGCGACCATTGCCGATTTCGGCGGCTGGGATAAAGCACAGCCACAACACTTTGGTGATGGTGGTGTTTTTGACAAAATTTATGAAGCTCCGAAATCCTGATTTCCACCCGTCAATTAAACCAAACCAACACTCGCCCCGCGCGAGTGTTGGTTTTTAAACACTTTATAAAATCAATGTTTGATTTAAAACAGCCATCTGTTTGCAAATAAACTTTCAATCCAATACTAAAAAACTTCGTTATAAGCTAATAAAAAATCAGTATTTTTCGTTTATAAACATCAACCCTATGATTGCGCCGAATTCAGGAAAATCAGTTCCTGAACAACGCACCGATTAATTTCCTGCGAGGTTTATTATGGGAACGCATCGTCCTGAAATCGTCAACAGTATTGAAGATGTGATAGCCGAGATAAAACGCCAGCTGGCACACATTCGTTATGGGTCTGTAGAGATACAAATCCATAACGGACAGGTTGTACAACTGGAAAGCCGTGAAAAGAAACGTTGGGACAAGGGCGTGAGCGCTCGTTGATTACCGGACCAATTTTTAAAACGGAAATAGCTGCACATAATTTTTAACAAAAATATTTTTAGACCTACATAAACACGGACCGGACCACCGGATGTGACAATCATTTTTCGGAGATTAGCATGTCATTATTCGCCCAGTGGTCACCAAACAAAACCACATTGATCAACTCAGTTTTTTCACGCAATACATTATTTACCGCTATCGGCCTGGCAATGTCGGTAAATGCTTCTGCCGGTTTCCCCACTATTTACGGCAAAGTGCAAGTTACCGCTGGTCAATACGATTTTGAAAAAATTAATTTTGCACAAGTTACCCCGGCAACCAATCCCGTTACCTATCGACATTTAGGAGGCACCAGTGTCACGCCAGAGTTGGACAGTTTCACTGTAGAGAGCATCGGCTCACGTTTGGGTGTACAAGGCGACTTTGATGCAGCATCCGGTCTTAACGTGTTTTATCGCGTGGAATATGGTGTGGATTACGATAACGGCACCAATAGCAATGGCCGCGAATTGGTACAGCGCAATATTTTCGGTGGTTTGCGTGGCGATTGGGGTGCGGTGCTTGCCGGTAAAAACGATACACCGTTGCGTTCACTCGCCGGCCGCAATGGCACTATCGTAAAAAATGCGTATGTACCTGCGGTGCAAAAAACAGATATCGACCGTTTTAATGAAGCTCCACTAGCTGACATAGGAACCTACCTGGTGGGCGAAAACCGTGTCGATAATGTTATCCAATACACATCACCGGTTTTATTGGGGGGATTGGAAATAAACCTGGCAGCAGTCCAGGCAGAAGAGACCGGTGTTGAACAATCAGCCAGCAACCAGCAAGACGATAATGGCTTTGCGTCAGGCCAATCGGTTTCCATTGGGTATGGTAAAACGACCTGGTTTGTGGGTGCAGCTTATGAAAGTAATGTTGCAACAACAGATGCAGCACGTGTTGTGGGTGAAGTCACCCTTGGCCCGATCAGGCTGGGTGCTATCTACCAAACCGCCGAAGCCCATGATGATGTTGATACCTTGGGCGGTTTCACTAGCTTCGTTAACGCCACCACCACAACGTTAGGAGCACAGAACGGCGTTAACCCCCTGGCCGAATGGGACGGCGCATCCGGTACCGCTTATAAAGAGCAAGATGGCTACGTAATCAACGGTGTGTGGAAAATAGCCGGTCCATGGTCTGCCAAATTCCAATACGCCAATAGCACTTCTACCCCAACCAATACCAGCTATGAAGATGTCGAGCTGGATGCATTAGCCGTAGGAGTTGATTACGCGCTCAATGATTCAACCCGCCTGTTTACCTACTACGCGGAAGTAGAAGCCCAGGGCGATGCGGCGATTAGCCCCACCGCAACCACAGACAACATTGCTGCATTGGGTATTGATTTCCGTTTTTGATCCAGCCGGGTAAAACGCAAGGATGCGTTATGTATTGACTCCCCTTGACTGCTATAGACGCCAAAGCACTGTTATAAGCTAATAAAAAATCAGTATTTTTAGTTTTAATGGCCGAGCAATATCATGGCGCCTAATGTCAGGAATTAACCTGGCACTGTTAACCAGAGGTCAATCATGGGAACTCACCGCACCGAGCAGGCAGACCCATCCGCATACGATGTTGCTGATGAAATTTTTGAAGAAATTAAACAACAACTGGCACTCATTCAATTCGGCTCATTAGAAATTCAGGTTCATAACGGCCAGGTTGTCCAAATTGAACGCCGTGAAAAAAAGCGTTGGGAAAAAGGTGTCAACACCCGCTAACGCCTGATTTTTTTACAGATGTTCAAAAAAAATATTATTTAAAAGCGCAAAACATTTTTAGCAGTATTAACAACTATCCATAAAGTCTACTGACCGGACCACCGGAGGTGATATGTGAACAATCGGAGATTAGCATGTCATTTCAAAAAGCGTGGTCGGTTGTGCGATCACAGGCTACACACTCAACAAAAGGTTTCAAGCACAAGTCGCTGGCATTGGTCATTGGCGCAGCGCTGTCGGCTAATGCATTTGCAGGTTTTCCAACGCTGTATGGAAAAATTTATCTAACCACCAATCAATATGATTTGGAAAAATTAAATTTTGATCTCACTGCACCAGGCGCCACTACCTATAAGCATATTGGGGCAACCGGTGCTACCACTGAATTGGATACCTTTGCATTGGAGAGCACCGGCTCACGCCTGGGAATCCAGGGTGACTACGACGCAAATGCCAACGTACAAATATTTTATCGCCTTGAATATGGAATCGATGTCGACAATGGAACGAACAGCAATGGCCGCGAATTAAGCCAACGTAATATTTTTGGTGGCTTGCGCGGTGAATGGGGTTCGGTGCTAGTAGGAAAAAATGATACGCCATTAAAAACCTTACAAACCAACACGGTATTGCGTACCGATATTGATCGATTTAACGATGCGCCACTCGGTGATATTGGAACTTATCTCGTGGGTGAAAACCGCCCTGATAACGTTATTCAATATACCTCCCCTATTTTGTTAGGCGGGCTTGAAGTCAACATTGCCGCTATTCAGGCTGAAGAAACCGGTGTGCCTGTCAGTGGTTCCAACCAACAGGACGATAACAATTTTGCCTCTGGAAAATCTTTTTCAGTGACCTATGGGAAAGCCAAATGGTTTGTGGGTGCTGCGTACGATTCCAATGTTGCCACCACCGATGCCTTGCGTGCATTGGCAGAAATTTCGTTGGGTGATGTAAAGCTCGCTGCAATTTATCAAACCGCTGAAGCGCACGATGACGTTGATGTATTGGGTGGCCTTTCCACATTTGTTGGCACCACTGCTACAACCCTGGGTGCACAAAACGGATTAAACCCGCTCTCTGAATGGGATGGAGCCTCGGGCAATGCGTTCAAGGAACAAGATGGCTACGTGCTCAATGCCCAATGGAAAATTTCGGGCCCTTGGCTGGCAAAAATCCAATACGCCAGCTCTACAACAACTCCCGCCAACACAGCGTATAGCGATGTTGACCTCGAAGGTTTTGTTGCCGGTCTGGATTACAACTTCAACCCCAACACCCGCGTGTTCGTTTCCTATGCCAGCGTAGAAGCTAAAGGTGACGAGCAAATCAGTACCGAAGCCGTTACTGATTCTACAGCGGCACTGGGTTTTGATTTCCGCTTCTAATTTTTAAAAATTATTCAGAGAGAAAACAATCATGAAATTTTCCGCACAATCTATCGCTAAATCAGCCATAGCTGTCATCGCTGGCAGCTTATTGGCAGGTAGCGTGTTGGCTAAAGACATTAACTTATTAAACGTCTCTTATGACCCAACCCGCGAACTGTATCGCGAGTTTAATGCCGCGTTTGCAAAACACTGGAAAGAAAAGACCGGTGATAACGTGCACGTCGATCAATCACACGGTGGTTCCGGTGCGCAATCACGCGCAGTTATCGATGGTTTGAAAGCGGATGTGGTGACACTCGCACTCGCTGGCGACATAGATCCTATTTCCAGCATTGGTCATTTATTGCCAAAAGATTGGGTTACCAAACTGCCCAATAATTCCGCACCTTACACGTCGACCATCGTATTCCTGGTGCGCAAAGGTAATCCTAAAAATATTAAGGATTGGGATGACCTGACCAAAAAAGGCGTTGAAGTGATTACACCAAACCCGAAAACATCGGGTGGTGCACGCTGGAATTATTTAGCAGCATGGGCATTTGCGGAAAAGAAACAAGGCAAAGACCAAGCAGGTGCAAAAGAATTTGTGCGTAGCTTATTTAAAAATGTTCCTGTTCTGGATACCGGCGCGCGCGGTTCAACCACTACCTTTGTTCAACGTGGAATTGGTGATGTATTAATTACCTGGGAAAACGAAGCCTTCCTCGCCGTTAATGAATTAGGTGAAGACGAGGTTGAAATTGTTGTTCCCAGTATTTCGATCCTTGCCGAGCCTTCTGTAGCTGTTGTGGACGAAAATGCAAAAGCCAATGGCAATGCAGAAGTTGCAAAAGCTTACTTGCAATATCTGTATACCAAAGAAGGCCAAAACATTGCAGCCAAAAATTATTACCGTCCACGTGACCCGCAAGTTGCTGAAACCTACGCAAAAACATTTCCGAAACTGGATCTCGTCACCATTGATGATTTCGGTGGCTGGGCAAAAGCACAACCGGAACATTTCGGTGATGGCGGCATTTTCGATCAGATTTATCAGTAACAACCCCACCCTGGGTTAACCCGGTTTCCTGACCACAGGTACTAATACAGAGAGTTGTACATGAGTGAAATTACCTCTTCGACGCTGGCAACAGCGTCGCCTTTTTCCAGCGAAAAAAAACGTTGGGATAACATATTCCTGGTTAAGAAAAGTGTGCTGCCCGGCTTCGGTTTATCACTCGGACTCGCTGCACTTTATGCAAGCCTGATTGTATTTATCCCGCTTGCAGGGCTTGTACTTAAATCGCTGGAATTGAGCTGGCCGGAATTATGGGAAGTTATCAGCAACCCCCGCTCAGTCGCCAGTTACCGGCTCACCTTCGGCGCTGCATTTACGGCCGCGGGTATCAATTTATTTTTTGGCTTGATCGTGGCCTGGGTGCTAGTGCGTTACGACTTTTTTGGCAAACGCGTCGTCGACGCATTGGTGGATTTACCGTTTGCGTTACCCACCGCCGTCGCCGGTATTGCACTCACCGCGCTTTACACAACCAAAGGTTGGGTTGGTCAATGGTTTTGGTTGGCCGATATAAAAATTGCGTACACCTGGCTCGGTGTCACCGTCGCCCTCACATTTATTGGTTTGCCCTTTGTGGTGCGCACAGTACAACCGGTATTGGCAGACCTTGAAGCGGAAGTAGAAGAAGCAGCGGCCAGTTTAGGGGCCTCACGTTGGCAAACCTTTAGCCGTGTATTATTGCCCGCATTATTACCGTCCCTCCTGACCGGTTTCGCCCTCGCGTTTGCACGTGCTATTGGCGAGTACGGTTCCGTTGTTTTTATCAGCGGCAATATGCCTTATAAAACTGAAATCACTCCGTTATTGATCATGACCAAACTGGAACAATTTGATTACGCCGGTGCAGCAGCATTAGGCACAGTCATGCTGGTTTTTTCATTCATTTTGTTACTGCTCATTAATTTACTCCAGCATTGGAGCCACAAGCGTACCGGAGGCTGATCATGGCAGGCGCTGTTTCATCATTAGGCAATCGTAAAACCGGTACTGCACACGCCGCCACCAGCGAAGCGGCATGGGTACGCGTTGTTTTGATTTCAATCGCATTAACTTTTTTAGCATTGTTCCTATTTTTGCCATTGGTCATTGTGTTTAAAGAAGCCTTTGCCAAAGGGATTGATGTGTATCTGGCTTCAGTGAGTGAACCTGCCGCTGCACATGCCATAAAACTCACATTGATTGCCGCCGCGATTGCTGTGCCCTGTAATGTTATTTTTGGTCTGGCGGCGGCTTGGGCTATCGCAAAATTTGATTTCAGGGGCAAGCAATTTGTTATCACATTAATTGATTTGCCCTTTGCTGTTTCTCCAGTCATTGCGGGCCTTATTTACATGCTGTTGTTTGGACGCCAGGGATTTTTCGGGCCATGGCTCGGTGAGCATGATATCCAGATCATGTTCGCTGTTCCCGGCATTGTACTGGCAACGGTGTTTATTACTTTTCCATTTGTTGCACGCGAATTAATTCCCTTAATGCAAGAACAAGGAAAAGAACAGGAAGAAGCTGCAATTACGCTGGGTGCGAGCGGCTGGAAAATGTTTTGGCGGGTTACCCTGCCCTCCGTAAAGTGGGCGTTGTTATACGGGATGATTTTATGTAATGCACGAGCGATGGGTGAATTCGGTGCGGTCAGTGTGGTATCCGGGAAAATTCGCGAGCAGACCAACACCATGCCGTTGCATATTGAAATTTTGTACAACGAATATCAATTTGCCGCTGCGTTTGCTGTTGCATCATTACTGGCTTTATTGGCACTGGTGACATTGATATTGAAGAGCTTGCTGGAATGGAAAGCAGCACGTGAGCATGAACTGGCTGTACGAGCAGCAAGTGCCCAGTAAATATCCGCTGTTATTGAAAGAATACTTTTCGATTTATTTGCGAGAACTTTTAATTAACGAGAAAACTCTATGAGCATTCAAGTCCGCAACTTGCATAAACACTTTGGCAGCTTTACCGCGCTGAATAATGTTTCACTTGATTTTCCCACTGGTGAACTGGTGGCATTGCTGGGCCCATCCGGCTGCGGTAAAACAACACTGTTGCGTATTATTGCCGGGTTGGAAAACCCGGATGCAGGCAATGTGCTATTCCATGGCGAAGATGCAACCAATGTTCACGTGCGTGAACGTAATGTTGGCTTTGTATTTCAACATTACGCACTCTTCCGTCACATGACAGTGTTCGACAATGTTGCTTTTGGTTTAACAGTTCGCCCGAAAGAAACACGGCCAACCAAAGAATTTATTAATAAACGGGTGCATGAATTATTGGAGTTGGTACAACTGGATTGGCTGGCCGACCGTTACCCGCATCAATTATCCGGCGGCCAACGCCAACGTATTGCGCTGGCACGTGCACTCGCTGTTGAGCCCAGGGTTTTATTACTGGATGAACCTTTCGGTGCGTTGGATGCGAAAGTCCGCAAGGATTTACGCCGCTGGTTGCGTCGGTTGCACGACGAATTGCACATCACGTCTATTTTTGTAACTCATGACCAGGAAGAGGCCATGGAGGTTGCGGATAAAATTGTGGTGTTGAATAAAGGCCAAATCGAACAAATCGGCACACCGGATGATATCTACAATAGTCCGGCCAGCCCGTTCGTTTACGATTTTATTGGCCAGGTCAATTTATTTCACAGTCGTGTCAATAATGGATGGGCGCATATTGGTGACTACAAATTACCTGCGCCGGAGCACAACAACATTAATGACCAGGCTGCAATTGCGTACGTGCGCCCGCATGATATTGAACTCAGTGAGCATCCTACTGATGGCGCCATTGCGGCTCATGTTGCACATGTGAGCACGGCCGGTTCCGTGCTACGCATTGAACTACAACATCAACTCAATAACGATGTGTTGCATGTAGAATTGCCTCGTGCACAGGAACGCTCGCTAAACCTGACAGTGGGCACCAGGGTTTTTGCCCGACCAACCAGCTCAAAAATTTTCCTGCAAAAATAATTTTCGGCATCATCACAGTAATAGTTAAAAAGGCGATGGCATAAATCATCGCCTTTTTACTTTTTTGTGAATTTAAACGCTATTTTTTGGTTAATTTTCATCACTCGTTGTTCAAATAATAACTTTTTCATGCATTCGCTTTTAGCGATTTTCCACAACCCGTTTTGTTATAAGTTTATAGATTTAAATTCCTTCTTAAGTGTGCAAATTAACGCATAGAATGCCTCTACTTATTTATTCCGAGCAATTTTTTTGAGGAACTAACGTGAGTCAGGAACTTAAACAACCGGTTCTTTTATCCCTGGAAGGTGGCAATGCACAACCGCTGTCGGTGCGCGCAAAAGCTTTGGTATTTTCCGACCCTGTTTCTGCAACATTGCTCGAATATATTGAGCGTATTGCACCCAGTGAGGCGCCAGTATTGATCGGTGGTGAAACGGGCACTGGAAAAGAATTAGTCGCGCGTCACATCCATTTACTCAGCGGTCGTAAAGGCCCTTTTTTGGCCGTGAATTGCGGTGCAATTAGCGACCAGTTGGCAGAAAGTGAATTATTCGGTCATGAGGCTGGCGCATTCACCGGTGCGGTGGGAAAACGCGAAGGCTGGTTTGAAGCCGCTAATGAAGGCACATTATTTTTAGACGAAATTGGTGACCTTCCATTGCCATTGCAAGTAAAACTGTTGCGCGTACTGCAAGAAAAAGAAGTGGTACGTATTGGCTCACGAAAATCCATTCCTGTGAATGTACGCTTGGTGGTAGCAACAAACGTAGATCTGGATTATGCGGTGTCCGCCGGACATTTTCGCCGCGATTTGCTGTATCGCATTAATATTGCACACGTAAAATTACCACCATTGCGCGAACGCCCCGGTGATATCATGCCGCTGGCCGAACATTTTTTGAAAACCTATGCACAAAAAATGGGGCATCGTTTACCGCAATTTTCACCGGCCGCTGTTGATCTGCTATTGCACTATGCCTGGCCGGGCAACATCCGTGAATTGGAAAATGTCGTGCATTTTGCATTGCTAGTGGCAAGCGGGGAAAAAATTGAGCCGGCACATTTAAAAGTGACGGGCGGTTGGAGTACGGGAAATAGCTTCCAACAAATTCCACAGCCTGTACATGCTCCACAATTTGCGCAACAGTTTCCGACACAACCCCAGGCCGCCAATAACCCATTATCGTTTGCGAACAATTATTCGAACGGCAATGGCCAGCATAATTCGTCAAACAATAGCTCCGGTGATGGCGATGATCCAATGACAGTAATTGCGAGGCAATTACGTCGGTTATTTACCGAGCAAGGTAATAGCAATCATTTTGACAATCTGGAAAGTTTAATTGTGCATGAAGCGTTTGCACATGTACGCTCCAATCAGGTACATGCGTCTGCCCTACTGGGTATTTCGCGCAATGTCATGCGCACATTGTTAAAACGCCATGGGTTGCTAGTGGATTCTGCGTTCAGCAAAGGCAATGACCAACACCTACTGGATAATGAACACGACATTTCGCGTCTGGACACAAGCCTTGCAAGTTAACTGCGTGATCGAAAAAATAAACCGTGTGACCACAAGCGCAGATTGTTTATTGCCACTACTAACAATTGATCGTGCTAATTGCAGCTTTAATTAGCCGGTGGCATAGTGCAACCCGTCTTAATAAAGGTCGGGTACACTATGTCCACTCCTTCCACTTCAACACAAAAAAACCATACTGATGCACCGCTGCCCGTCGGATTTTGGGAAGCATTTTTATTTTGGTTGAAACTCGGTTTTATCAGTTTTGGCGGGCCCGCCGGTCAAATTTCTATCATGCATCAGGAGTTGGTAGAACGCCGCCGCTGGATCAGTGAAAAACGTTTTTTACATGCGTTAAATTATTGCATGGTGCTGCCCGGCCCCGAAGCGCAACAACTCGCAACCTATATCGGATGGTTAATGCATAAAACCCGGGGCGGAATTGCTGCCGGTGTTTTGTTTGTATTGCCATCGTTATTTATTTTAATCGCACTCTCATGGATATATATCGCTTATGGTGATGTTAAATGGGTCGCGGGATTGTTCTACGGCATCAAACCTGCAGTGACTGCTATAGTCATTCACGCTGCACATCGCATAGGTTCACGTGCATTAAAAAATAATTGGATGTGGGCAATAGCGGCAGCGGCTTTCGTTGCAATTTTCGCGCTTGAAGTTCCCTTCCCTTACATTGTGATTGCAGCAGCATTCATTGGTTATGTGGGTGGAAAAATCAAACCGGATTATTTCAGTTCAGCTGGCGCGCACGGAAAAGCGGATAAACATTATGGCGCAGCACTGATTGATGACAACACGCCAACCCCATCCCATGCATTATTTAAAAAATCGCGCTTGTTAAAAATTATTGTGTGTGGCCTTGTACTGTGGGCCACACCGCTCGCATTGTTATGGGTCAGTTTCGGCTGGGAACATACGCTCACACAAATGGCCTGGTTTTTTACCACAGCAGCATTGCTAACCTTTGGTGGTGCTTATGCGGTGTTACCTTATGTTTACCAGGGTGCGGTAAGTCATTATGGCTGGCTAACCCCGACCCAGATGATTGATGGTCTGGCACTGGGAGAAACCACTCCTGGTCCGCTCATTATGGTGGTGGCATTCGTCGGTTTTGTGGGTGGTTATGTAAAAGCCGTGTTTGGGCCGGATATGTTATTCATTGCAGGCGCAGCGGCTGCCACTGTAGTGACCTGGTTTACATTCTTGCCTTCATTTATTTTCATTTTCGCCGGCGCACCACTCATTGAAACAACACATAACGATATAAAATTTACTGCTCCACTAACCGCTATTACTGCAGCGGTGGTAGGAGTAATTTTAAATCTCGCATTATTTTTTGGTTATCACGTACTCTGGCCAAATGGATTTTCGGGCAATTTTGAATGGTTCGCCGCGCTCATTACACTGGCCGCTGGTATCGCATTGTTTAGGTACAAAATTGGCGTTATCAAAGTATTGCTCACCTGTGCCCTCATCGGGCTGGTTAAAAGTTTGGTCCTCTAATACAAAAACCCGGAATTAGTAAAACTCATTCCGGGTTTTTTTGCTGTGAGTAATTCCTGTTAACTACCTCGCTCGGTAACCACGGAGAGGCGCTCTATACCCGCCTTTTCAATCAGCACCATCACTTTTGCAACTACACCATAATTAACCGCTTCATCAGCATTTAAATTCAACCGTAATTCCGGATCAGCAACTTTTCGGCTTTCCAATTCCTGCTGGATAATTTCAAGTGAGTATTCATCTTTATCCAGATAAATTTTTCCTTGCGCATCAATACTTAATACGATGGGCTTTTTGGGTTCATCAATTTGTACGGTAGTTTCGGTATCGGGCAAATTAACGTTAATTGCGTTAGTCATTAACGGAGCCGTGATAATAAAAACTACCAGCAGAACCAACATCACATCAACCATCGGCGTAATGTTAATCTCACTTAATACTTCATCGCTGTCATTACCAGTGGAAATTGCCATTATGCAAATACCTCTTTCCCGTTTTCCGGTTTTCCTAATTCTGATTTTCCTTCACGCACGGGCTGGATTTGTGCGGCCTTTACAACCGGTGCGGAGGCTTTAATGCGGAAGCCCGCCTTTTGTACAAGGCTCACGAAATCTGTCGCAAAATCATCAAGGTCCGCTGCAATCAATTTCACCCGACGCAAGAAAAAGTTGTAAGCCAATACCGATGGAACTGCAACTGCAATACCAATTCCTGTTGCAATCAATGCCTCACCGATGGGCCCCGCCACCACTTCAATACTCGCGGATTTCGTTGCCGTAATTTGCGTAAGCGCCTGGATGATTCCGAATACAGTCCCGAATAAGCCTACGAAGGGCGCAGTGTTACCAATGGAGGCTAATATCGCCAAACCATTTTCCAGTGAGCGCCGCTCTTTCTGGATTTGCTGGCGCAGGTGACGCTCCAGTAAATCCTGGCGATCCCAGCTGTGTTCCAGATCTGTCGCAGTGCTTGAATCCGCATTGCGCAATGTTTGGAATCCGGCTGCTGCAACACGTGCCGTAGCACCTACATATTTTTCAAAGGATGCAGCAGCGTGCAAATCCGCAGCCGACCAAAATGTTTTAATAAAACGATGATTCTGCCGTGACAACGTAATATGTTGGACACCTTTAATAAGGATAAGAGTCCAGGTAATTATTGAAAAGGCGATTAGCGCCCACAAGGTCCACTCAACGATATGTTGGTACAGCTCAGACATAATCTTTATTCCTGTCATTTAAAAAATTTAAAAATTTACAAAAATTTCCGGTGCGCTTGCGAATGACTTAACGTCAATGAATGTAATCAATTCGATAATTTAAAATCGATAGGCACTTCTACCCATGAATCCACGGGTGTCTCACCTTGTTTAGCGGGCACAAATGACCAGCGCCTTACGGTTTGTATGGCAGATCTATCCAATACATCCCGACCACTGGATGTTTTCACTTCTACAGAAGAAGGTTTGCCATTACCCAACACATGTACATTTAAAATCACCGTACCCTCCCAACCGCGCTCTACAGCCAACTCCGGATATTCGGGTGCCGGATTCCGCAAATAACCCGGGTTAGCCGTTGCCGGAGTAATAGGCGGGGGCGCAGGGGGAGCTACTGGAGGCGGAGGTGTTTCTTCCACTTTTTGTACAACGGGTTCAGGTTTGGGTTCGACTGGTTTTGGTTTTGGCTTTTCTACCGGTTTTGGTTTTTCCACTTTAGGCGGCGGGGGCGGTGGCACCTCTTCCGGAATAACAGGTGCAGGTGGTTGCTCAACAGGAGGGCGATAAAGCTCCACTGTCATGGGTGGAATTTCCGCACGGGTAATGGGCTCTTCGGGCTTGAAATAAAAATAAGCAAACGCTGCAAAATGCAACCCCACTATCAAAGCCAGGGCCAAAGTACCCAGCGCACCTTTATATTTTGGATACACCAATTCAATTTGTTTTTCACGGCTATATTCACGCGGGATTAGTTGCACCACCGCCGCCGCTTTACGCGGCTGTGCAACCGGCGTGGTATTGCGAAGCTGATGCCGCGCATGACGACGGTCATAACTGTAAGGTTCGGAATAAGCATGGGCGCTCATAAAATTCTCCCACCCGATTGAGGGCACAAATCGCTTGTGGCGATAACAAAAACAACACGTTGCGAATGGGTCGCCAACATTGTGTGCTGGCATAATCAATCGCTGCTGAACCGGGTTTTGCAGCAAGCGTGCCAAACAACAAATAATTTTTACGTAACTGTTTAACTCATTGAAAACAGGTGCTTTATTAAAATCGCGACACAAAAAAATAATCGTATGCGGAAAAATCATTGCTGGGTTATAACCAACAAACATGCTGTGAATGCAACAGATTTTTGTGTTTAAAACACAACAATATCCAACACGGAAATTGACAAAAAAAGTATTGAAAAAATGTCATAAGCTTATGAATTAATTAACGTTCATTATTTCGATGGCTGTCGCTAGAATCCAGCTGCAAATGTCTTTTTCATAGCAATTCCCCTTACAAAACGGAGTCATATATGTCTGAGAATTGGAAATTTGAAACACAGTCTGTCCACGCGGGGTATACACCTGATCCAACCACCAAAGCGGTGGCCGTTCCCATCTACCAAACGGTTGCCTATGCGTTTGATAGCGCACAACACGGCGCTGACTTATTTGATTTAAAAGTTGCCGGAAATATTTATAGTCGCATCATGAACCCCACCAATGATGTGCTGGAAAAACGCCTGGCCGCATTGGAAGGTGGCATTGCGGCGCTAGCATTGGCCTCAGGCCAGGCTGCTGTTACTTATGCGATACAAACCATCGCCGAAGCAGGCGACAATATTGTTTCCTCAACAGCCCTGTATGGCGGCACTTACAATTTATTCGCGCATACGTTACCGCAATACGGAATTACGACGCGCTTTGCGGATCATTTGAATCCGGAAAGTTTTGAACCATTAATTGATGAACGCACCAAAGCGATTTTTGTTGAATCCCTGGGTAATCCCCAAGGAAATGTGACTGATATTGCGCGCGTGGCAGAAATTGCCCATCGCCACGGTGTGCCATTAATTGTTGATAACACCGTAGCGACACCTTACTTGCTCCGCCCGTTCGAACACGGGGCGGACATTGTGGTGCATTCACTTACCAAATATTTGGGTGGCCATGGCACCAGTGTTGGAGGCGCGATTGTAGACTCTGGAAAATTTCCGTGGGCGCAACACAAGGAACGGTTCAAACGTTTAAATGAACCGGATGTAAGCTACCACGGCGTGGTTTATACCGAAGCACTCGGCGCTGCGGCCTACATCGGTCGTGCGCGCGTTGTACCACTGCGCAATACCGGTGCCGCACTTTCTCCCTTTAATGCGTTCCTGATTTTACAAGGCATAGAAACACTCGCATTGCGACTTGAGCGTATTAACGGGAACACGCTAAAAATTGCAGAATATTTGCAACAACATCCAAAAGTGAAATGGGTAAATTACGCGGGCCTACCAGGCAACGCTTACTATGAGCTCGCGCAAAAATATTTAGGTGGAAAGGCTTCGGGTTTATTAACGTTTGGAATCAACGCCGATGATGGCCGTGTTGCCGGCGCACGCTTCCTAGATGCGCTGCAACTGTTCACACGACTGGTAAATATTGGCGATGCCAAATCCCTGGCCACTCACCCGGCATCGACTACTCATCGTCAATTATCACCGGAAGAATTGGCGAAATCCGGTGTCGGTATAGATACCGTGCGTTTGTCAGTTGGCATTGAACACATTGATGATTTATTGGCAGACCTTGAACAAGCACTTGCGCAGGTTTAAACATGCGGCCAGTAATGGCCGCGTTTTCATTATCTTTTTAAATTTTTTAACCCGCATTTGGAAAAACAATTGTCAGCTCTGGCTTCGTTCATCAACGTTTTTATTTTTCCGGTTTGTAACTCCACTTTGGTGTAATCAACAACAGTAATACTGAAATCAGTGCGATAGCAATCGACAACCACAACGCGATCGACATTTCAGTAATTCGCTCCGGATAAATTTCTGCAGCAGCACCGAGGCCAATTGCATTGCCGCCAATCACCAGAATAATCGCAGCGTAATCATGGAAGCGTCGCGCCTTATTCGCGCCTTGCGACCATTTTTCGTGGGTGTTGTAACTGGGTAATTGCTCGTGGGCATCATTTAATTGCTCCAATGCCGATAAAAACCGGCGCAAATTTGAAATGGCCCGCTCCGCTTTATAATTCAAAAATGCGAGACAAAGAGAAGCAACCGGAAAACCGGCAAGCAACCACTCGATGGGGACCTCTGAATTACTGTTGCCCGGTTTCAACGCAACCAATGCCGCCAACAAACTCACCACCAGCGTTACGTAAAGTGCGAGCGCTTGTTGCCGCTGGTTTATCCGCGCGTTTACTTCCTGGTAAGCAGCAATAAATCGGTAGTTCGCATCTACCACATATTTTGTTGTCATTTATTTTTTCACCAAAATATTTTTTCCAAATAAAAAAACAAGGGCGCTTCCTGCGCCCTTGTTCTACTGAACGATATCATTTCTATCGTTCAGGATTTTGCATGACCAAAACAGTTATCCGCGCGGATCTGGAGTGAGTCGCAGATAAGGTTTAACTGCTTTGTAACCTTTAGGGAAACGACGGGCAATTTCATCCGCGTCTTGCAATGAAGGAACAATCACCACATCTTCACCCGGCTTCCAGTTACCTGGCGTGGCAACTTTGTGATGCTCGGTTAATTGCAGCGAATCAATCACACGCAAAATTTCGTCGAAATTACGGCCCGTGCTGGCAGGGTAAGTAATGATCAAACGAATTTTTTTCGCAGGATCAATTACAAATAATGAACGCACCGTCAAGGTTGCATTTGCATTCGGGTGAATCATGTCGTAAAGGCCGGATACTTTGCGATCAGCATCCGCGAGGATGGGAAAATTCACCTGGGTTAATTGGGTTTCATTAATGTCGTTAATCCATTTATTGTGGGAATCCACAGGATCAACACTGAGGGCAATGGCTTTCACATTGCGTTTGGTAAATTCTTCTTTCAATTTCGCCGTCAAACCCAACTCGGTGGTGCACACCGGAGTGAAATCGGCAGGATGTGAAAATAAAACACCCCAGCTATCGCCTAACCATTGATGAAAACTAATTGGGCCCTGAGTGGACTCCTGTACAAAATCCGGTGCTTCGTCACCTAAACGTAAGCTCATTCTCGCCTCCTGTGGCCTGGTTTAAAAATCTGGCTTGGTTACAAATCGGTGTGCTCGTGTGAGATGGGCAAATGGTAGGCCGGTGATTAGAAATTCAAAAGAATTATTTTGGTATTTGCTTAGAACCAAATGAATTTAGACAGAAAGTTATAAGCACATAAAAACTCGGTATTTCCCCGATGCATTCCCGCTGTTTAGGATGCGACCACTTGGCAAATAAACCAACGCCAAATTAATACGCACCATCACGCACAAATCAAGCAATAGCCACCAGACAACTGGACAATACAATGAAAATTCGCGATCTGGATTTATCCGATAACCCTATTAATCAAGAGCATGAGGCCCTGGGGTTACCACCCATCGAACAAATTCCGCTGCATCCTGTCATTCGTGCCGCTGTTTGGTTTGCAGCGTTGACCCTGGTTGCATTGGTGATTCTTGGGATCACCCAACTATTTGGCGGAAGCTGGCAGCAAGGCGTGGACACCATCAATACCACGCTCAATGATTCAATGTTTTGGAATGCTCTCCTTGTCGGCCTGCTTGCCCAAATTGTCGATGGCGCATTAGGCATGGCCTACGGCCTGACATCCACCAGTTTCCTGTTGGCCACAGGCGCTTCACCCGCACTGGCCAGTGCATCAGTCCATATGGCTGAAGTATTTACCACCGGTATCTCGGGTATATCCCACGCAAAATTTGGCAATGTGGATAAGAAATTATTTTTGCGTTTGCTGATTCCCGGCATCATCGGCGGTTTACTGGGTGCACTATTGGTCACGCAAATTGATGGCAAAACCCTGAAGCCTTTCATCACTGTGTATCTGTTGTTGATGGGAGTTTATGTACTGACCAAAGCGTTTCGCAAACATATCGCCACTCGTAAAGGTGAGCCGAAACACGTTGCCAAACTGGCTTTGCTAGGCGGCTTTGTTGATACCTCGGGCGGCGGAGGTTGGGGTCCGGTAGTCACTACAACGTTGGTAGGTACAGGCCACGACCCGCGCACCACCATCGGTTCGGTAAACTTCGCAGAGTTTTTCCTGACACTCACTAGCGCAGCATCGTTGTTCATCCTGGTGGACGAAACCATTTGGCACGTAGTGGCGGGTTTGATTATCGGTGGATTATTTGCAGCACCCTTTGCAGCCTATGCGTGCAAAAAGTTTTCAACCAGAACCCTGTTGATTCTGGTGGGCCTGTTAATCAGTGGAATCTCACTCTTCAATTTGTATAAAGCCCTTGCAGGCTAAACAATTCAGTCACTCATTCCGCTAAACAAACATCACACGAACCTCCAACCCCCGGAACCTTTCGGGGGTTGGCATTTTTGTTATTCCTTTTCCCACTTCCTTCGCCAACCCGTTCACCCTTCTGCTCACTTTTTCCCGCATTTTGGTTATGTCGCCTCAAATCGTTTTACTTAATATTTGATATTAATTATCATTTGGAATATTTTTTTAAATGGTAGAAACTTTCATGAAAAAACATACTCTTGCCATCCTTCCTGCGGCTATTGCCGGTTTGATGACCGTCACCCCCAATAGTGGATTTGCACAAACAACCTCATCACCTACCCAGCTAAAAAAGGTCGTGGTTGAGACCACACGGGAAGAATCGAGCGAAAACACCGGGGATTACACGGTTGAATCAACCACTGTTGGAACCGGGCTGAATCTGGAGCTGCGGGATATTCCCCAGTCAGTAACGGTTGTAACCCGTGAAATCATGGACGACCAGGGTATGGACAGTGTGACTGATGCATTGCGTAGCGCGAATGGAATCAGTGTTAAAGCAACTGATCGTGGTCGCAATGGCTTGAACGCGCGAGGCTTTGAAGTGAATAACTACTTGTTCGACGGTGTTCCTACCGTCAGCGGCAACGTAGGAATCGAAACTGCCAATACTGCCATTTATGATCGGGTGGAGATCGTGCGTGGTGCTACTGGCTTGCTCAGTGGGTCGGGTGATCCCTCCGCAGCGGTTAACCTGGTACGTAAACGTGCGAATGCAGCCAGCCTCACCGGAAAAGTTTCCCTTAGTCTCGGCTCCTGGGATCATCGCGGCGGTATGGTGGATGTCGGTACACCGCTGAACAGTGATGCCAGCGTGCGCACGCGCGTAGTGGTGGCGAAAAATACCCAGGATGCTTTTATTGATTTGGAAAATACCGACAACACTGTTTTCTACGGTATTGTCGATGCAGACATTGGCGACCAAACCCAATTCAGTATTGGGGCCAGTGATGAACGCACAAAACGCAACGGAATTTACTGGGGTGGTTTGTCATTTTATTTTACTGACGGCACACGCACCGATTGGGATACATCCAAAACCACCGCCACCCACTGGAACCAATGGGACACCGAAGAAAAAACATTTTTCGCCACATTAAATCATCAATTCGATAACCAATGGATTATCAAAGCCAACGCCACCCATTACAAACAACACGAATACTCCAATTTGCTGTGGGTCACCGGCATTCCCGATAAAGCAACTGGTGAGGGCATGGAGGCTTATCCCTATTTGTACATTGCAGATCCAAAGCAAACCCAATTTGATCTTCAAGCGACCGGCCCATTCAGTTTCCTGGGGCGCGACCATGAATTAACTGCCGGGATAATGCATAGCGAATATGAAGGTGGATGGGAAACCGGCGGCGAACCCGTTTCAGAAATTCCGGGGGTCGGAAATTTTTATGCATGGGATGGCCGTTACCCGGCGCCAGTATGGGATGCCCCCGACCTTGGTTCATTTGAAACACGCACACAAACTGCCGCTTACACCGCCGCACGTTTGCAATTTACTGACAGGTTTACAGTAATTGCGGGCGCACGTTTAACCGATTGGGAAGTGGAAGCGGAGGAAGGCGTATGGACATCGGCCGCTTATACAATCTCCCACGATAATCTGATTACCCCTTACCTCGGCGCTATTTACGATGTGAACGAACAGGTATCTGCCTATGCGAGTTACAGCGATATTTTCAAACCGCAAACAAGCCTGGATCGCCATGGCGAATATCTCGATCCGTTATCCGGTGAAAGTTATGAGCTCGGTTTAAAAAGCGAATTGTTCGACGGTGCATTGAACGCATCCGCCGCTGTATTTCAAATCCAGCAAGATAATTTAGCCACACCCGATGAAGGTTATTTTGTCCCGGGAACCACAAACCAGGCTTTCTACGGTGCAGAAGGTACAGAGTCAAAAGGTTATGAGTTCGAATTAGCCGGCCAATTGAGCGCTAATTGGGACATCAGCCTGGGTTGGACAAAATTCTCCGCCAAAGATGCCAACAATAACGATGTTGCTATTGAACACCCACGCAAACTACTCAAATTATTTAGCAAATATCGTTTCCAGGGAAATTGGGATGGTTTAAGCCTTGGCGGCGGCGTTAATTGGCAAAGTGAAGAGCCGCGCAAAGCAACTAACCCTGCTACCGACCGCGAAGAAAAAATCGGCCAACCTTCCTACACACTCGCCAACCTGATGATGGAATATGCATTTAACCAGCAATTGTCCTTGCAACTAAACGTAAACAATTTATTCGACGAAAAATATTACGAAAGCTCCTGGGGCACATTTACCTACGGCGAACCACGCAACACCAAATTAACGCTGGACTATCGGTTTTAATTAATCGCGGTTTTAATTAGTCGCGTTTTTAATTAGCCGTGATTTTAATTAGCCACGGCTTTAATTAACCGCGTTTTTTAGCATTAAAATTTTTAAAAAATTAAATCAAGAGCAGATATGAACACTAAACAATGTTTACGCAACAATTTATATGCACTTATGGCCGCATCGGTTTTTTCCGTACATAGCAATGCCCAGGAACCAGCAGTTAATACGGATAAGGAAGAAGTAGAAACCGTAAGGCTCAAAACCGTTAAAGTGGAAACGGATTCAGAAATTGCTAACGGGCCTGTAGCAGGTTATCGCGCTACCCGCAGCGCAACCGGTACAAAAACCGATACGCCATTACTGGAAACACCCGTTTCCGTTCAAGTCATCAGCCGCGACCTGATGGATGACCAGCAAGTGTTGACCATTAGCGATGCCATTAAAAATGTGAGCGGTGTTTACACTCGCCAGGGGCCTGATGGCAACACCATGGACTCATTCAATATTCGCGGATTTCAAGTACATAGTTACGGCGGCAGTTACATGGATGGTGTGAAAGATTTTTCACGCGCTCCGAAAGAAACAGCAGGATTGGAGCGTGTTGAAGTATTGAAAGGCCCATCAGCGATTATGTATGGCCGTATTGAACCCGGCGGAATGATCAATCGTGTCAGTAAAAAACCCCAAGCGGAAGCATTCACCAAACTGCAACAACAAATCGGTAGCGACAATTATTTTCGCACCACCCTCGATACCAACGGTGCTTTCACCGATGACAACACCTGGTTGTACCGTGTCAATATCGCGCTGGAAGATTCTGACGGATTTAAAGACGATACCCATAACAAACGACTTTACCTTGCGCCACAAGCAGAATGGATTGCGACAGAAAAAACCAGCATTCGCACCGGTGTGGAATACCAAAAAAATGATCGTTCCTGGGCCCAGACATACGGCACTATTGGTAATGCCAATGGCCCGGTTGATGTCCCCATCAGCACTAACCTGCACGATGAAGACGATTTCTACGAGGACGATAGCCTGAGCTGGTTTTTACATTGGAACCATGAGTTCAATGAAAACTGGAATTTGCAACAACGTATTACTTATGTAGATCGCAGCAGTGTTGCAGAAGGTTCACTGTTAAGCGCTGCGGATCTTGCCGGGAATTACACAAGAACCTATTGGGGCTGGGATGACGAACAAGCAAAAATTGGTTCAACCAATATCGATTTAACTGGAAAATTTTCTACCGGTTCAATTAACCATACATTGTTGGTGGGCATTGATTATTTTGATGAGGACTACGATTCCGGTGGCTGGGCGAGCGGTGGAGTTGCGCAGCCTTCGAATGTATTTAATCCCAATCACACTGGCGCACCTTACGATTCAAACCATCCATCCAGCACCTACTGGTACACCAACGAAAATAAAGGTGCTTATGTGCAAGACCAAATGGCCATGATGGATGATCGCCTTCATGTGATGGTCGGTTTGCGTTACGACGATGCGGATTATTACAACTTCTTCGGCACCACCGGTATAGGCACACGCGATAAACAAACCACCTGGCGCGGTGGTGTGCTTTATAAATTTATTCCTACTGCTTCCGTATACGCAAGTTATGTTGAGGGTTTTGGTTCACCAAATACCAGTGCGCAATCCGGTGTGAAATTTGATCCACAAACATCCAACCAATATGAAGTGGGAACCAAAATTGAATTGACACCGCAAATCGGCATTACCATTGCGGCATTTCAGTTAATTAAAGACAACCTCACCATGGCTGACCCCAGGGACATCACGAAAGTGATCCTCGCCGGTGAAGCAACCAGTGAAGGTGTGGAAATTGATATTAACGGACAACTGACCGATCACTGGAAACTGGTTGCTTCTTACGCTTACACCGATGTTCGTTACACCCGTTCGGATCGTATGCAAGGCGAACGATTACACAGCGTTCCGCGCAACGGTGCAAGTCTTTGGAATACTTATCACTTTGGCGAAAGCGGCTGGCAATTGGGCGGTGGAATTGTGTATCGCAGTGAACGACTTGGTATGCAACGTGTGACCAACCCTGCGCTCTACCCGTACATGATGGATGCTTACACTTTGCTGGATGTCATGGTCGCTTACGAATTTGAAGTTTCAAACCTGCCGGTAAAAGCACAGCTCAATATCGTTAATGCGACGGACGAAGTTTATTTTCCTTCCACTTACGGCAGCTTGAGCCGCATTGCACAAGGCAATCCACGCAGCATTATGGGTTCCATCAACGTACATTTTTAATTAATACCCTTTAATTTTTTATTCATTGGCCATGGAAGGCTACATCCGGAAATAACACCATGCCTTCTTTACCTGCATTTAACAGGCGCCCGCTTTCGCTGTGGTTTGCCGTTGCTGTTAGCACCTTGGCCCCCATCACCTTTGCGCAAACTGACAATAACTCCCCGGAAAAAACCACCAGGCTAAAAACCGTTAAAGTGGAAACGACGGCAATTGATGGCAGTACAGATGCGGGTTATAAGATTGAAGAGATTTCCCAAATTGGTGTATGGGGTGATCGCAAATTGCAAGACACACCTTATTCGATCAATGTAGTGAGCAAGGAGCTGATTGAAAACCTGCAAGCGAATAGCGCCGATCAAATTTTTAAAGTGACACCCGTGACACAATTTTTTTGGCCACAAGCACAAAACGATAACCCCTATGTTTTTTTGCGCGGATTTCAAACCACTACGTTTGCGCGCGATGGCATTGCGCGTCAAAAATGGAATTATGCACACGGTACCGTGATGGAAGAAATGGAACGCATTGAAGTGTTAACCGGCCTTTCAGGGTTTCTTTATGGCGGTGGCAATATTGGCGGCATGGTGAATTTTATTACCAAAAAACCCACGCAAGAACGATTCAATTCCATCACGCTAGGCAATGCCGGCGGTGAAAATTATTACGCTCACGGTGATTTCGGTGGGCAAATTGATGAAGAAGGAATATTTGGCTATCGCATTAATATGGTCACCCAAAACGGCGAGACTGATATAAAGCATCAACATAACGAACGTGAATTCTACAGCGCCGCATTCGATTGGGAAGCTACTGATAATTTGCTGATTAATATTGACCTTTCAAAACGCAATTACCACCTGGATGGTCGCAACGCGTATTGGACCGTCCCCAATAATGCTAAACGCCCCGATGCGGATGACATTGATGTTGATAAAACCTGGGGCCAGCCCTGGAACATGCAGATTATGGATTCCGAACGTATCGGCGCCAGTTTGCGTTGGGATATTAGTGATGACCTGCGTGTGCGTTCCGGTTACCTCGACGAAAATAATTCGCGTACCGGCACCACAGTGACCAATACCGTATTGGCCAACGGTTTAATTAACCAGCGCGCCTCTACCAATAAAGACGCGCCGCAAGTTATTGACGGTGATGGCAAGTATGTATTTGTGGATTGGGGGTTTTATACCGGCAATATTCAACACACGCTTACAGCAGGTGGACAGCGCAGCACCAGCATCTGGACTTATTTCCCGGACGGTTCCCCCGCGGCACAAGATTACAATGGCCTGAGTCTGAACAACCCGGTGTATGTACCGGAGCCCAACTGGGCAGTCCACGGTACTCAACCGACCTACCCCAATTACGATCAGCGTTCCTACACCCAGACACTGGGCGATGATATTCGTTTTAATTCACAGTGGTCGGCACTGGTGGGTTTGAGCAATTCCAAGGTTTACGCCAAAACGTTTAGCACAGAAGGTGTTGAAACTGCCTTTTACGACAAAAGCAAAGTGACACCCACACTCTCCGTTATTTACAAACCTGTTGAATACCTCACCACTTACGCGAGTTATATGGAAGGCCTTGAACAGGGTGGTGTTGCTGGCAAGCAGTTCCAAACTTATGACGTGATCAATTCTGATGAAATCATGGAGCCCCTGATCAGTGAACAAATCGAGCTGGGTGCAAAAGCATCAATCGGCGATTTGTTATTAACCGGCGCGATTTTTTCAATCGATAAGCCATTGGAATATTACTTGATACACAATCAAACCCAAGCTGAATTTATCCAGGATGGCCGACAAGTTCATAAAGGTATTGAATTCACGGCAACGGGAAAACTGACCGACCATTTAACGTTGCTCGGTGGTTTGACCTTGCTGGATGCAGAAGTCAAAGAAAACAAACAACGCCCGGAAATTGAGGGTAAAAAACCGGTTGGAGTTTCAGAAAAACTTATTAAGTTTTACACCGAATATCATGTTGTTTCGATTCCTGGCTTAAGTATCAACGGTGGGGCTAGTTACACAGGTGATTTTTTTGGCAACGATATCAATACCGATAAGTTACCCGCATACACCTTGATTGATGTAGGCGCGCGCTACCAAATGGAAGTGAAGGAAAAATTGCTTACACTACGCATCAACGCCAACAACTTGACCGATGAACATTATTGGGCAAACCAGAGTTTCCTTGGCAATGGTCGTACGATTGTTTTTTCGGCGAATATCCAACTCTAAAGCGCAAATCGTTTAGCAGAAGCAAATCGTCTAGCAGAGAAAGGCCCGCAACGGTAAAAGCGGCGGGCTCTTTTTTGGAAGGCTACATTTTTGGAAGGCTACATTGTAGTTTCGGAAAGCTTGCGTCGAAAAAAATTAATAATCCGGACGGGTTACGAGATAAGTAGCAACGGAAAGAAACACGGCAGCCATAATCGCCAGCATTACCCACCCCATTCCGATAACAAATAAAAAAATCCAGCTCATCGCCATCATCGAGCACGCCAACCATTTGGCACGACGAGGAACTGCGCCGCGCTCATCCCATGCGGTGAGTATCGGCCCCATGTGCGGATGCTCGTACAACCAACGATGCAAGCGCGGAGAACCTTTTGATGCTGCCCAGGCAGCAACCAGAACAAAAGGGGTCGTGGGTAACACGGGTAAAAATATCCCGATGAAGCCCAACGCGAGACATACTACAGCCAGACTGGCATACGCCTTACGTACCAAGGAAAAACTCCTGTTAATAATGATTTCATTTAGGAAGTGTAGCGAGAGACAAGCGATTCGCGCTAAAAATTCAACGACGGATATTGGCGATTAAACGTTTTTACCACCCTCCTGACCGCGCGCCGCTCAAATTGACCGCAGCAATAATCCAATGCATGCAGCCGCACCCAAATAGAACAAGATATCTATCGCATCCAAATATCTATCGCACTAAAATACCAATTGAGACAAATTATCATTAATGATATTGTGGCGCATATTTCATTTGCAATATCAATTTCTCTATCTCCGGCTCGTGCGCATTACCGGGCTCCGGTTTTAACGCCCTTTGAGGACACATTCATGCAACAACCATCAGCGGGATGGCAACTCCATCCACTCACGCGTGCACTTCGTAATGCCAGTTTGGGCATGTTGATCGTGGGTGTATCTGCCAACGCGCTTGGCCAAACTGCGAACATGCCGGACGATTCGAAAACCACCCAAAACACCGCTGAAAAAACAGCACAAACACCGTCACGCTTGAAGACAGTCACGGTAACTACCGAGGCCGCTGAAGGTTCAGCGGAAGATGGATATCGCACCGAAACAGTGTCCGCCGTTGGTGTGTGGCAGGGCCGCAGTCTGCAGGATACGCCCTACTCCCTGAATATTTTTTCGGAAGAAATCATCAAAAACCTGCAAGCAACAACCCCCGACCAGGTATATCGCGTTAACCCAACCACCCAGTTAGTGCGTGCACAACACGAGAACAACCAACCACGCATTATGATGCGCGGTTTCTCGGTACAACGTTCCTATCGCGACGGGGTGCCGGACGACCAGTACAACCACAGCGCGACTATGGAAGACACTGCCCGCATTGAAATCCTGAATGGACTGTCGGGATTTTTGTACGGTGCCAATAACGTCGGCGGTGTTACTAACTATGTAACCAAACGCTCGACTGATGAGCGCTTGAATCAGATAACGCTAAGTAGCCCCGGCGGTAAAAGCTGGAATGCCCACGGTGATTTTGGTGGCAAGTTCGATAGCGAAGGAAAGTATGGGTATCGGGTAAACCTGGTCGAGCAAGGTGACGAGAGCGCAATCAAGCATCAGGAAATTGAGAAAACGTTTTACAGCCTCGCGTTCGATGGTTACTTATTCGAAGACTTCTGGGTGCAAATCCACGGTATGGAATACACCTACGACGTGAACGGATCACAGAGCTACTGGTACTTTGCTCCCGGTGTTAAACGCCCCTCAGCCGACAGTATCGATAACGATATTTCCTGGGGACAACCCTGGACCAACCGCTGGTACGACTACAACCGTTACGGCACTAACATCAAGTGGGAAATCAGTGAGAATGTCGCATTACGTGCGGCCTATATTGATAACCGCGGCACCCGCGGCTCGGAAAGTGTTAGCAATACCCTTAATGCCAACGGTACTTACAACCAGGAAATCTCCGGCGTGTTTACGCGCGGAATGGATCGCCTGCTAAGTAAGCAGGAAGACACCGGTGCGGCCGCTTATCTGGATATCGCCTTTGAAACCGGCGCAGTTCACCACAAACTCACCGCTGGATACCAAACCAACGACAGTTACCAATATCGATACAACAAGGCCAATGCGGCAAACATCAAAGTCACTGGTTCACCGCTCTCCTCGCCCGACTACATAAAACGCCCGCAAGCGATTGCCCCGGTTGTGCGCGGCGATATCACATTGAGCAGCAATAACACCTACGAGAGCCTGGTCATCGGTGATGACATTACGTTCAATGACCAATGGTCCGCCTTGTTGGGAGCTGCCAATACCACGATTGATCAGTGGTCTCCACCATCCGGTACCGCAACTACTCCTTCGGTCTACAACGAGTCCGCACTGACTCCATCGGTATCGGTATTGTTCAAGCCAGTTGAAAACATCACCACTTATGTGAGCTACATCGAATCACTGGAAGCAGGCGTAGTAGTTCCCGAATTTTTTAATAACACGGGAACAAGAGTCGTGAACTTTGGCGAAGTGTTTGAGCCGCTGACCAGCGAACAATTTGAGATTGGCATTAAAACCAAGCTGGGTGAATTGGCGATAGACGCCGCTGCATTCCGTATCGAAAAAGGTTTGCAGTACTACGTAAATGCACCAACCGCCCCACGCTTTGTGCAAGACGGCCTGCAAGTCCATGAAGGGATCGAGCTGACTGCCACAGGTAACCTGACAGAAAACCTCAATCTCATCGGCGGTTTCACCTGGCTCAACCCGAGTGTAGAAGAGCAGAACCAAACGCCCGCACTGGAAGGCAAAGCGCCTATCGATGTGGCAGAACAAATCGTGAAAGCTCGCCTGGAATACCACATTCCCGCCGTGCCAAACCTGAGTGTGTCAGCGGCAGCAAATTACAACGGCTCCAGCTACGGTGATGGAATGAACGCCGACAAAGTCCCTGGCTACACCCTCTTCGACCTGGGAGCCCGTTACCAGATAAATCTGGAAAACCAGGTGTTGACGCTTCGCGCTGACCTGCACAACCTGACCAATGAGCACTACTGGAACGGTTTCAACGGCACTCGTATTGGCGATCCTCGTACCTTGATGCTTTCCGCCACGATTGAGTTTTAAGTCCGCACCGGACCCCAGGGACGGGAGCAATTTTTTTTACGAACAAATCGTTGAAATACGAGTGCAAATTGGAAAAGTCCACAAGAAAAACAAGACAACTTCCCAATTGATATGAAATTTCATTTAGAATGCACATTTTTCAACCCTAGTCCATTTTTCATACAGTGCAGATGATCACCTTATCTCCCGATGCCCGTTACCGCTGGCAAATCGCCGCACGTGCCCTGACTGCCATTTTCGGCGGTTTTGCCCTCGCGAACGCTAGCGGAATACTACTGGCTTACCTATTGCCGTTACCCAAAAATGAAGCGGTCACGGTCGGAATGCTTCTAAGTTTTGCAATTTATGCCGGCGCGGCGATGTGGGTATTTGCCCATCGCTCGCTGATCAAATCCGCCGGAGGAATCTGGCTACTCGCAGCGATTTTTTTTGCCCTTATCGCGCTCTTTAAATTTGCAGGAGTGACGTTATGAAAAGTGGCTTTCGGCAATCAATGTCATGGGTGCATACCTGGGGCGGACTAACCGTTGGCTGGGTGTTGTATTTTGTTTTTTTAACCGGAACGCTGGGATATTTCGACACTGAGATTGACCGTTGGATGAAACCGGAATTAAAACCGGAAACCGCCAGTGTCCAACAATCATTAGCTACGGCAGAAAAACGTCTGCGCGAAAAAGCGGAAGGCGCGGAACGCTGGTTAATCAGCACCCCCGCCGGGCGAGACAATCCCTATTTACGAATTTTCTGGCAGATGCCAGAGAAAGATGGCGTACCCGGTGCGCGGGGAAATGAATTACTGGATGCAACGACCGGTGAATTGTTAAGCGGTCGCGCGACTGGTGGTGGCCAAACACTTTATCGTATGCATTATTCGCTGCATTACATTCCTACCAATATTGCCTATTGGATTGTCGGCCTTTGCAGCATGTTTATGTTGGTGGCAATTATTACCGGCGTTGTGATCCATAAAAAAATATTCAAGGAAATGTTTACTTTCCGTCGCCAGAAAGGTCAACGCTCCTGGCTGGACATGCACAACCTGCTGAGTGTGAGTGCGTTGCCCTTCCATTTTATGATCACCTACAGCGGCCTGATTTTTTTTGTGCTCACCTACATGTCGCTGATCGTGGCGGGCACCTACGGTTTTGGTAAAGATTCGCAACAACAATTCAGTAATGAATTTTTTTCAGAAATGCACAAACCGAAGCCTAGCGGCAATAAAACGGAGCTGGCCGATCTGGGTTCAATGTTTGCGATTGCAGAATCGGAATGGGGCCAAGGCGAGGTGCGATTCCTTGATATTGATTACCCCGGTGACAGCAATGCGCGCGTGAATTTCATCCGGCACTCTGATTCACCGTTACGTTCAAGCCCTGAATTGGTATTTGACGGCACTACCGGAAAATTGCTAACCGAAGTTCCGGTAATTACATCTACACCACGTGCTGTCTACAGCGTGTTTCTAGGTTTGCACGAAGGTCTCTTCGCCAACACCGGTTTGCGCTGGCTTTATTTTTTCTCGGGTTTATTAGGCACAGCGATGATCGCTACCGGAATGATTTTATGGAGCCTGAAACGTCGCCCGGCGCAATTGAAAAAAGCAGGCGGTCCGGATTTTGGCTATCGCTTTGTAGAAAGTTTGAATCTGGGTACCGTAATTGGTTTACCTATCACTATCGCTGCGTATTTTTGGGCAAATAGATTGCTGCCGGTTGATCTTCCATCACGCGCCCAATGGGAAGTGCATACGATGTTTATCGTGTGGCTAATCTGTTTGCTTTATCCACTATTGCGTCCGGTTACAAAAGGCTGGATCGATTTATCCTGGATCGCTGCTGGTGTATTTTGTTTATTGCCGGTGTTAAATGGCATAACAACAGATCGTCACCTATTAAACAGCGTGCAACAAGGCGATTGGATTTTTGCAGGTGTTGACCTGACGTTTTTAGCGGCAGGAGTTTTCTTTGGAGTTGTCGCAATAAAATTACGTGCACAATCCACCAGCAGCGAAGCAGAAATAGCAGCAACGAAAAACAGCGCAAAATCAAAACCAGCTGCTGGCAATGTAAGCAACAACACACCATCGGAGGCTTGTTAAATGCTCACCGCTTTCAGCCTCGCTTACTGCGCTTGCTTATTACTTTGCAGCTGCATGAATCGCCACAGCCAACAATTATGGCCAAACCTGAAAATTAATCCGGTGCTCAATAAAAGCTTGCGTGTGCTGGGTTGGTTATTGGTATTAACCACTGCCGTCTATTGCATAACAACCAATGGAGTTGGTACTGGCCTGGTAATACTCTGCGCGGTGTTTAGCCTTGCAATAGTTTCACTAGCTATATTGCTTGATTACGCGGCGCGGTGGGTTCCTGCTACGGCAATTGTTATCAGCCTGGCAAGCATGGTGCTGTAGGTATCGATCAGCACTTCCTATCAAAAAATACCAATGAAGTCTTAATACCCTCATAACAATCTGGAATTTCCGTATCCATCTCCTCATCGTTCATCAAATGAACTGCAAAACGACGCGCTGCAGAAGCACATTATCAACTGTACATTTTGGTACAATTTGACGTTATTTGGTAAACAGCATTGATGCGAAGCGCTCTAGACTCTGCCAAATGAAAATCAATTTGGTGAGATTTTTTATGGAATATCTAACAAGAACAATAAACGTGTGCTTATTTGCCGCGACGCTGTCATGCGCCGTTTACAGCGTTGCGGAAGAATCCCCCGATAGCGATAAGCCGCAAACTAACTCCAATAGTCGGGATGGTTATTACCTTTCTGTTGGCATTGGCCATCGAATTTTTGAATCGCCATTAAGGGAAGAAATTAATGGTTTTCAAGTAGTATTTAATAGCCGCTATCAATGGAATGGGCTTTTCGTAGAACTCGGTTTCGATCCCACCAGTGACAAAAACCTTCCCGCCGTGGGGTATAACTTCTACAACACCGATCATTGGAATTTTGATTTAATTACAGCAAGCACCGATGGACGACATGAGTTCAACTATCGGGTGGACGGTGAAGCAAAGCTAATATTCTCTGAAACAACAAGGGGAACGGGATTGCGAGCCCAAGGCTCTTGGGGAAATACGTCATTGCAAGTCATCGCATTACCTTATTTCCACGAAGAATTTACATCCCATAGCGCCGTGGAGTATGCGTCGTTATGGGCCGGGCACCGCTGGCAAATAAAAAACTGGAGTGTGAATGGCTTGGTCGGGGCCAAATACCGTTCACGTGGATTGACGGATTATCTTTACGGAGTGACTGAAAGCGAAGCGGATAAAGTGGTTGATGCATACGAACCGTCTTCCAGTATTGATTACACAGCGCAAATTGATTTTACTTATCCGATTAGCAAAAAACTGGTATTCCAGATTTATTCTTCGCACACTGTATATTCTGACGAAGCACTGAATAGTCCAATGGTAAAGCTTGCTCGCAAATGGGATGATCGCCCCGAAAAGCGGAGCGAGTTCGGTATTCTGTTGAACTATGTGTTTTAAGGTGGGCTGAAATGAAAAATAAATATCAGTTCATTGCTGCGGTATGGTTTTTTTCTATGGCGCAATCCAGTATTGCAAATGAACAGGAAAAAAATTCAATTACGCTATCACTTAAACCTAAAGAGTGTGTTGTATTAAAAGAAGGCGATAAGTGCTATGCGAGTGTCAAAATTAAATGGAGTTCGAAAAATGCTCGGGCTATTTGTTTATATCGCACACCGGATCAAATCCAATTGGAATGTTGGGAGAGTGTTAACGAAGGCCAATTTACCGAAGACCTGGTTATGGTTGAGCCCGTGGAGTACTACCTGATCCCGACAAATGGTTCCGAAATACTTACCAGCGAAACAGTAAACCTTTCCTGGGTCCATGGAAAATCAAATAGGCCTGAACATACATGGCGACTTTTTTAATGATGTTTATAAAATAAAAATGATGAATCAATCTCCTCATTCAATACTCGTTGTGGAAGATGACATCGAGCTACAACAGTGGATCGCTGAATATCTTACTGGAAAAGGTTTTTATTGTATTTGCACAGACAATGGTGCAGATGCAGTTAAATTAATTTCCGAGGCACAACCGGATGTGGTTTTGTTGGATGGCGCCTTACCGGGGCTAGACGGTTTTAAAGTGTGTAAAACAGTAAGGCAATTTTACACCGGTGCCATCATTATGATCACCGCCAGGGATGAGGAAATCGATGAAGTGTTAGGGCTTGAAGCCGGAGCGGATGATTACCTGATAAAACCCATCAGAGCCAGAGCCCTATTAACACGAATTCAAAAATTGTTAGAAAAGCAATCTGCAATTGCTGCATCCCAAACGTTAACCTTTAACACCCTTGTTATTGACCCGCATTCCCAATCTGTTCTTTTGGCGGGTGTCGATGCCAAACTTACGTCGAAAGAGTTTGAAGTGCTATGGGTTTTGGCTTCGCACGCGAGTGAAATTGTTACACGCGATACCCTGCTCAAGGAATTAAGGGGTTATGAATTTGACGGCCTTGATCGATCAATCGATTTGCGCATTTCGCGGGTCAGGAAAAAATTGAATGATCGCAGCGATGATCCTTATCGAATAAAAACGATTTGGGGCAAAGGTTATCTCTTTGTAAAAGATGCATGGTAACGAAAAGAGCCTGGTAATAACCCTATGCTGAGTTTGCGCACTCTCACCCTGACACTTCTACTTACCATCATCACTGGTTCCGTTGGCGCAGGCCTATTATTGGATAAGCTCTACGCCGGGCTACATTCCAGTGAAAAATCTAATAAGGGATTAACCGAGGCACAGCTGGAAGTTATTGGTGCGCAGCTTTCAAATGTGTTGCGAACGCTTGAAAATAAAAATGAATTTATACAAGCCTGGCAAACGGAAAATGTATTTCTCTCGTTGGAACTAGTTAACCGCGATGACATTCGAATGCCTGAAGAGCTTATTCAGACACTAGAGCGCACCGGTCACCTCACCTTATCGTCAGCAGCAAGCGTCAGTTATTATTTTCCCGCACAAGCACATAATTATTATGTTCTTCGTGCTCCACTGGCAAACCAGAATAAATCAGGTAATTGGCTTCCCATTCTATTCACGATTTTCTTTTACGCATTGTTAATACTGACTGTGTTTATCTGGCTGCTTCCATTAATCCGTCGCTTGCAAACCTTGCAGTTATCGGCAAAAAAATTAGGCGAAGGTGACTTGAGTGCGCGAATTACTCCCGGTGCCATTTCCCATATCAACGATATTGAACTTGAATTCAATCGCATGGCGCAGCGCATTGAAGAGTTGGTGTCTGACATAAGTTTGTTGAGTTCTGCCATATCCCACGAGATGCGTGCGCCTTTGGCTAAATTGCAATTTGGCCTGGACGCGTTACGCGAGGAGGATGACCAGCAAAAGCGTCAGGTTTATGAAGATCGTCTTGATAAAGTTATCGCCGATATGACTAACCTTATCGAGACATTATTGAGATATGCGCGATTGGATAAAAATATTGCGCAATTACCGCAAAGCGAAGTTGATCTGCGCAGCTTATGTAATCGTTTAATAGCGTCTGGTGTAAAAAATAATGTCGACCCGTATGATTCGTCCCTCTCGTCACCGGCAATCACCATCAATGCCCGCGAAGACTTTTATCTCATAAACGGCGATGTGTTTTACCTGAATTTACTGATGGAAAATTTGCTTTCCAATGCAATCAAATACGGCAAGGGCGAAGTGATGATCAGCCTGCAACGGGAGAAGGACTATATACTTTTTACCATTGAAGATAACGGCCCCGGAATAGCTGAGGAGTTTAAACAGGATATATTTAAACCTTTTATGCGCGGGGAACATTCCGGAAATGGTAGTGAGACCCAAACGGCATCGCAAAAAGGCCATGGTCTGGGCATGGCGTTAGTCAAACGTATTGCGGATTTGCACAAAGTGAAAATCGACATCACAACGTCAGAAGTTTTGGGAGGAGCCAAGTTTATTTTACTATTTGCTGTATCGAATCCGTGATGCTAATTGCGTAAGGTTAGTTGCGTCGGCAAGCTACAAATTGGTAAGACATGGTACAGCTTTAAATTATTTGATGATTTAGGTTATCCCTTCCGAATAACTGCAAGGGATATTACGATGTTTTCTACGAACAGGTTTTTTACACATAGATTTTTCAAGGTCAGACTCTTCAAGGTCATATGTTTCACGCGCCGATTGTTTGCAAACATGCTTTTTTCTGGAGTTTTTTGTGAATTCCGGAAAAACAATACGACCACATATGGAGTAATGACTGCCTTCTGTTGCCTGGCTTTTTTATCAGGGTGTTCTGGCGATAGCAATAACAATACAAATGTTTCGTCTTCGAGTATTTCTGTTTCCAGCTCCTCCAAATCAACTATTTCAGTACCTGCTTCATCTTCACATAGCCTGGGCTCTTCTTCATCCAGCTACGCATTGTCCGAATCGCCTTATGTAGGGCAATGGTATGCACCAGCATATGGTTATGTTTTATCGGTGACTACTGAAGGTACGGCTTTTACTGTAAAAACATATAGCGTTACAACGGATTATTGCCTACTACAGAAACGTGTTTCCGACGTATCTCATATAAAGCTTGAGCAGGAGTATGTTTATTCGAATTCAGGAAAGGAAATCCTGCTCAAAAAAAATGGCGATTATCCTCCCGGTGTTGATTATGAAAAAGTAGATAAACTTCCCTTGGCCTGTACGGAAAATTTACAAATTTTAAAAGCAGATTCCGGCTACTCCTTCGATGCTAAAAAAGACTTTGAAATTTTCTGGCAAACCTTTAATGATCTGTACATCAATTTTGAATTGAGGGGCGTAAATTGGAATGCTGTTTATGAGGATGCTATCAAATCTGTAGATACTATTAAGGACGAAACGGAACTATTTGAATTTCTCAGTGAGCTCACAGTTCCTCTGGGTGACGGTCATGCGTTGCTTATCAGGGCACCACTGAGTCTGGATTTGGATAAAAGCATAACAGCGGCTCTGGAAAATGACGAAACTCCATCTTTTAATGCATCTACGCAATTAACTCTCTATGAAAAACTATTAAATGAATATCTGCAGATGTCCGGGCATGATGGTGAATCAACCAGTGTACAAACAGCAGCAGCCGAAAACTATATTGTTGAAAATTTCGATAATATAGTAGGTACTATTTTTGATTATGCAGACCAACATTCCGTGGTTAAAGTAAGAGCTGCGGGTCAAATTGCATGGTTTAAAACCAGCAATAATATTGGGTACTTATTTGTTGGTTCAATGTCTGATTACACCGAAGGGAAGTCAACGCTTATCTCTGATATTGCTTCTGACGTGGCTATCGCAGAAGCCACCATCAATGAAGCATTGAAGGATCTGGAGGGTACCGATGGCCTTATTGTTGATGTTCGTTTTAATGATGGTGGTCAAGACCAGGTTGCCCTTAATTTTGTCCGTCATTTTATGGGGCAGTCACAAGTGGTGTACTCAAAATTTGCAGGCCGTGGCGCTTGGGCAACACCGGTGCAAGATGTAATGTTGGACCCACACAAGGAAAATATTTATTTAAAACCCACTGCCGTATTAACGAGTGGAGATACGGGGAGTGCAGCGGAGTTATTTACTATCGCTATGGCCTCATTATCACAAGTGACAATTATCGGGGAACCAACTGCTGGTGCGTTTTCCGATATTCTTGTTAAACGCCTAACCAGCGACATCCTGTTTGGTGTTAGTAATGAAACCTATTTGGATGTTCAAGGTAATAATTATGAAAAAATTGGTATCCCCCCAAAAATACCCGTGCCTTTTGCAACACTGCAAGAACGTGTAGAAGGATATGATGCAGGTATAGAGTCAGCAATTAATTGGATTGAAGAAAAACGTTAGCTTTTGTTTCTCAACCTCAGTTTCCTAACTTCATCTTACTTCCCAAGCCCCACACGGGGCTTTATTAATTCATCAAGATACACAGGACTTCATAGCACAGGCACAGATAAATACAAAATTAAGGTTGGATTTAAAAACATCAATATAAATGGTAACTACCGGACTAAAGGACAATTTCAAAAACCTGTGACTATTCTCAACTTTTTAACCAAGCGATATATCTCACAAAATAAATATACAAATTCTCACATACACTCAAAAAAATCAGTTTTAAGATATCTATTTTTTGAGGTAATCATGGAAAGCAAAACCAAAGAAAACAACCAAGATAACAATGTAGAAAAATCAGAAATGTCAAGTTTTTGGAAATTTTTTGCAGTAATTGCACCTGCATATACTTATTTTTTTGGATATACGTCAAAAAAATATTATTTGGAAGCATTGGGCTTCAGCAATCCATCTATATCTTCAGAGCCCGGCTCCGTATATGAATCAGCGATGAACTCTTTTTTCTATTTAACCGGTATTTCCTATGAAAATGCCTGGCCAATTTTCTGGGGTGGGCTAAAAGAATCCTGGACCTACATCCTTATAGCAGCACTATTAGCCGGAGGGATATTTTATTTTTTCTTCGACTTCTTTTTTACTGACAAAGCCAAGGAAAAACAAAAGCAAAAAAACAGAGCTGATCGAGCAAAAATAACATTTAAAATTACAGCCTTTTCAGTTTTAGCGAATATATTATCCTTTCCTATTTTATTTGTTTTTATGGCCCTCATCTGCATGGTTTTGTATCCTGCCCCCATCATAGGAAGAGCGATGGCATCAAGTGAATTAATTGAATTTTATGAACAGAAATGCATGACTACGGAAAAATATAAATCAATAATTATGCCCTGCACTACCTTAATTATTGAAGACGGTCAACGCATTGGGGTTGTTAAACATCAAGATGAAGATTTCATTTATCTTTTGACTGAAGAAGGCCCTTATGCTGTACCGAAAGACACTATCAAGTCGCAACAACGCCACTTTGCCCCGGACGCCAGTAGCAAAATCGATGCTTTAAAAAATTAACACAGGATTTCTACCAACTATATTATTAAGCAGGCTAAGCACTAAAAAACGGTGCTTAGCTCTATCTAAAACAGTTGCTCTAGTAGTATGGAACCTCTTTAAGTTGAACCGCATTTATTTCTGGCCGCTCGATAAGACATGCTCCCGTTACATACACTGAAACTGGTTTCTGCGCCATATAAGCTGCCAATAAAGTGCTGTAAATCCTGCTACTATTTGACGCATTCTCTTTAACAACATACCCAAGAGTTGTTGCCGGACAGCCCGCAACGCTTAAATTAATTTCTGTGGAGAATAAAAACGCACCATCACCGTGCCCGGAATGAATTCGTGTAATTTTCCCTGCATCAAACCAACCTGGGGAGCCAGCAGAGGCAGGAGAGGAAATAACAGTCAAAATCAAAGAACCCAGCAAAAAGTACCTCATTAAAAACTCCAATAAATTAATAGGTGAAGGCCGAACAATCGTAAAATTGTCAATTCGCTGCCCTAAAAAGAGCATGGACATTTTGGAGCGATCTTATACCACACCAGAACAATTTAATTAAAGTCTCATAAACAATGTCAGGTAGATAGTAAAACAGATGAATTTTGTATAGGAGTGAATTACCCATGTCACTAGCGACCCACTTTGATCTATAGAACCATCAATGCAACCGACGCCGATAAGAAGCATCCTCTGCAAACAACTGGTTGAGCCATAGTTCGCGATCCGCATCAGAGCGAGTTTTTATTTCGGTGACTGGAAGCAGTAACTTTTCTACCAGGGACATAGGAACGTATGCAGATAAGGTTAATATGGCAGCTTGTTCAATTAGCTCCAGGCTTTCTGGCCCGTTAATTTTGCAAATTACGTAAGCATATTCCACCAAAGTACGTGTGTAACAACGCAATGCGCAATTTTTGCAGAGTGATGCAGCAAATAGGGATTCGGCTATCGACATTGCTTGCTGGTAATAGTTTGCAGCAAGAAACCATTGGCGCAGGTGCAACTCGCTACGACCTTGCTCCAACAAAAAACTCCATTGGTGAATTAATTGTTCATTTCTTTCGCGTAATGATAGCGTTTGCGAATTATGTTCCCGAGCAAGATTCATTACCAACTCCTTAAGAGGCCAAGGCCAGGTTTTCGTATTGGTTAACAATCAATTCCACCCATGCAGTAACACGTGTGTCAGTTAATTCAAATTGCTGATCTTCATCAATTGCCAATCCACAAAATTCACTCAGGTCTTCATTGGCAGCCAGGGATGCAGCGAATTTGTATCCATCTGTGGGCCAATGTCCGATTACACTTGCACCTGTTTGTACTACGCGATCACGCAACCATCCCATAGCATCGACAAAATAATCGCCGTAACCACGCTGGTCACCCAAGCCATAAAAAGCAACAACACGACCACCTAAATCAGTGGCCAGTAATTCCACCTCAAAATCTTCCCAATCTTCCTGGATACCACCGAAATCCCAAGTGGGAATACCCATAATTAAAAATTGGTAGGCCGATAATACTTCGCCAGTTACTTCGGTAACATTCATCAGATCCACAGCGTAACCGAATTGGCGCAATGCTTTTGCAATTTTGCCGCCGACTTCTTCGGTATTGCCAGTATCTGTTCCAAATACCAATGCGATATTAGTTTCAAACATATGATTGCTCCTTGTTAATGCAAGCGTATGGAATGATCACACGCTTGCAAAATTGATGTGAAATTAAAAAGAATAAGACAAACTCACTCGTGCATTTCTACCGGGTTCTGCATAGCGATTAATGCCATTGCCACTTACACCACCGCGTGCACCACCGGTGCCACTGGTAACAAATTGCACGCGCTGCCAGCGCCAGTATTGCTCATCAGTAATGTTATAAATGCCGAGAGTTAGTTTTAACGAGGGAGTAACAGCATAACGGCCTTGCAGATCAAACAAGGTAAATCCTTCAGTAAGAAATTCTGCACCCTGCACCTGGTTTCCCTGTGCATTCGTTGTCATAACATCTTGCAATTTTTTCCCTGCGGAGCGCGTCATAGTCAGGCTGGCCGCCCACCGGCGATCATCTGCCTGGTACTCAAGACCCAAGACCCCGGAGTGAGGAACTATGCTAAGTAAAGGATCGCCGTTTTCCTTTTCGCCATCGTTATAAGAAATAGCCCCACGCGCGCCCCAGTTTTTATTGAGCATCCAGCGCCCATCCATCTCAATCCCTTTAACCGTTACTTCACCGGCATTAACTGGCATCGTGTAGGGATCGCCTTTTACACTGGTGCAAACGCCACGCGTACACGTTTGAAAAACAGCATCTGGTAATCGCGTCAGAGTTTGTGTCTCAATAAAATCGCTGTAGTCATCATGGAACACCGCGATATTGATTTGCTGATAATCACCGCTGTATGAATAGCGTAATTCTTTATTGAGACTTTCCTCTACGTCCAGATCAGGATTGGCAACAGATTCCCATAACTGCAATTCACGATTGGAAACTGTATCTACTGCAACACTGGTAACGGTAGCGTAGTAAAGGTTTTCTGTTGAAGGTGCGCGAAAACCTGTCCCTATTTGCGCACTGATTTTTTGTGTATCGGTTAATTGATACGTTGCGCCTAACTGCCAGGTTGCTTCAGAAAAACTGACATCATCAACTGTTCCTGAATTATCCTGATACTGTGCATTAAAATCCGGTTGATAACGAAAATTATCTATGCGTGTACCCGCAATAAATTTCCATGGAGAATTTAAGGGCGCAATTTCATCACGAAAATAGGCGTGTAAATGACTCACTTTAGCTTCAGGAACAAAATCCGGATCAATTTCAACCAACGCCTGTGTATCACTCACACCAAGGTAACGGGAATCAATAGAGGAATAACTGACTTCGCGTGTCTCCGCTCCCAATCCATAAGCCAGATCCTGTTCGACAGAATTACTCGTCACAGTTTTGGTAAATTTAAATCGAGTGGTATGGGTATCTTGCTCGTAATCACGGTCTTCTGAACGAAAGCAAGGTGATACACCTTGTGGACAAGTAGGAGATTTAAACAACATCAACGTGTAACCGCTGTTGTATGTGTTTTGAAAATCGTAATTCCAGTCAACCATATCAAACCAGGATGCATTCGCCAGCCAACGATAATTTACTCCTACGCGGTCGCGGTCATTATTATCATCGGTAGTTCGGGTGAGATAGGATGCATCCACACGTGTTAAATTATCCAGTTGCGAATTAGCCTGGTAATGTTCAGCAACCAATCCAAAACGATGAGAATCGGACGCATGGTAAAAAACTTTGAATAATCCGTTAGTCGATTCAGCATTCAACGGATCAGGAATTTCGCGCGCAGCGCCACTGATATTTTCACCCGTGCCCTGCACTTCCAGTTCGTGGCCTTCGCGGCGGGTGATAACCAAAAGTGATTCAACTACACCCGTGCGATTTGCCACAGTTCCGCTCACCATCGCTTCATCACTGTCACTGGCATAACCAGTTTTAATATTAATGAAGGTATCGTTTCCTGTGTTTTCCAGATAATCCGCAGGATCTTTAGTAACAAACATCACAGCACCGGAAAGCCCGCCGCTGCCTGCGGCTATTGAATCAGCACCTTTAACAATTTCCACTGACTTCAATGCATCAACATCTAACCCGCCGCGCGTGGAACGAAAAAAATCGTAGGCCTGATAACTTACCGGGTCGAGAGTTTCGCCCATGGATAAACCATCAATGGTCATGGCAACGCGATCACCATCCATACCGCGAATATTAAAACCGTTTGCTCCAAAACGACCGATATTACTCACACTGACACCGGGTATGTAGCGCACCATATCCTCAAGGTCATTGGTCTGTTGATTTTCAAGAGTTTCAGCATTCAACACTTTGGTATCAGGATGCATTGAATTATTTTCTGATTGGGCGGTAATAACGACTTTGTTAAGTGTCTTTTTTTGTATATTGGTTGATTCACTCGCCGCATGGGATGTGTGTACAGCCATCAAACAGGCGATTGCCAGTGTGCTCACTGCAAAAGGAACAGCACCGGAAAACGGATGATTCATTTTTCTTCCTCATTAACCATGATAGGTAAACGATCCGTTGAGTTAACGGATGGATTACTTGAATTTATTTTTTTGGCTAACAAGGCAGGAAAATAATTTTTAGAATAGTTCATCCTTGCGGCATCCTTGCCCCGGCAAATGCCGTAATCTATGAGTCTTTTTTAATTTAAAAATAGGTGTACGTTTTAAGCTATTAAAGGCATTACTTTTCTTTTTTACGAGGCTCTGGCAGCGGATCTGCGCTGGAAACAGAACCATCTTTATTTAGATCCCATCCGCTAAAAATACGCGCACCGGAATCAGCATATTCAGCAACAGTCAAATCACCATTTTTGCTGCTATCCAGCACATTAAAACGTACATGAGCCTGGCGAATCTGGCGTTGCTGGTCTTCCGCAGAAAGATTTTGGATACGTGCTTTAAATTCAGTGACATATTCATTCTCATCGACACGTTTGTCACCATTAATATCCATCGCCATCAAGCGTTGCGCGCGTGTCTGTTCAAATTCACTTTTAGCCAGTATTCCATCTGAATTGCTGTCATATTCCTGGATAAATTTTTCACGATCTACCGTACCACCACCATGGGTACGTTGAAATGAGCCTTGCTGCTCAAAGGGCTTTCCTGTCTGCCCTGATGGTTTACTGGATTGGCAACTGCTCATGCAAACCACCAATCCAAACACATAACCAATTTTCAGAAAATTATTTTGCGTCATCACATATTTGCCTTATGAAAATTTTTTGAAAATATCAGGCTGCTTAAAGTGCTGGCTCTACCTGGAAACTCAGCGTATATACATAACCATAGTTGGGTGCTTCTGCTGTCTTGGGTGCAGGAGCCGTATGGCGTAGGTGTAACAAATAAATGCCTGCATTTGCCATGGCTAATTCAGCTTCACCTTTTTTGTTAGTTGTTGCAGTAAGGTAAGGCTTTTCATGCTCGCTACCATCCTGCGCCTTAAAAATATCAAGCGTTTTGTCGGCGAGTGGCTTCCCATCCATTAATACCTTCACTATAAATTTTTCCCCGGCATAAACATCACTCGGATGCGTAACGGGTACCAACTCCAAACCTTTTTCATAAGGCTTGAGTGCAGACTGTGTCGGTTTATCGTTAGTGATGTAAGTTTCCGCCAGGGTTACTGATTGAAAATGATCTAATAATTTCGCGCCTTCCGGTAAAGCTTCTTTCGAATCACGTATCGCTTTACGTTCACCATTTAATTCATAAAAACGGAACACAGCACCGTAACGTACCCCCGTACTAAAACGATAAGTACCTTTTTCTTCCAATTGTTGCTCAACCAATGTGCGGGTTTTGAATTCTTCCAAACGTGCAGGCTCCTGCCACTTACCCGAAGGGGTCAACAATTGAAATTTACTCTTATCAAATGCCACATCCGGCTGGAAAAAAACTTCAGCAAATCCGGCATCCAGCGTTACCCAGTTTTCATGGGCCGGAGTGAAACTCACCGGCGCTAAAAAAGGTGTATGGGCAAGAACAGACACGCACACCACACTTGCCAATAACGACATAACAACCCGAAAGCGAAAAATAGATTTCATTGCAACTCCTGAAAAAAGCTCAACCGTGTAAATCGAAGCCTGGAACGCCCGATGTAAATGACTTGAACGCCATACTATTTCAAATGATAATAATTATCAATAACAAACAAAATTTAATCTTGATAATTTCACTTAAATTGCCATAACTCATTTCAAATAACAAAAACAACTAACAAAAAATTAATGTCGCATAAAATTGCATATCATTTGATATTAATTCCTATTTGATAATAAAATTTTGACGCCTTTATAATTATTCACTCAGGAAGATTCGCATGAGCAAGCCGTGTTTTTCCCACAAACCTCTTTTTGCAGCCCTTATCGGCCTTATGGCAGCACAACTTAATGCTGCTGAAACAAAGCCTGTGGACGACGTCGAAACCATCGCTGTTTGGGGAACCCAGGTCAAAGCCTCCTCACTTTCCATGGATGCAGAAACCATGGAGATTAAACAACCGGATCACATCAGTGATCTGCTTCGTACCATCCCCGGTGTGGATGTGGGTGGTGCGCACTCATTGAACCAACGCATTACCATTCGCAGTATGGATGATAAGGATTTGCGTATTAGTATTGATGGCGCCAATCAAAATACCTACATGTACCACCATATGGGTAATTTGCAGATTCACGCCGATATTCTGGAGTCTGCCAATATTGATGTAGGTAACAACTCAGTCACCAACGGTGGCTTGGGTGGCGCCGTACGCTTTAAAACAAAAGATGCACGTACGTTGTTGGAAAATGGCTCGCAATTTGGCGGCCGCTTGCAAGCAGGTTATGCAGATAACGCAGGCGATTCAGCAGCAATTACCGGTTATGCACAATTAACCGACTCCTTTGACGCACTGGTTTATTTCAATCAGGTGAATCGTGATAACTATGAAGTTGGCGGAGGAAAAATTCTCGGCGCCAATGGCGAAACCTTACCCAGTACTGATGGTGAAGTACGCGGCCTGGAAGGTGAAGTGCAAGATGCGTTAATTAAATTCGGTTGGGAAGTTGCCGATGGGCACCGTTTGAAACTCGGTTATGAAAGTTACGAAGATGTCGGGGATTATTCCTATCGCCCGGATATGGGATTGGCAACGACATTAGCCATTGCGAACTCGCTTAAAGTACCACTCACCTACCCTACCGAATTTACTCGCGATACCACAACGCTTAGTTACGAAGGAAGATTATCCGCATCCACTACGATGGAAGCGGCACTTTATCAAAATGAAAGTACGTTCTGGCGCGATGAGCGCGGACTCGTAACATGGAGCCCTGCATCTGCCACTATCAACCAGGGCGATGCCGATAACACTGGTCTTAATATTTTCATTAACACATTAGTCGAAGAGGTGGTGAGCCACAACTTTACATATGGACTTGATCATATTGAACACGACACGGCCTACATTGTTAACAGTAGTAAAAAAGCCTCTGAAAATAGCACTGAAACTGCTTTTTTTGTTGAAGATAAAGTGACCACTGGGACAGGCGTTAACTTTATTCCAGGTATACGCTACGAAACCAGCGATGTGGAGTCATCTATTGTCAATGACACGTTCAACGATTTTACCAGTGCACTTGCGGTCGAGTATGAAGCAACTGAAAATTTATTATTCCGTATTAGTAATACTGAATTATTCCGCGCACCAGAATTAAATGAAGTATTTATTGGTGCCGGGCTCGGTCAAACACCTAATCCAGCAATCAAGGCTGAAACAGGTGTGAACCAACAAGTTTGATTTGCTTTTGAAGATGATGTTCTCGGTGC
>DATJLF010000003.1:0-94073 GCA_035490715.1 Cellvibrio sp.
GGTAAGTACTGCCGACATCCAGTCACAATGTTCTACCCACAAGTAAGCCGCTTTGGCGACTGAACTGTCCTCACGCAATACATGCAGCGCTTTTGCCCAGAACCATTCAGAGGAATAGATTCCACCTTCGTATTTCAAATAATTTTCTGTTGCCTGACTTGCCGCTGCAGTAATTTCTTGCGCTTCTTTGATTGCAGTGTGGTCTTTCCACAATACAAACATCGCATTGGGGTTTTCAGCGAACTCCGGCTTCAAAGCAAGCGCAACACCATCGCTGTCCACTGCAATCGGCGTAGAACCGGTAGTATCGAAACTGATGCCTGCAACTTTTTGTGCAGCGCCAGCAGGAGCCAGTTTCCACAACCCCTGAACCACTTGTTCCAGGCTTTCCAGGTAATCCAATGGATGTTGGCGGAATTGGTCTTTGGCAGGTATGCAAAACAAACCTTTTTTCCAACGCGGGTAATAGACCACATTGCTCGCCACTTCCTGACCGGTAAGGGCGTCTACTAACAGGGCTCTAACGGAATCAGAGCCGTAATCCAGCCCCAAGGCATAAGAGGTCATCAAACTCACCTATTTCTTTATCTCAATTGACGCAAATTCACTGTTATTTTATTAATATTGACCCATCAGAGGATATTAATATTGTATGACAATATATTCTCAGCAAGCCTATCCCCCTGTCAATCGGTTTTAAATCTATCAGGGGATAGCTTTTCTTTATCTACAACGCTATTCACGAGCCTTGGAGGCCACCTTATTCGGCGTCACCCCTTCACTGGTCATGATGATGCGCTTGATCGTGCCGTCCGGGTTGTAAAACAGTTCATCAATACTGACTGAACGACGGTATTGCCCACCATCAGGACGCCCCGCGCCCGTGTGATAAATGAAGTAATGCTTGTTATTAAACTCAATAATCGCCTGATGGTTAGTCGGAGTATTACCCGCAACCTCATTCAGGATTCCCTTGTATTCCCAAGGGCCGTTGATGCTTTTACTCATGGCGTACCCCAGTTTCTCCGGGAAACCCATCGCGTAGGACAAGTAGTAATTGTCCTTATATTTATGCACCCAGATTGCCTCGGTAAATTCGGGCAGGGTTTTGATGTTTACGATAGGGCCGTCCAGCTCGATCATATTGGGCTTGAGCCTGGCGTAGTACGCTTTGGTATTACCCCAAAACAGGTAAGCCTGACCGTCATCATCGATAAATACTGACGGGTCGATATCATCCCAGTCATTCGGGGTATCAGTAGTCATATCGTTAGTAATTAAGGCCTTGCCGCACGCATCTTTAAATGGCCCCAACGGGCTGTCGCCCACCGCGACACCAATAGCGAAACCCGGCTTGGTATCGTTATGACGCGCCGTGATATACCAGTAAAACTTGCCATTCTTCTCGATCACCTGGCTGGCCCAGGCATCACCTTTGGCCCATTTGAAATCTTTCACGTGCAAACGCGGACCGTGGGCTTTCCAATTGACCATGTCATCGGAAGACCACACCAGCCAGTCATGCATCTCAAAGAATTTAGTGTTGTCTTTGGCCTCGTCATGACCGGTATAAAGGTACACCTTGCCGTTATGAACCAATGCAGCCGGATCAGCGGTAAATACATCAGTAAAAATGGGATTGGCAGCTTGCGCAGTGGTCGTCACTGCAGCCAAAGCCAATATCAGGGGTTGAATCAGGGAGCGCATCTATACCTCTCTTATTGTTTATCGGCCGGAAGCCTTATTTTCAGTCACTTTTCCAATTGCCGTTTAGCGACAACGATCTGGCGCCTTACGTTACCATCACTGGGGTTGATTTATATTGATATTATAATACAATTAAATCAAGTAAAGAGATCAAAAGTTTTACTCCAGGTTTGTACCTATCAGGCAAATATACGTAAACAACGATTTTACTCATTGCCCGGTTTTAGTAACAAACTTATATTGTATGACTTTAATAATAATGGCCAATGTAGATGTAGCCAGTCATGAGTAACGATAATAAGACAAAAGCATCAACCAAAGCGTTACGCAGCACCCAATGGTTCGGCAACCAGGACAAAAATGGCTTTATGTATCGCAGCTGGATGAAGAACCAGGGCATTCCCGAGCACCACTTCCTGGGAAAACCCATTATTGGCATCTGCAATACCTGGTCAGAACTCACTCCTTGTAACAGCCATTTCCGCGAACTTGCCGAAAGCGTGCGCCGCGGCATTCTGGAAGCTGGCGGTGTGCCTGTGGAGTTTCCGGTATTTTCGAATGGTGAATCCAACCTGCGCCCTACCGCCATGCTCACGCGCAACCTGGCAGCAATGGACGTGGAAGAGTCCATTCGCGGCAATCCCATTGACGGTGTCGTATTGCTGGTGGGTTGCGATAAAACAACCCCTGCCCTAGTGATGGGCGCGGCGAGTTGCGACCTCCCCACTATTGTTGTTACCGGCGGCCCGATGCTGAACGGCAAACACAAAGGCAAAGATGTTGGCTCGGGCACGCTCGTATGGCGCATGAGTGAGGACTACAAGGCCGGGAAAATTTCTTTACAGGAATTTATGGATGCGGAAGCCGATATGTCGCGCTCCACCGGCACCTGCAACACCATGGGAACCGCATCGACTATGGCATGCATGGTGGAATCACTTGGTTTATCGCTACCGCAAAATGCCGCGATTCCTGCCGTTGATGCACGCCGCAAAACCCTTGCCTATATTTCCGGCATGCGTATTGTGGAAATGGTGAATGAAGATTTGCGCATTTCTCAATTACTCACGCGCGACAGTTTAATCAATGCCATTCGCACCACCGCTGCAATCGGCGGCTCCACCAATGCTGTCATTCATCTAAAAGCGATGGCCGCACGTTTGGATATTGCGTTGACACTTGAAGACTGGCAAACCTACGGCCAACAAATTCCGACATTGGTAAACCTGCAACCGTCCGGCGAATTTTTAATGGAAGATTTTTATTACGCCGGTGGCTTACCTGCCGTATTAAAACGTTTGGGGGATGCAGATTTATTAAATAAGGATTGCTTGACTGCAAACGGAAAAACGGTGTGGGAAAACAACTCACAAGCGCCGTGTTACAACGATGAAGTAATTCGCGAATTTGATAATCCAATTTGTCCCAATGGCGGCATTTGCATTTTGCGCGGCAACCTGGCACCGCGCGGGGCAGTATTAAAACCCAGCGCTGCATCGGCCCATTTAATGAAGCATCGTGGACGCGCCGTGGTGTTTGAAAGCTTTGATCATTACAAAGAACGCATTATGGATGACTCGCTCGATGTGGATGCCAACAGTATTTTGGTGTTAAAAAATTGCGGTCCCAAGGGTTACCCCGGCATGCCTGAAGTCGGCAACATGGGGTTGCCGCCGAAATTATTAAAACAAGGTGTTACCGATATGGTACGCATTTCGGATGCACGCATGAGCGGCACTGCGTTCGGTACGGTGGTGTTACACGTTGCGCCGGAAGCACAGGAATTTGGCCCGCTCGCCGCAGTGCAAGATGGTGATTGGATTGCGTTGGATTCCGACGCTGGTTCACTGGAATTGGAAGTGAGCGCAGAAGAAATTACCGCGCGCCTTAACCAATTACGCGCACAAAAAGTCCAGAAAAAAACCGGTGGTTATTTGCAATTGTACATCGAGCATGTCATGCAAGCCGATGAAGGTTGTGATTTTGATTTCCTCGTCGGCTGTCGCGGTGCGGCAGTTCCCGGCCATTCGCATTAGTGGTGAAGCCCGATGACTCTCACTAATCAATACCCGAGCTTGAGATACAAAATTGTGCTGATTACCGGCGGTGCATCGGGTATTGGCGCCAACCTGGTAGAAGCATTTTGCCACCAGGGGGCGCAGGTATGTTTTATTGATATCCGCGATGATGATGCACACAAACTGGTGGAACAATTGAGTCATCGCACCGATAACATTCCACCACGCTATTACCGCTGCAATTTATTAAACATTCCCAAACTGCAAGCCACCATCAAACAAATTTATAACAATGTTGGTCCAATTAATGTATTGGTCAACAATGCGGCCAACGATACGCGCCATGATTTTCGTGAGGTCACCGTCGATTACTGGAATGAACGCCTCGCGGTAAATTTGCGTCACCACTTTTTTGCTGCGCAAGCGGTGTATGAACATATGCTTGAGCTTGGCGGAGGTTCAATTATCAATTTGGGCTCAATGAGCTGGTATGCAACGCAAGGCGGAATGCCTGGATACACCAGCTCCAAGGCCGCGATTGAAGGTATGACGCGTGGGCTCGCGCGCGATATGGGCGGCGACAATATCCGCGTAAACACCCTGGTGCCCGGTTGGGTGATGACTGATCGCCAGGTGGCGATGCTAACCAAAGAAAAAACCGCAAAAAATATTCTGGAAAACCAGTGTTTGAAAAAATCAGTAATGCCGGAAGACATTAGCGCTATGGCAATGTTTCTGGCATCGGACGATAGCCGCTTATGTACTGCTCAGCACTTTATTGTAGATGGAGGCTGGATTTAATAAATAATTTCACTTCTGATTATCAATGTAAGTGGGATAAATAAAAATCTGTTTCCTTTCATTGGAGACATCAGGTTTAAACACGATTATAAATATTTACATAATTACATGAGGAACCACCATGAAAGGCTTATTCAAGACCCTGACGCTCGCTGCCACTATCGGCATCAGCGCTACTGCTAATGCAATCACTGTCGGTTTTGCCCAAGTAGGTTCTGAATCCGGTTGGCGCACCAGCTTTTCCGAATCAGTAAAAGCCGAAGCGGAAAAACGCGGTATCACGCTAAAGTTTTCCGACGCGCAACAAAAGCAGGAAAACCAGATTAAAGCCGTGCGCAGTTTTATTGCCCAACGTGTAGATGCCATTTTAATTGCGCCCGTCGTTGAAACCGGTTGGCAGCCAGTATTGATGGAAGCCAAGCGCGCGCGCATTCCAGTGGTGATTCTGGATCGCAATGTTTCTGTAACGGATCATTCACTTTATCTCACGCGTATCGCGCCGGATTTTGAAGTGGAAGGCCAACGCGCGGCAACCTGGCTCACTGAAAAAACCCAGGGCAAGTGCAGTATTCTTGAACTGCAAGGTACTGTGGGTTCGAGTGCAGCATTAGGTCGCATGAAAGGTTTTAATGAAACTATTGCGAAATTTCCGGAAACCAAAATTGTGCGCAGCCAAACTGCCGAGTTTACCCGCGCAAAAGGCAAAGAAGTGATGGAGACCATGCTGAAAGCGGAAGGCGGCGGTAAAGGTATTTGTGCAATTTGGGCACATAACGATGAAATGGCATTGGGTGCAATCCAGGCCGTTAAAGAAGCGGGCTTGCAACCAGGTAAAGATATTTTAATCGTATCGGTTGATGCAGTGGATGATGCACTGAAAGCCATTGTTGCTGGCGAAATTAACGTATCCGTTGAATTAAGCCCGCACCTCGGCGGTCCTGCGTTTGACGTTATTAATGAATATCGCGGTGGTAAAAAAGAATTCGATAAATGGATTCGTATGGGTGGTGCAGTGTATACCGCGGATAACGCCGCCGCAGAGTTAACCAAGCGTAGTGCTAAGTAATTGATCCGCACATAGATGCTAGCGAATAGGGTTGTGCGACTCGCCGTCAATACATCCCTGTAGGCTCGGGCACAGCATCCATGCTGTGCACGGTCGCCCAACCCTATTCGCTAGCATCCCGATAGCCTGTGCCAATTAAAAAATCAAAAGCGGTTTCATAATGAATTCAACTCCCGTACTACAACTTAAGGGAATTCATAAAATATTCCCCAGTGTTCACGCACTAAAAGGCGTGAACTTCACACTGCGCGCCGGTGAAATCCATGCATTACTCGGCGAAAATGGCGCAGGGAAATCCACATTAATTAAAGTCATGACCGGTGTTTACCAGCGCGATAGCGGCGATATTTTATTGGATGGCCAACCGATATTTCCCAACAACACTGGCGATGCACAAGCGTTGGGTGTGAGCACGGTATATCAGGAAGTCAACCTGTTACCAAACCTTACGGTTGCGCAAAATATTTACCTGGGACGCGAGCCGCGTCGCTTCGGTTTGATTAACTGGGGCAAAGTTAATCGCGATGCGCAGGAATTATTGAAAGGTTATGACCTGGACATTGATGTCACATTACCACTATCAAGTTATTCCATTGCTGTACAACAACTGATTGCCATTGCGCGCGGCGTCGACATGTCGGCGAAAGTGTTGATTCTCGACGAACCCACAGCGAGCCTGGATGCCGACGAAGTGCAATCACTGTTCCGCATCATGCGCGATTTAAAAGCGCGCGGAATTGGCATTGTGTTTGTTACGCATTTTCTCGATCAGGTTTACGCCGTTTGTGATCGCATCACCATCTTGCGCAATGCACAATTAGTCGGCGAGTTTGAAACCGCAACATTGTCGCGCTCCGAATTGATTGGCCATATGCTCGGTAAAGAATTGGCTGCGCTCGGTGATCACAAGCCACCAACAAATTCCGAGTGTGGGGATGCACTATTAAATGTGCAAGGTATTGGCCGCAACGCCACGCTTTCACCAACCGATCTTCAAGTATGCAAAGGCGAAGTCGTGGGTCTTGCGGGCTTGCTTGGCTCAGGCCGCACCGAATTATGCCGCCTGATATTTGGCGTCGATAAAAAACATAACGGCTCGATAACCTTTAATGGCAAAACCGTTAACGTTAATTCGCCGCGCGATGCTATTACCGCTGGCATGGGATTGTGTCCGGAAGATCGCAAGCACGATGGTATCCTCGGTCAACTTTCTATCCGCGAAAACATGATTCTTGCACGCCAGATCAAACAGGGCTGGTGGAAATTTATTTCGCGCAAAGAGCAAGAAGAAATCGCCAATCGCTACGTAAAAGAACTGAGCATTGCGACCTCGGATATCGAAAAACCGATTGAACAATTAAGTGGTGGTAACCAGCAAAAAGTTATCCTTGCGCGTTGGCTTGCTGCGAATCCTTCCCTGCTAATCCTTGATGAACCGACGCGCGGAATCGATATTGGCGCGCACGCGGAAATTATTCGTTTGATTCGCAAATTGTGCGACCAGGGCCTTGCATTGGTTGTTGCCTCGTCTGAACTGGAAGAGCTGGTTGCCTTCAGTAACAAAGTCATTGTATTGCGCGACCGCCAGAAAGTTGCCGAGCTGGAAGATGGCGATATTAATCCGCAACGAATTATGCAAGCGATTGCCTCCAATTAATGAATGAGTAAAGCATCATGAACACCTTGAGCAAAAACCAAAACCTGCGCCGCTATTTATGGCCCTGCGCTGGCTTGCTGGTGCTACTGGTTATCAATGTGATAATTGCACCGGAATTTTTTCATATTGAATTTAAAGATGGCCGCTTTTACGGTAGCTTGATTGATGTGCTTAATCGCGCAGCGCCAGTTGCGTTATTAGCAATCGGCATGTCGCTGGTGATCGCTACCGCCGGTGTAGATTTATCAGTGGGGTCGATTATGGCCATCGCCGGTGCAGTGAGTGCCTATTACATTACCAAAGGTGTAGATAATCTCGCGCTCATCATCGGTGCCGGTTTAATCGCCGGATTAATTGCAGGAATTGTGAATGGATTTCTTGTTGGCTATATGAGCATCCAACCGATTGTGGCCACATTAATTTTAATGGTGGCAGGTCGCGGTATTGCGCAATTAGTTAATGAAGGACAAATCGTTACCTTTGACCATAGCGGTTTTGCATTTTTAGGTACCGGTAGTTTTCTTGGTTTGCCCTTCCCCGTTGTATTGGTCATTATCACCTTTGCTATTGTGCAATTATTAACACGCCGTACCGCATTGGGTTTGTATATTGAAGCAGTGGGTGCGAATCCATCAGCCAGCCATTACATGGGCCTGAATGCAAAAGCCATCAAAATGAGCGTGTATTGCGTTGCCGCATTGTGCGCGGCATTGGCAGGCATGATTGCCGCCGCCGATATTCGCGGTTCCGATGCCAATAATGCTGGTTTGTGGCTGGAACTGGATGCCATTCTCGCGGTAGTCATTGGTGGTGCGTCACTCATGGGTGGGCGCTTCTCGATTTTCCTCGCGATTATCGGTGCACTGATTATCCAGACACTCACCGTTACTATTATCCTCAGCGGTATTCCGCCCAAATTTAATTTATTGATTAAAGCCAGTGCGATTATTGTAGTGCTATTGCTGCAATCGCCTTTATTCCAGAAGCAACTGGCGCAACTGAAATTCCGCAAAGCCACCTCCGTAACAAATACTGCGAAGGAGGCAAAAAATGCTTAATCGTAAATTTATTCCGCTGGCCGTTACTTGCTGCCTGTTCTTCTTATTATTTGGTATTGGATCAATACAATTCGACGGTTTTGGTACGCCGCGCGTATTTTTTAATTTACTCAGCGATAATGCTTTTTTAATTATCGCCGCAGTAGGTATGACCTTTGTGATTTTATCTGGCGGTATCGATTTATCCGTCGGCGCCGTTATCGCACTCACGGGCGTGGTGTGTAGCGTATTGATTAGCAAATACCAATGGCATCCGCTCGTTGTATTTCCGGTGGTGTTAATTGGCGGTACGGTATTCGGGGCAATGATGGGCGCGATTATTCACTACTATAAAATGCAACCATTCATCGTCACGCTTGCCGGTATGTTTTTCGCGCGCGGTTTGGCGAGTGTCATCAGCGAAGAATCGATTCCCATCGAACACGAATTTTATAATCAGGTTTCTGCATTTGGTTTTGAAATTGTTGGCGAGGCCTGGATCGGTAGTTCAACCATTATTTGTTTGATGGTTTTAATCGTTGCAATTATCGCTGCGCATTACACCCGCTTCGGTGGCCGCGTTTACGCCATCGGTGGCGATGCAAATTCATCGGCATTAATGGGCATTCCACTCGCGGCAACCACCATCCATATTTACGCCATCAGTTCATTTCTCGCCACACTCGCCGGGATCGTTTATTCATTCTATACCTTCTCCGGCTACTCACTCGCCGCTGTCGGTGTAGAACTGGACGCGATTGCCGCTGTGGTTATCGGCGGAACATTACTGACCGGTGGCTATGGTTATATGTTTGGTACGCTAATGGGTGTACTCATTATGGGAGTAGTACAAACCTATATCTCTTTCGACGGCACATTAAGTAGCTGGTGGACCAAGATTGTGATTGGTGGATTACTATTCTGCTTTATTGCGTTACAACAGTTGTTGGTCCGAATAAAACCTCGCTAGAAAAATCGGAATTGATTTATTGAAAAGCCCAAGGTGCGAACCTTGGGCTTTTTTGCTTATACCTGGTTGACTTTGAAAATGACGTACATACAATGTATGTATGATTAAATTTGAATGGAATCTAGCTAAAGCATTATCAAACCTCAGGAAACATGGAGTGTCCTTTGAGGAGGCGCAATCCGTGTTTTATGACGAATACGCAATTCAATTTTTCGATGAAGAGCATTCCACAGAAGAGGATAGATTTTTATTATTAGGACTAAGTCGCGAAACAAATTTATTAATGGTATGTCATTGTGAGTGCCACGATGGAAATACAATACGGATTATCTCAGCGAGAAAAGCCACCAAAAATGAGAGCAAATTTTATCAAGGTGCAGACTTATGAAATCCGAATACGATCTTTCAAAAATGAAATCCCAAAAAAATCCTTATGCTGGGAAGCTTAAAAAGTCTGTCACCATGCGGCTTAGTGAAGATGTGATTGATTACTTCAAAGCAATGGCGGATGAATCCGGCGTTCCTTACCAAAGTCTGATCAATCTTTATTTGCGCGATTGTGTAGCCCAACATAGAAAAATCGATATTACCTGGCAAAATTCGTAGTGTAATTATATGTATAAACTCTTCTACTACCCCCGCAATGCCAGTTGGGCGCCGCATATGTTATTAGCCGAGATGCAGCTGGATTACGAGTTGATATTGGTTGATCGAAAAGCTGAAGCGCAAAAAAATCCCGATTATTTAAAATTGAATCCCACTGGCAGGATTCCCACCTTGATTCTTAAGGATCAGCCGGTTTATGAAAGTGCCGCTATTTGTTTATTGTTATGCGAGTTGCATCCCGACAGAGAACTCGCTCCTCCCGCTGGCACCATTGAGCGCGCGAAATTTTATCAATGGTTATTTTATTTGAATGCATCACTACAACCGGAGTTGATGGTTTATTTTTATCCCCATAAACACACTAACGACACGCTCGGCAAGGATGCTATACAACAAGCACAACAAGCGCGTATAACCACAATGTTTTCTTTACTCGACCAGGAGCTGGATGCTAAAGAGTTTTTATTAGGCGATAAGGTGAGCGCTTGTGATTTCATACTGTTTATGCTGCTTCACTGGGCAAGCAAGTTTGAGAATCCACCATTGTCTTTTTTAAATTTGCGGCGTTTTCTCCGAAATTTTTCACAGCGCGAATCAGTAAAGAAAGTATGTGAATTTGAGGGAACCGACTTGCAGATGTATGAATAAGCAGGTGTTATAGAATTATTAATCCACCACTGATTCGCCATCAACTACACTTCAACTCACACCACAAACCATGGCGGCATAGCGCAGCTTGTCGTTTAAAGTCGTTATACAATGCATGCTAAACCGCTATCTTAATCATTAAGATGTTTAAATAAATCATATAACGAATAATTGAGCCGGAGAGATATTGCAAGGAGCAAAACAACCACCCCAAAGGAGAACCCTGTTGAGAGTGTTGGCAAACCTTTATAGCCTGATTATTGGATTGTTGTTGGCTGCTATTTGCAATGCGGGAAACACCATCGTCGCCGCCGTTAACGAAGATGTTATGGTCGATTATCAGCTATTTGTTGGCGACCGCGATCCATTGGCTATTGACCATTATGGCGGGCCAAATGCACGACGCGATGTTATTGAACTGGTGCTATTACAGCAAGCACTCCATTTAGGTGGTCTCGATGAAAAAATCGTCCTGCGGCCCGAAAACAGTTATCTACGCATTTTAAAATTATTGACGGACGGACAAATCCCTATTTCTGGCGCGCTGATGTGGCGCCAGGATATTAAGCCGCATTCCGAATTTCTGTTTAAAACCAGGGCTCTGGTAAAAGAAGGTGAGTTTATTGCCGGGCTTTACACACGCCGGGATAACAATCGCGCACTGGGCGCAAACTCGCTGGGTAAAGTCAGTCAGTTAAGCGCGGCCTCCAATGAACACTGGAGACCTGATCTGGAAGCCCTTAAATCCCTGGGAATAACCCGCGTATATTACTCAACGTATTGGGTGCAGATTGTGCGCATGGTGATTGCGGGCCGTGCAGACGTGACGCTAGCACCTTTTCAAAGCAACCCCGGAATGAAAGTACAGGTGGATAATCTTGAGCTTGTTCCCATTCCCGGCGTAAAAGTCGCATTACCCGGTAGTCGTCACTGGCCAGTCAGTAAAAAACATCCTCAAGGCCAGGCGATATTCGACGCATTGCAAAAGGGCATCGCCATATTGGAACAAAAAAATATCATTCATCGCGCTTATGAAGAATGTGGTTTTTTTCACGAAGGTGTCAAAAATTGGAAATTATTGAACCCCTCGCCAACATCGTCCTCTCAACGCTAAGGTCTTATCCTCTGAATTTTTTTAGTTAATCATCGCCAGGCATATTATGATTCCAACCCTCTTGACCTCGGCTCAACCGTGATTCATAGGACTATTCATGCCAGCCAGTATAGAAGCACTTATCAATGGAATTTATCGCAGCGAATCACGCCGGGTCCTCGCTACCCTGATTCGTTTGTTAAAAGATTTTGACCTGGCCGAAGAGGCATTACAGGAAGCTTTCACCGCCGCCCTTAACCAATGGCCGCAAGAAGGCATACCGAAAAATCCGCGCGCCTGGCTGGTTTCTACGGGGCGTTTCAAAGCCATTGATCAATTGCGCAAACGCGCACGCTTTAATACCTCATGGGAAGAAGTTGCAGAGACGCTCGCCGAAGAATTACACAGTGATGATGATGTTTATTCAGATCCACAGATTGAAGATGACCAACTGCGCCTGATTTTTACCTGTTGCCACCCCAGCCTTGCACCGGAAGCACAAATGGCGTTAACCCTGCGCGAAGTATGCGGCCTGACAACAGAAGCCATTGCGCGTGCGTTCCTCACCACCCCCAGTACACTCGCACAGCGAATTGTGCGCGCAAAAAATAAAATCCGCGATGCCAACATCCCGTACGAAATACCCGCGCACAGTGAATTACCGGCGCGGCTGGATGCTGTCCTGCACGTGATTTACCTGATGTTTAACGAGGGTTATTCCGCATCATCCGGGACTGAATTAATTCGTCAGGAATTAGCACTCGAAGCGATACGCCTGGGACGTTTACTCGCAAACCTATTACCGGAAGCCGAAGTATTGGGCCTGTTAGCGTTAATGGTTATTCAGGATTCGCGTCGCTATGCGCGTACCGATAAAAACGGTGACCTGATTCGTCTTGAAGACCAGGATCGCAATTTATGGAACAAGAAACAAATTACCGAGGGGTCACTACTCATCCAACGCGCACTGGGCAGTGGCAACGCCGATGTTTATTGTTTGCAAGCAGCGATTGCCGCATTACACGCAGAAGCAGCCAGCTTCGCTGAAACGGATTGGGGTGAAATTTGCGGTTTCTACGATTTGTTACTGGTGCGTAATCCATCACCGATTATTGAATTGAATCGCGCCGTTGCTATTGCCCATCGCGATGGTCCCGCGCAAGGTCTGGCGCTATTGGATAATCTTGTTGAACGAAATCAACTGAAGGAATATCACCTGTTGCACGCCGCTCGCGCTGAGTTTCTCTCCCAATTAAACTGCACAGCCGACGCCAAAACGGCCTATGAAAAGGCTATCGCATTAACCGCACAAGAACCGGAATTGAGGTTCTTGCGAGGAAAACTGCAAGAGTTAGCAGAACGGATTTCCTAGTGCATCTATCAATATTCTGCCGAAAAAACCTTTAGCAAAAAAATCACAATCCTTTTCGCCTGCCGCAAGCACGAAATTTTCCAGGGATCGGATAAAAATTCTTCATGCATCCCTTCCATTAAAATGATGGACAGGAACTTTTTCCAGGTCAATCCCTTCAATACAACGAATATTAATCGCTGCCATTTTATTACCTTTGGGATCAACGCCTTCAGCATAAGGACCGACACCGCAAATCTGGCAAAACTTATGATGGATAACATGTTTATTAAACATGTAAGTTCCAATGTTGTCGCCCGATGTTAATAGTTTGAACGCACTGAAAGGCACAAACCACAACAAAGTTCCCTTTCGTTGGCAGATAGAGCAATTGCACGATAAGCCAGAATCTATTTCTCCATCCACTTCAAAGCGAATATTGCCGCAATGGCAGCTTCCAATATTTTTCATATATTTCTCCGCAGGAATAATGATTGATCACAACCGCCGCATAAAAAGTACATTCACAGACCAGACTAAAGATCTACCGAGAAAATAGGTAAATACAAAGCAACAAACGCAATTAAATAACTTAAAAAAGCGATGACAAATAAAATGGCCGCTATTCTGAAAAACCAGATATGAACAGCTACCGAAAATTTATGGGCAAATCCGGTCGTCACTGAAAACAGAACGTAGATAACGCATATCACAGGAAAAAAATGCGCTGCAGAAATTACTGCCCGCGTTATTGCAGGAATCTGCCCGCCAAAAGATACCAATACCTCATGAAAATGTGGAATGATCAGGTAAAGTGCAAAGAAAAGCATTCCTGATACCACATTTAAAACAGCAAAAACAATTTGTTTTGTTAACATCCGTGCACCACTCTTCCTTTGAACATCTTCATTCATTATTGGCTTTATCCCAAGAATCTAAGTATCCGCGTTTTTAACACAGGCATGGCATCTACAATTACACTTTCAATGAACCCCGAAACCCTCTCACGGCATAATAAGATTGCGCACCGTTGTGGTATGTGAATACATGGTTATAGCGGCGATCCATAAACAGTGCGCCGTCAAGTTTTCTGATCGCATCCGGTGTTTGTATCCAGCTTGATGTTTTCAGGTCAAACTCGCCGAATTGTTGAAGCTCCCGATATTGTTCTTCACTCAACAATTCAATACCCATTGCCTTTGCCATACCTAACGCACTGCCCTTTGGCTTGTGTTCCTTTCTGGCAGCCAGGGCTTCATCGTCATAACAAACACTTCGGCGGGCTTTGGGGGTTTCAGCAGAGCAATCAAAAAAAATAAACTCACCTGTTTTTTTATCAAAACCTACAACATCGGGTTCTCCACCAGTAACTTCCATTTCCTTTAGCGAGGCCAACTTAGCAGGCAATGATTCCAGTTTATGTTGCACATCAGCCCATTTTAATGTTGGGTGACGATTCATATTTTTTTCAAACCTTGTTTTTAAAATACTTAGCAATTTTTCCTGTTGTTCATCAGCCATAGAATTTACCCCCTATAAAAAGTTAGCTACCGCACCACAATGAAATACCGCCAATTGCAAAAAACACCAACCAGGCCAAATGCCGGCCACGGGTAGCAATCAGTGGAAATAATCCAGAAACCATAAAAGTAATACCGATGATTCGCAACATTCCCGATACTGTTAAATCTTCCCTTCCCGCATGAACAAGAAGCGCGGCAAAACCGATCCAGGCCACTGATGTGATATGCCAGGCAAACCTTAACGTTTTTTGGGTAAAGCGGGTATCACCAAAAATTTTGGGCAGGTTTTCACGCCTGAACAATCGGATAAGGATATATTTTTCACCAAGGTAGGAATGCGCCGCACTGAGAGCAATGCAAAGACTTGCAGCAACATATAACAGTAATTCCATAACACCCTCCTGTTTATCCAACAATGAGCTCACGGGAATCAGAGCTGCACATCCTTATTGAATAAATCTTTCAATTCCTTACGACTTTGCTTGACTAGCAACGCCAATTCTTTTGGATCTTTGCTTAACGCAATAGCCTGATGCAGCAAACTCTGGTCATGCTCACGGAAAATATCGATAGCGTGTTGGGATTGCCCTTCGGTGTACCCTACTTCCGAAAGCGTTTTCATCGCCGCGCTTAAACTGGACTCGTATATCTCGCGAATGGGATTTTCTACTCCCAATTCTGCCAACTGATACGCATGTGCCCTGTCACGCGCACGAACGATAAGAGTGATATGCGGGAAATGCTCTTTCACTAATCGGGTTATTGTTAGTGAGGCTTCTATATTCACCAGTGCAATAATTAATACTTTTGCATCGCGAATACCGGCGGCTTCCAGCAATTCAATTCGCGTCGCATCGCCATAGTAACTTCGCACACCGTAATTTTTCAAAAACTCAATGTGATCAGGGTTCTTATCCAATGCATTAAACGGAATATTGCTCGCGGTAAGAATACGACCAATAATTTGGCCGAAGCGGCCAAAGCCGGCAATAATGACTTCTGCCTTGTGCGCCTCCGGCTCATCCAATTCCTTAAATGAATGTTCTGCGCGTTGTTCTTCTTGTTGTGCTTTTTCCTGCATCGTGCGTTTGCGTGTAATCCACTCATGCATTATCACCAGGGGGCTAGTTAGTGCCATGGAAATGCCAACGACCAACACCACATAATTGGAAATTTCTTTCGGAATAAATGCAGTTTGCTCTGCCGTCGCCATCACTACAAATGCAAACTCACCGCCCTGTGCCAACATTACGCCTATTAACAACCCCTCTTCTATCGGAAATTTTCGTATGCGCAAAATAACACCCACCACCACGATTTTTATCAACATGAGTGTTAAGGCAAGCGCAAGAATTAATAACGGCTCTGCAAATAACAAACGTAAATTGAGCGACATACCCACGGCGATAAAAAATAACCCCAGCAATAATCCTTTAAAAGGTTCTATATCCGCAGCCAGCTGATGACGAAAACTGGATTGAGCCAACAGCATGCCCGCCAGAAACGCGCCCATACTCATGGAAAAACCGACCATCTGCATTAAGTAGGAAACGCTTAAAACGATGAGCAATCCGGCCGCAGTAAGAATTTCCCGGCTACCGTATTTGGCAACAATTTGCAGCAATGGATTAAAAATGCGCGCCCCGGCCAATAATAAAAACGCGACAGTACATAACCCCAACCACCAGGGAACCGGGTGTTCCGTAGTCGCAGAAGGTGCCCAGCTCGCCAGCAATAGTAAGATTGGAATGACCGCGAGATCTTGCAGCAGTAGAATCGAAAAACCTTTTCGGCCAATGGGTAAACCCATGATTTTATGTTCTTCCATCAAGGGCACTGCAAATGCAGTCGATGAAAGCGCCAGCGCTAAACCAATCATAAAACTTTGCTGTAAAGACAAATTGAATACTGATGTGAGCACGGCAGTGATTAACAACGCCGTTAACAACATCTGTGCGCTGCCTAACACACCAACATCGAAGCGCATTTTCCAGAGCTGCTGCGGGTTTAATTCCAAACCGATCACAAATAACAGCAACACAACACCCAATTCTGAAAATTGGAACGCCGCTTCCGGTTGATAAATCAATCCCAATTCGTAAGGGCCAATAATAGCACCAGCAACCAAATATCCGAGAATCGCCCCCAAGCCAAGGCGACGAAATAACGGAACCGCAATCGTTGCAGCAAGAAGGTAATAAATTGCATGAAGAAGTGTTTCGTGGTGATGCATAAGTGTGCGTAACCTATAACTGATTATGGATTGCCAGCCGATACCATTAGCTAAGCTATTGACTATAAAGCAGTTTTGATTTTTACAAAAGAAAACGAAAAAAATCTTCTCCAGTATGTCGAATTGGTCAATACCGCTACGACTACTTAGTGAATCCCTGCCAAAAGCAGGTAACTGATGCCAGGATTGAGTGCAAATTGAACATATCGGCTATCGTGAACACTTATACATTGCCCTCTGGCATTTTATTAACTTTTAATTGACGTAACTTTCAATGACAAAACTTTCAATCTACAGAAGCACCAAGGAGACACATCATGACTCATTATGTTGACGGTTTTTTACTCCCCCTCGCTCCCGAAAAACTTACCGAATACCAAAAAATGGCTAATAAAGCGGGCGCCGTTTGGAAAGAACATGGCGCAATCGCTTATTGGGAATGCGTAGGCGATGATTTGGACGTGAAGGATATGACCTCGTTTCGCGCAGCCGCCGGTTGTAAAGATAATGAAACCGTCGTTATTGCCTGGATCATTTTCCCATCCCGCGAAGATCGTGATCGCATCAATGCCCTGGTAATGGCCGACCCTCGCCTGAATGATATGTGCGATGAAAAAAATCCACCCTTTGATTTTAAACGCATGGCTTACGGCGGATTTAAATCCATTGTAAGACATGAGTAATTTATTTTTTAAGGACACTGATATGCCCACGCAAGTATTTATCAACTTTCCGGTTAAAGACCTGGAAAAATCCAAAGCGTTTTTTTCTGCGCTTGGTTACAGCTTTAATCCACAATTCACCGACGAAAATGCAGCGTGCATGGTGATCAGCGATACCATTTATTCCATGCTATTGGTGGAGGCTTTTTTTCAAACATTTACGCACAAAACGATTGTGGATGGCCATACCAGTAAGGAGGTGTTAGTTTGCCTTTCCTGCGACAGCCGCGCACAGGTAGACGAAATGGTTAAAAAAGCTATCGCGGCTGGCGGCAAAGCAGCGCCTGCCGAACCTATTGACCATGGGTTTATGTATTACCATGGATTTGAAGACCTGGATGGCCACAACTGGGAAGTAATGTTTATGGAGCCGTCCCACGTTCAAAGCTAAGTCTTGCAACAATAAGCCGATGCAATGTACCGCCAGTGGCAACACTGGCCATTTTCCCACAGCGTCAAATGAGGAATCCAATGAAATATTTATGCATGGTTTATTACGATGAAAATATTATTAACAACATGACATCCAACGAGTGGCAATCGTTGAATCGTGAATGCGAAGCGTGCGGGCAAAACCTGCGCGACAGCGGAAAGATGATTGGAGGTAACGCACTTCATCCCGCCGCAACGGCAACGAGCTTGCGCGTTCGCGACGGTAAAACACTGATTACGGACGGACCATTTGCAGAAACCAAAGAGCAATTGGCCGGATTTTATTTACTGGATGCACGCGATTTAAATGAAGCAATTCAACTCGCCAGCAAAATCCCGCCGGCGCGCCTTGGCACCATTGAAATTCGCCCCATCCGCGAACTGGACTCTACAAAAGATGAGCGCTTCCAACACAACTCCGCCTGAAACATTTACCGCGCCGCGTATTGAAGAAGCAGGGCCTTTTTTAATCGCCGGTTTACGTGAACCACTGGATGAACAAGCCGCACAAAAAATTCCACAATTGTGGCAGCGGCTAGTGGCGACCTGGGATCAAATTCCACAGCGAATGCCACCACCGGATTATGGATTATGCATTCACCTTAAAGGCCACGAATACTATTACATGGCCGGTTGTGCAGTATGGGATTTCGCAGGCCTGCCAGAGGCTTTCAGTCCGTTTATTATTCCCTCGCAAACTTATGCAGCGTTTACTCACAACGGAAATGTGAATTGCCTAAGAGACACTATTGATTTCGCTTTTGATAAATGGCTGCCGACATCAGGCTATAAGCACGCTACCGCCAGCGAAAATGCCCTGCATTTTTTTGAGCGGTATGGAGAGAAGTTTGATCCACAAACGGGTGAGGGAGATATGGAGATTTGGTTGCCGGTAACCCGTTAAGTAATTCAGGCGCGTCCTAATGACGCGCCAGTAAAAATTGGTACTTGATGGAATGAACAGTCTTCAAGTGCAAAGAAACAATCACGCATCCCATTCCATATACCCGTGAACAGCAGCATATTCATAAGTCGTAATTTCGAATGGATTCCCATCTGGATCACGAAAGTAAATTGACCAGGAAAGATTATGGTCGATGATATTTACCTTCATCCCCTTATCCTCCAGATGTTCAATCCATGCAAAGAAGTTTTCTGCGGTAACACTGAATGCTATAACCGTATTCTGAACATTTTCTGATTCAAACAAGGCTAAATGAATATTGCCCTCTGAATTTCCAATTGTTAACGGCCCTTTTTCAGCCCATCGATCAAATTCAGCTACGCGTTCGAATCCCAGGATATCTTTATACCAACGTTCGGCCTGACTCCGGTTTTTAACCGAGACATGAACATGGTCAATCAACAATAATGATGGAATCATTTCAATCACCCATACAAATAACTCTATTTTACAATAAAAAAGGAGAGACATTTCTCTCCTTTTTTTAAATATAATTTTTGTCTTATTTTTTAGATTGATCGGTCATCAATGAAGTTGCATTAAGCGAAACAATACGCGTCTTACTGATCTTGTGGCGATATATTTCACGCAAGTATTTGATGGCTTTTTTGACACTGTCTCGTGATAAACGAATATCGTTAATCGAGCAAAATTTTTCGGAATCATTGATTAACTCACGATATTTTTTCTCATACATAGGTTTAATTGCATACCAGTTTGTATCAAGAATTTTCGCAGGATTCTCAAATTCATTGAGCATCTTGTCCACCAGCTTCTCATCGAATTCTTCCGCACGAATAAAATCAAGCATCGATGAATCCAGTTGCTCATCAAAGCGATAGGGATCTTTAGCAAAACAACGTTTTATAAAAGCGACTATCAATGTCAGGAAATCATCACTCAAACAAGGGCTTTTTACGATTAGTGTAGTCAGCGAAATATTCGCGGAGGCACCAATTACCAATGCGTAGCGTTTTAATGTGGTGTTAGGAAACAACCCGTTCAAGTGGGATTTAAGTTTATTTAAATCCATGTACGACAGTTTGTAATCTTTGGGCAGTGAAATTATCGAAACAATCGACGAACAATTTTTGAAAAAATGGAGATTCTTCAACTCGTCCGGATCGTAGCCTTTTTGCAGGTAATCTGCCAGGGCAATTCGGTAATGGGCAGATTCAATCGGCAGCAGGCTAATGCCTTCAATTGCCTGGGTAACTTTATTGAAATGAGGTAAATCGATTGACCGATAAAAAAGATCGTCAATATTTAATTCATTATTGCGTTTACTTTCTGGACCACGCAATTTATCTACACTTTGCACTGCTGTTGCATGGGGAATTACCGACTCTGCATAGGCAACGGCAACAGGGCCAGCCAAACTCATAAACAAATCATTAGCATCCAATCGAATGGTTTCACCAATATCAATACCCGCACGGCGGAAATAATTTTCGTCGTAATCAGTCGTAACGGCTTGTGCCGTCAGAATGTTAAATATTTGCTGGGAGATATATTGATTCGCATATTTCTCCATGGCATTAACATCAATATGCTGAATAGCACCTTCGTCTGTTTCTTCCGCGTAACGCATGATGTCGTTAGAGATCAACATCATGGCATTCCAGGGACGAATACGGTGCATTACACTGGCTTCACTGGAATCTTCGTTGTCAAAGTTGTAAGAAAAATCCCACTCTTCCGATAAGTATTTGCATAACAAGCGTCCCGCATTAATATGCAATGCCTCCGACATTTCTACGCCGTGATCGGAAATATTTGGCAATATACAGATGCCACTCGTAAATATGGGCTCAAACACAAAAGAGTGCCCACGGTTTTCGTGATTATCAGATGATGGGCGCGAGTCAAAGGTTTTACTCATGTAGGCATATTGTTGTGCAAGCCCAAACTCACTTGCCATGCCCGAGCCTGTTCCACCGCCGGCACTGAAAATATAAAAATATAGTCGCGATTGATTAGCTTTAATGCCGCAAGAATCTATTAGATAGGAATGTACATGTTTCCAATCAGGATTGGAAAAACGTTGCGTATCTTTATTTAAAATAATTTTGGCGAGGTACTGACCAAGAATGGGGGCATTTCCCGAACCGCCGGCATGAACTTCTGATAAATCCATGATTTTCATCTTGGTATAATCTTTCAGAAATCCGGAACGTTCGCCTTTATGGGAAAAACGAATTCGCCCATCAATATCTTTATCCAGATCACCGAGCATTACTAATGGCTCAATCAAAAATACCGGTTTTAGTTTGTGTGAACCTTTTAGATGCAAGCTGCGTTTTATCCAGCGCATCGGCATATGGTCTTGCTCGCGAATTTCTTTTTCTTCTGTTGTGAATTCATTGAGATAATAATTTCTGGCGTTGTAAACCAGTGAAGCCACATCCAATGCGATATTAGATCCGCAACGCCCCAAACCAATCAAACAGACAGAGGGAAATTGCGGTTGCTTGGCATTTTCATCCTGGTCATTACCCGCACTCGGATAAACGCTGGAACGAAGCGTATCCAGATTAAACAGAATTTTATTAAGATCCCGCTCGGTAAAATACATGTAACCGCTATCGGAACCTGAAATGGATTCTTCGACTGCCTCCGCGTATTCCCCTGGCGGAGTATCTAGCGTGATCAGGTCATCGTGTTCAAGGGGTTCGTTAGTGCGCGGGGATTTCTTGGAGGCCATGATGAGGAGTGTCCTTATGAATGATTAGCTGTTAACGGGGTAAGTACCAGATACGGCTTGGTCATAACACCTATTAACGCTAGACGCGACTTGCAACAAACACAAATTTGCACGCCGCGCCCATTCGAAAAGTCACCCAACTCGACCGGGCTTAATGACTACAGAAATATTTTTTAGGATTTTCTCAATTGCGTTGGTTTAACGCCGCCAATACCTGAGCATCGCGCGCATAAATATCCGGCTTGAATGCAATTTTTTCTTCGCTGATGGCATCAACTGTCCAATAGGCCAAGAGTATAGGGACGCGTTTGGCTAATGTGACATTCCGTGTTTTGCCCAACTCCAGCGCCTTGTCTATCGCAGTTTTATCCCAGTCCGGCGTCTCGGCCAACAACAATTCAACCAATTCCAATGCACGTTCCACCCTGATACATCCCGAGCTAAATGCACGCTGGCTTTTATTAAATAATTTTTGATGCGGCGTATCGTGCAAGTACACAGAATAGGAATTGGGGAAACGAATAACCGCTTTACCTAATGCGGCATGGGGGCCAGCATCCTGTCGCAACGTTACATTACCTGGCTTGAACCAATCGATCTTGGTCGGATCAAGTTCTTTGCCACTGCTATCAAGCACGCGAATTTTGTTATCGCGCAAATAACCCAGATCTTTACGCAGCTTCGGCAACACATCTTTGCGCAGGATAGTGGGTGGAATTGTCCAGGTCGGATTCAAGGTAATGTAATTCACTTCCGATTTAAAAATCGGGCTGGTGCGGTAGGCCATGCCGACTTGCACGCGCGACCGCCAAATCGGCAGGTTCTGTTTGAAGTAGGTAATTTTAAATCCCGCAACATCCACCAGTAGCATTTCAGGCGGGATGTTATGCAAGAGCCAGCGCGCACGATCAAGGTTTACACGGATTTGATCGATCCTTGATTGTACCGACACATTCAAGGCCGCACGGGTGGCAGGACCAATTGCACCATCCGCTTCCAGATATTGATCCGTCTGGAATTTTTTAACCGCCTCCACCAAATATTCATCGAATACCTCGGCAGGGTTTACCGGTACTGTGCTGGATGACGCGGAAGAGGCCGCCATAACAAGCGCCGGTATGCTGGCTACTGAAGAACTCGCCTCCGTCACAATAATCAGCGGAGCTGCTGAAACCGATGATGCAGCCGCAGAAGACGAGGCAGCTTGCAGGCATTTCTGGACAATGGCGTGACTCTGTTCGGTGCTCAATACTGGATCGACATATTCACCGGTTACGCGCAAGCGCTCACGTAAAACACTCACTTGCGGATCGATCATGCAGGGTTTCAAGGTAGGCCCAGCAGGTAACGCAGGCCATCCACCGGCTTCCGCCAATTGTTTGTAACGCTTTAAACCGGCAACCAGATTGCGATACGTAGGATGTTGGGGGCGGGTTTTGGCAAACAGATCATGTATACCGCCCCTATCCATGATGTCCACCAACTCAACACCGATGCTGGTTAGCGCCAAATCATCCAGTTCAAAATTCCATTGCGGGTCAAGCCCTGCCGGGTCGACCTTGCCGTTAAAAAGGTGATAAATCGCCCGCAGGTATGATGTAGTTGCCCGCAACTCATCATCCACGCGCATTTTTAGTGATTCAGGGGATTCATCTTCAATTAAAGCCAGCGCGTGACGTAATTGCTCAATCTGGTAATCGTCAGGATTAAGGCCATCTTCAACCAGGGACTCCAACTCAAAAATAAGCTCGTTCAAATGCGTTTTATTATTCCAGGCCGGACGATACTGACGCTGGTGATAAAAACTGCTCACCGCTTGATTCAAAAAATGCACGCTCTGCGGGTTGGCCCCCTCATAGGCCAATTGCAAAGCCACAATACGGCCTTCAATTTCCTGGGCCATAAGATCCGCAAACACCATCTTTTTTTCCAGGGTTTTGTCTTTGGCCGCAACATTCATCGCCAGGCATAACGCCATTCCTAACATCCCTATCCAACTCGCTGATAACCGCATAAACCGGACTAACTGCATAAACCAAAACTCCCAAAAACCCGCTACAAATACTCTATTTATTACTTTTAACGTCAAATACCGTAAAAATGCCCGCGCCAAATAATCAAAAAATCTATAGAAAATGCTAAAAAGTGGAACTTTTATTATTTGCCCCACCTAAATTCGAATGCTAGCATTCTAAAAATATTCGGTTTTAATTGATAAAAATCTTTCAAATCACCGAATGGCACGATAAACATCCAGCAAGGCCGCTGCCTCAGTAACTAACCCTAGCTCAAGGGTGCCCAGCGTCTTGGGGATTTTTCATGCGTCATCAGAAAATCAAGGCCTTATTCATGTCGGCCTGCCTTTGGGTTTCCTTAACGGTAATCTCGTCGCCAGGGTTTGCCACAACACCTGACAACAGCACAACCAACCCTTTCCTCCAAACTGCCCTATTTGGTCAGACCACCCCACACCAGCAATTGCTCAACAAAATGCTGCGCGCTGCCCCCTCAGCCAATCCCAAGGTTGTTGCTATGGCTTTGTCGGCTTTGGATTGTGCACTGAATAGTGGAATGAGTCCGGCACGTAATCTCACATTGATTGATTACTCGCTGGTTTCCACCAAACCGCGCCTGTGGGTGTTTGATCTGGTCAGCGGCAAACTGCTGTTCCACGAATTAGTCGCCCACGGCATGAAAACCGGTAAAGCCTTTGCCCGTAATTTTTCCAATACTTACGGAAGCCATCAAACCAGCCTCGGCCTGTTTCGCACCAAAGAAACCTATATGGGCGCAAATGGCTATTCGTTGCGTATGGAGGGATTGGAGAGCGGCTTCAATGACAAGGCGATGGAGCGCGCCATTGTATTCCACGGCGCTGATTATGTGGATTTAAAACTGGCAAAAAAATTAGGCTATTTAGGTCGCAGCCACGGTTGCCCGGCAGTAAGCCGCGGCGTTGCCCAGAAGGTAATTGACACCATTAAAGGTGAGCAATTTTTGTTTTCCTACTATCCAGACAAACAATGGCTGAATGCATCCAAATTTTTAAATTGCCCGCACCAACGCCTCGCACAAAACAGTCTCCAGTAACTATTGTGGAGGCTGTGACGCCAGCCTCCGCCCTCATCGTCTAAAACTATTCACTTCTCATCAGTCTGTTAAGCAACGTTAAAGATTGCTGTGCTCGCCTGCTCGATCATCAAGCTGTGTAAAAGCATTCGCTGGAATCACAAATAGTCGCTATAACTAAAACCAAAATCACAACAACAATAACAATCACCACAACTACAAAATTTTGGGAAAACACGCTCAATGAAAAAATCCTTTATTACACGCGGCATTTTGCCAGCGTCTATCGCACTTTTGACTATCGCCAGTACACAGGCCGCCGACAAGGCCCAAAAAGAACCCTGGCAACTCGCGCAAGAAACCGAAGTATGGGAACCGGTTCCTGCAGTTATCCAGGCCTCACCGTCTGCACCACCCTCAGATGCCGTTGTATTATTTGATGGAAAAAACTTGGATCAATGGCAAGCAGCAGAAGGCGGCAAAGCCCAATGGAAAGTTTCCGAAGGTGCAATGACTGTAATGCCGAAAAAAGGCGATATAAAAACCAAAGAATCTTTTTGCGATGTGCAGTTGCACATTGAATGGAAAACGCCAACACAAGTTACTAGTGATGATGGAAAACCTCTTGAAAGCCAGGGTCGCAATAACAGTGGCGTATTCCTGCAAGAACGTTATGAAGTCCAGGTACTGGACTCGTACAACAACAAAACTTACCCCAATGGTCAGGCTGGCTCCATTTATAAACAATCTATCCCACTGGTGAATGCTGCGCGTGCGCCAGGCGAGTGGCAAACCTACGATATTATTTTTACCGCCCCCAAATTTGACAGCTCACAAAAACTTACATCACCAGGTTATGTAACTGTTCTGCACAACGGGGTACTGGTACAAAATCATTTTGAAATACAAGGTGCTACCGAATGGATCGGCAAGCCGGTTTATAAAGCGCACGATTGCGCTCCCTTGCGATTACAAGATCATGGTAATCCCGTGAGCTTCCGCAATGTATGGGTACGCAAGCTCTAATTTTCCTTTCTGTCCGCTGACGGTTTAGCTTTATCGAACTGTCAATATTTCGCGCCGCCCGTTCTACGAGGCGGCGCTTTTTTCTAATGGAACAGGTAATCACATGTTTTTATTTCATAACCTGCGCAGATTATTGATTGCTTTCACTTGCGCGTCCGTCTCTATTTATACATTGGCGGAAAGTCCGACGGCTATTTTTAAAGAAAATCCTGAATGGAAAATGGCAACTGCCGTAAGCGCCGTCAGTAATAAATTACAAATTTCCGCAACCAAAACCGTCGGGGATATTCTGGTCATCAACCAGGCGAGCAATAAACATTTGGTTACCAAAGCCTATCTGGCAGATGCATTAATTGAATTTGATTATCTGGTTCCGCAGGGCACCAAAGCCCGTTTATTTTTACATGGCCGCTATGCCATCGACTTACCCAACAAAAATAATGAATGGTCCAAACTCGCTATTCAATTCCGTGCTCCACGATTTGACGAAGCGCGCAACAAAACTGAAAACGGATTATTACTGGATGCCCGCATTAACGGCGAGCCTGTTGCAACAAATCAAATCATGGATTCGATTAGCCCCGGCGCCAGTATGAATTGGGAAGATCAGGGCGGACCAACAACAGTATTTGTCGACCAGGGGCAACTAGCGCTACGTAATATTTCAATTCTCCCAGCAGATTTTTCACAAATTACTTTGCCGGAAAAATCCGGTGGCGACACCAATCAAAAAGAATTGGTGGATTTTGTTGCACTCGGAAAAGAAACATTTGAATCAGTTGGCTGCAACGCGTGTCACCTCACCAATAAAAATGATGGTGGCGTCAGCACCGGACCCAATCTTTATGGCTTATTTAAACGCGAGCCGCGTAACCGCGAAGTGGTGGAAGGTGGAGAAGGACATCGCTTCACCATTAAAGCCAATCGCGAATATCTACACCGCAGCCTGCGCGATGCCACATCGCAATTGGCCATTGCAGAAACAGGTGCAAAGCAAGGCGAGGCGTTTTTACCGATCATGCCAACGTTCTCTGCACAGGTTTTAAGTGATGTGCAAATTGATGCGATTGGCGCCTACCTCGCAACGCTTAACGAACCCTTTGAACAAGGCCCGGCAATAAAATTACTGGCGCAGACTGGCGCGGCTGAATACGACCCGATTGAAGATCGGTTGCAATTATTGGTTGATGATGAAGTACGCATCCAGCGCGGACCTATGGCAGGTGTTTCTGGTCGAGCCATTCATGTCGGCACTCCCTGGGGCATTAACTACTCGTTCGATCCACGTTTACTCGCGATTACCAAAATATGGCAAGGCGGATTCCTCGATATGAGTGGTGAATTTTTAAATCGCGGCGGAAAAGGTTTAAAGATGGGCTACGAAAGCCGTGAAATTAATTTCGGTAGCCAGGAATATTTATTAGCGCCGCTAAATGCAAACGGCGATAAGATTGATTTTTCATTCAAGGATGCAAAATTCGGTGATCCGGAAACCGCTAAAGCCTCTCTTTATAGCAAGGAAGATCATCTGTTACGTGTCGCCGCCATGGATGCCCAATTTTTAGGGTATGTTCGTAACTCAAAAGAAAAACAGGAAGTGCCTACATTCAATTATCGGGTGGGCAAAAATAATCTTTGGATTCAAACGCAAATTAATGACGATGGCCATGTAATTATTGCCCTGAATGGTGATTTAAAATCCGCTCAACAATTTTCGCTTAATACGCAGCTGCTGCAAAACGTCAACACAGATAAAGGTGAAGTCAAAAACTCACACTGGATTTTGCCTGCAGGCACAATGAAAGCGACCCTGACAGCCACCATGCTGGTTGCAAGCAATGTATGGCATGCAAAAAAGTCGGATTTTAATTACCGCAAACAAGCGATAAAAATTACCAAATCCAGCGCGCAATTACCGGCAGGCTATCGAATAGAGAGCTATTACCCTCCGAAAGACAATTATGGTCGCGAACAATTATTTGAAGCACTGGGTTTATCACTTACCGCCGACAACACCACTATGGTTGCAACACGCACAGCGGGCATCTGGCGAATGGTCAAAGGCCATTGGTATTTATTTGCGGAAGGTACTTTTGATAGCCTGGGATTGTTAGTGGAAGATAAAAAAGGGTTTCAGGTCATCGCGGGGCAAAAAGCGGAGCTAACACGCATTAGCGATATCAACAACGATGGAATTGCCGATAAATATGAAACCTTGTTCGACGCCCATTCTTATCACGGGAATTATCATTCCTATATGCATGGACCAACACGCGGTGGCGATGGTGCTTACTACATCAGTATCAACCTTGCTGATGGTAATGACGGTTCGACTTACAAAGCAGGTGGCCAATATATGGGTAGTGCCGGTGGTTTAGCCGGATGGAATATTCGTGTGGAATCCAATGGAAAATTCACGCCCTGGGCGAATGGTTTACGCAGCCCTGCCGGTTTGGGCACTTCGCCGGATGGACGAATCTGGTATTCGGATAATCAGGGTGAATACATGGGCACATCAAAAATATTTGTGATAGAAAAAAATAAATTTTATGGGCATCCATCGAGTCTGGTGGATTTACCGGGAATGACACCGGACTCCGCCGAAATACAATGGGAAAAAGTACAGGGGAAACGCACCGATGCAATTATCTTGTTACCCCATAATCGCGTTGCAAATTCACCCGGCAATCCTGCGTGGGACACCACTGAAGGCAAGTTCGGCCCGTTTAAAAAGCAGATGTTAATGGGCGATCAAACTCAATCCAATTTATTACGCATTGCTGTGCAAAACGTAGATGGTATTGAGCAAGGTAGTGTGATGCCATTTATTGATGGTTTGGAATCCGGTGTAATGCGTCCACTGTTTTTAAAGGATGGCAGTTTGCTGTTGGGGCAAACCGGGCGCGGTTGGCAGGCTAAAGGTGGCCACGTGGCCAGTTTGCAGCGCATTATCTGGGACGGCAAAACCATTTCACCTGCTATTTTCCAAATGCTGGCGACACCAACGGGTTTTGCAATCGAATTCACTCAGGCAATTAACGACAAAATAACAGTGGAGGAACTAAAATCCCTGTTGCTTTTGGAATCCTGGGTGTACCGTGACGCACCGGATTATGGCTCGGATGAATTAGACCTTACCCAGGAACCGATCAAATTAATATCCATCAGCAATGATCGCAAAACGATAACAATTGATTTGCCATCCCTGGCACAAAAACAGATTCATCCACAACAGACGGCACGTGTTTATCATGTGCAAATAAAAACAAAAACATTGTTTGAAAAAAATGCTGGGAAAAAAATGGATGCGTATTACACGCTCTATAAATTTCCTGCTGCAATAACGCAGCAATAATATTATCGAGGCACGACCAAATGGAATCCGGCGTTTACTTCGGGACCGTGCGCAGCATGGATGCTGCGCCCGAGCCTACAAGGATGTATTTACGGCGTGTCCCGAAGTGAATGACGGAGTCCATTTTTCTCGCAGCCCGATAGATTTAATTAATTACGATTCAAGGTTCACAATGAAAATTTTTCGCTTCACACCATTATTCCTCGCATTACTTTCCACAACCAGTTTTGCTGCAACTGAAGAGCTAATCGTCACAGGCAGCTACAACCCGGTTACCAATGAACAATTGTCTTCTTCTGTATCCGTCATCGACAAAGAACAATTGTCGCAATTAAGCAGCAATAATCTGATTGATGCATTACGCCAAATTCCCAGCTTGTGGGTTGAAGAACAAGGTGGCCCGGGTGGGGTAACCTCGATTAACCTGCGCGGGTCAGAAGCAAACCACACATTGGTATTGCTTGATGGAGTGCAACTCAATGACCCCACCAACACTCGCGGCGGTGCATTTGATTTGAAAGGAATCAATATCGAATCGATTGAGCGAATCGAAATTATCCGCGGTGCACAATCCGCAATTTATGGATCTGATGCGCTCGCCGGCGTTATTCATATCATTACCCAAACGCCCGGAAAAAAATCCACCACACTAAATGCCAGTATTGGCAGTGATGATTATGCCAGCACCGGCGTAGCGACCAGCGGCAGCGTTAATAATGTGGGTTACGCATTAAATGTGCAGACGACAGATGCAGGTGAACCAGTGCCGGGCAGCACCGCAAAAAATACTGAATTCGCCAGCCGCCTGAATTGGAAACAGGAAAACCACAGTATTAATTTCAGTTATCGCTACTTTGATGGTGAGCGCACCAGTTTTCCCGAACAAAGTGGCGGCCCTGAGTTTGCGCAACAATCTGATCTTGATGTGAGTGAATATACCGATCAAAGCGCAGCACTCGGTTGGAACTTTCAAATCAGCGAACGCTGGCAAAGTAAAACTTCAGCCAGTTGGTATCAGCGCGATGAAGACACTGCATCGCCAGGTATTTTGCCATTCGACGCGGTTCCACCTAATGGTGCAGTGATTGATTTTACACGCACCCAATTCAGCTGGATTAACACCCTGGGAGATCAACAAAAACTCTGGGCGAACATCGGTGTTGAAACCAAAAAAGAAGATGGAACCAGTGCTGGCTATTTGTTTTCGCCGGAAATATTTCCATTGGATTTTGCATTGGAACGAAAAATTAATAGCGCATTTATTAATGTTAATACGTATGTGACACAAGATTGGTTAATGCAAGCGAGTGTTCGTCGCGATGATCCTGACCATTCGGAGGCAAATGATTCGGGACATATAGGCACACGCTATAAAATTAACGAATCATTGTCGTGGTTTGCCAACTGGGGGCAAGGCTTTAAATTGCCAAGCTTTTTTGCCTTGGGTCATCCCTTTGTTGGCAATGCCGATTTAATGGAAGAAACGGTAACCACCACAGATACCGGCATCGAATATTCACATGAAAATTTTTCTTCACGTATCAGCGTATTCAATCATAAATACAATGACTTAATTGATTTTGATAATGAAACCGGGAAAAACGTAAATCGTTCGACAGTAAAAACGCGCGGACTGGAAGCAGAATTGAATTGGCAGCTATCACAGAATTTGCAATGGCGAGTACATGGGAGTTATGCCGATATCGATATGCCCAGCTCAGAAACCCATTTATTGGGACGCCCGCAAGCTACTTATGGAACAGCCATTCACTATGCTGCCAATGAAGCCTGGTCATTTAACCTGAATTATTTACGTGTAGACGAGCGTTTCGCGGTAAGCCGTTATACAGGTGAAGGGGTAGAACAAGTATTGGATGCCTACAACCGTTTCGATGCGAGTGCACAATGGCAAATCAACACACTAACCCAGTTGGGCTTATCATTGGAAAACCTGGGCGATGAAAATTACTACACAGATATTGGTTTTCCCGCCACAGGAGCCAGCGCGAAGCTGAATTTAAAAATTCAATTTTAAATTCAAGAAGTGAAACTTACCTCCTTGTTATAATCTTTTTATGGCCGCCTTCCAATCACATCGGGATTGGAAGGCTGGAACTACGCTAACTCTCTCTACGAAGTTTGAATTCTCGCCAAAGAATATCGTCAATTTGAGTTGGGCCGACTTCCATTATTTCCTCTTTACTCTCCTCCCATTGTTTTAATTGGTTGCCTGAAAGCAAGGTTCTACCATTCTGGCGTTGCAACATCACCAAATATTGTTTTACAAAGACAGCGTCCGGATGGGTGGAGTTGTAGTAATTGGGCAATGAAAAATCAATCCATTCCATTGGATATACATCGGTGCAAAATTGGTTTGCCCATTCGCCTTTCACCAAGGCTTTCAGAACGTATTCACCGCCTTCATTGTTTTCCAGCAAAAAAGTTTCATTGTCTTGCCGGATAACTTGCCCAACCTGATGCAATCCAATAGGCGCGCGCATACCAAAACTACCGAACCCGGTATCGCATAACCAGCGTTCTGCTCCAACTTTCACTAGTAATACCATATGGCTTTTCGGACGGCGGTGTGGATAAAACATGGGGCGCGCACCAATAATGTCGTATTCAAAACCGATTGCTTGCAATGCCATGGAAAACAGGCCATTCACCTCATAACAATAACCGCCACGATTGTTGTATACAATTTTATTGACGATATCTTCCGGCACGAGCGAAACAATTTTTCCCGCTTGTACATCCAGGTTTTCAAAAGGTACTGTGCGCAATTGAGCGCGCATGAGGTTAACGAGTGTATCCAGGTTTTTATCTACTGGTCCGGTGTATTGGATGCGGGTTAAATAATCATTCAGTAAAAAATTTTCGGAAAACATAATTTGATCATGTCCAATAAAAATACCCCGACAAGTCGGGGTATTTGTTCGTGTCAATCTTATTTAATGATAGTGATTTTTCTGATTTCGTCTTCCAGGAATTCACCATCCACAAAGCTGGCTCTGGTTTTTTGAGCGCCTTTGCTGACACTACCGGGGCAAGTGCCATTGGCGCGAAAACTTAACGCCGTGGACAACATCGCTTCACTGGTATCGCCCAACTCACTATTAATATCATCTTGCACTCGACAGCCTTTTATCAGCGTCTCGTTATTGGATTGGGCGGACGGAATAAAGCCATCACTGTATTCGCCAAAACCTTTTGCATTAGCGCCTTTTATTTGAATCATGTAATACGTTGTGCCGCAATTTTCTTCGGGATAAAAACCATAAGGCTTGCCGCATGTTGTATCGCCAATTAAAAATACTTGCACATCAGAACCGCGCAAACCGTTGATGATTGCTTCACTGGCGGAACAAGTACCGCCCGTAGAAAGCACGTAGACGCGCTGAAGGTTAAGCGTGGGTAATTCCAGATTTTTATAGTTGCCGTACAAGCCGTAATTTAAAAACGGAAATGGATCTTCTTTAGTTTGTTTTTTGTTAAGAATTTGTTCGTAGAATACTTTTCCCTGAACGTTGGTTCCCGCCAGCATATAACCTATCTGGCTAGCGATAGACAGCAAACCGCCCCCGTTGTAACGCAAATCCAGAATCACGTCCGTTACCGACGATTGCTTGAGTGTTTGAATTGCACTCACCCATTGGTCTTGCGCTTTTTCAATGTGCGAATTAAATACGATGTAACCGACATTCCCGGTTTCGGTTTTTAACACTTTGGTGAGCAACACGGGTGAGGTTTCAACTTTTTCGGATTGCAATTCCACTTTGTCTACAATATCCGACCCTTCATATTTAAATTCAAAAACATGCTTTACATTTAACTTCGAAGGAAACAAACCTTCATTGAGCGTATCCAAGCCGCTTGACGATGTATCTTCTACCAAACTCACCGAATCGATGGTCATAATTTTCGCCCCACGCCTTACTCCATTCCTGGCCGCTATCGAATCCGGTTCAACATAGGCAACAAAATATTCACGCGGCGGCGTCGTTTTATAAACTTTTAATTCAATACCATAACCATACGAAATTCCTGCATCCGATGATTCCGCATCTTCTGTTGGTTCCCAGAAATGGAAATTATCTTTAGGCGTTTGCGAGGAGGTTAGCTTGTTGGTTTTTAGTAACTCGAAATAGGCTTGTGGAGTACCATAACTCCCGGGGTTCAAATCGGGTAACTCTTCGTACCACAGGTAGGTTTCATAACTCCAGGAACGAAGGAAATTCTTTTCATCCAGAACCGTGCCTTTTTTGTCCGGAAATGGTTGATTGGTGTATTGACTGAAGCCGGTGCGCGGCACGGCGCAACGGTTGTCGAATTCTGATGACTCTTTATAGGAGCCAGCCACCCAACCGGAATTGATCGCCGAGCTGGATGCCGGAGGACGATTGGTGGTAAGGTCCCCACTGATTGGGCCACTGCTACCGCCACCACAGGCTACTAACACCGATGTCAGCGCGAGCGTAATACAGAAATGGTTGATTGAGGTCAGGCGAGATAAATCATTCACGAAAAGTTTCCTTTGATGTCCTATCACCGGCGACGGTATGCCTGCCGGGGCTTGTCAAGGATAAAAGAAAACCCCTTGGAACACCACGCAGGTGATTGTCCCTGCGTGGTTTGAGTGCCAAAAGCGAGTATCACTCCACTTTTGAAGGTGTGAGATAAACCTTGTTTTTGCTGACATCAGTGACCTTGCCGCTAACCTCCAATTCGTCACGCAAACGAATATCAGAGGACGATGAACCCAACATCAGGTTAATTTTGCCCGGCTCCAAAGCAAAGTTCATGTTACGGTCATAAAACGCTAATTGATTGGCTGAAAGTGTAAACGTCACACGCACCGATTGGTTCGGCTCCAAATAAACACGTTTAAAACCACGCAACTGCTTAACGGGCTGGGTCACACTTGCAACCGGGTCATTTGTGTATAACTGCACGACTTCCTCGCCCGCCTTCGCTCCGCTATTGGTCAGCTTTACACTGATGTTGACCGCCTCGCCCGCCTTGATCTGCTTGCCACTCAGCTGAAGGTCCGCATAGGTAAATTGCGTGTAACTCAAACCATAGCCAAAAGGAAATAAAGCATCGGTTTTGTCAAATGCATAACCGCGTTTTGCAGCAGGTTTGTGATTGTAATAAGCCGGCAGATGACCTACTGAACGAGCAATACTCACTGGCAATTTCCCACCGGGGTTTACCTCACCAAATAATACCCGCGCAACTGCACTCCCTGTTTCCTGCCCAAGATACCAACCTTGCAAAATGGCAGAAGCTGTCTGTGCCAGTTTACTGATTGCCAAAGGGCGGCCCCCGATTAGCAATACAACGGTGGGCTTGCCAGTTGCGAGAACCGCATCGACCAACTCCTGCTGCTCACCCAATAACTCAAGGCTGGTTCTATCACCCAAATGGTTGTCACTCCAGGCTTCACGCGAGGTCGCTTCGTTATCGCCGACTACAACAATCGCAACATCACTTTTCTTCGCGGCAGCAACGGCTTTTTCAATCATGCCTTGCGTATCTGCTTTAGTGGCCAATATCACTTCGTCCGTGTGCCAGCGTTGCTTGGAGCGGCTATTAGCGGCAGCTGAGTCTGGGTGCGAGGGCCATTTTTCAATCGTGAGCAACGTTCCTTTCTCATGACGAATGGTTACATTACTCCCCAGGTATTCCTGTAGGCCTTGCAAAATACTGACGGTTTTTTTCGGTACATCGCTATAACCACCAATCAGTGTTTCATCTACATGGGGGCCAATGAGTGCAATGGATTTCAATGCACTTTTATTTAATGGCAAAATATTGTTGTCATTTTTTAACAACACAATGGATTTTTCCGCCGCGGTTTGGGCGATAGCAACATGGTTTTCGTTGCCTACAAAATTTTCTACTCCATTATCCGGAGTGTAAGGATTTTCAAATAAACCTAACGCAAACTTTTCGTGTAATACACGCGCAACTGCCTGGTCAATTTGCTTTTCGCTGATTTTTTTATCCTGGAGCAATTGGATCAGGTTTTTGTAGGCATCGCCATCGGGTGTTTCGACATCCACACCAGCAGTCATCGCCATTACCGCCGCATCACCTTTACTTTGCGCCAGACCATGGCGGGAAATCAATTCAGCTATTGCAAAATAATCGCTTACCACCACGCCATTAAATCCCCATTCACCGCGCAAAATATTTTGCAGTAAGTCCACATTGGAATGCGAAGGAATACCATCAATTTCGTTATAGGAGGCCATTACACTGCGCGCGTGTGCGATTTTTACTGCCGCTTCAAAAGGTGGCAGAAAATTTTCACGTAAACTACGCTCTCCAATGGGCGCAGGTGCAGTATTAAGGCCACCTGTGGGTTCACCGTGACCAGCAAGATGTTTTAATGTTGCGATCACTCTATCCTTCGCAATTTTTTCATTGTCACCCTGAAAGCCTTTTACGCTCGCCACTCCCAATTCGGTTACGAGATAGGGATCTTCCCCCAGGGTTTCTTCAATGCGTCCCCAGCGCGGATCACGTGCAACATCCAACACCGGGGCAAGCGCCTGATGCGTTCCTATCGCGCGCATTTCACGCGCGGCAATGGTGTACACCTGTTGAATTAATTGCGGGTCCCAACTACTGGCCAAGGCAATAGCTTGCGGAAAACTGGTGGCGTTGCGACCTGCATGCCCGTGCAATGCTTCTTCGTGAAAAATTGCAGGAATACCCAGGCGAGTGTTTTCCACTAAATATTTTTGCACTGCATTGGTAAACGCAAGTGTTTGCGATGGTGTTTTGTTCGGAGTGAGCGTCGCTTTATTTTCAGCGGGACGTGCAACTTGCCCGATTCCGACCCCTAAAATTTCTTTGGCATGCTCGGGTGTAAATTCACCCGCTTCAGTTTCCAATTTCTGGCGCGCCACCCATATAGTTTGCAATTGGGCAACTTTTTCTTCCAGTGTCATGCGCTTGAGTAAGTCCTTCACTCTCACATCAATTGGCTTTTGCGAGTTTTTATAGGCAGGCTCAGCGGCACAAAGGTCTGACGCATTCGCCATTAGCATGGCGCTCACTATGAATATTTTTAGCCGATTAAAAAATGAGGGGTGCATGTTTATTGTCCTTGATTGTCGATGAGAGCTTTATTTATTCGTTATGGCTTTTCAAATTTTTTAGTAATTTTTGTTTTTTCGCATATCACTGTAGCCGAAAATAATTCAGGGCTTGTGCGGTTTTACATATTTTTATAGATATAAAAAGGCCGCTAACCATCGCCTCCATTTCGGAAACGACAATTAGCGGCCAGAGGCTTTGCTAGAAAAAAATGATTAACGAATGTATTGGTTAATAATGTTTTCGTACAACTCCTGACGACCTGAAGTCAATGCAACTTCGCCACCGTTGTTACCAATATCCGCCAGTTGTTGCAGGGTCAACTTACCTGCTTCGTAATCAGCGCCTTTGCCTGAATCAAATGTTGAATAACGCTCTTTACGCATACCTTCCAGCTTGGATTTCTGGATCAGATTGTCAGCAATAATTAATGCACGGGCAAACGTATCCATACCACCAATGTGGCCATAGAACATATCCACTGGATCAGGAGAATTGCGACGCACTTTCGCATCAAAGTTCACGCCACCACCCTGCAAACCACCGGCGCGCAGGAATACCAGCATCATTTCTACAGTTTCGTTCAGGTTGTAGGGGAATTGGTCGGTGTCCCATGCGTTTTGGTAATCGCCACGGTTAGCGTCCAGTGAACCCAACATGCCGGCGTTAGCTGCCGCTTGCATATCGTGGCACATGGTGTGACCAGCAAGCGTTGCGTGGTTGGTTTCCAGGTTCAATTTGAAATCTTTATCCAGACCGTGATGACGCAAGAAACCAATGACGGTTTCAGCATCGAAATCGTATTGGTGCTTTGAAGGTTCCATTGGTTTTGGTTCAATGAAGAACACACCTTTGAAACCTTGTGAACGCGCGTAATCGCGAGCCATAGTCAGGAAGCGCGCCATATGTTCTTGTTCGCGTTTCATGTCGGTGTTGAGCAAGCTCATGTAACCTTCACGACCGCCCCAGAACACATAGTTTTCACCATTCAGTGCGATGGTTGCATCCAGTGCATCTTTCAATTGCGCGCCCGCGTAAGCAACAACATTGAAATCCGGGTTAGTAGAAGCACCGTTCATGTAACGAGGGTTAGAGAACAGGTTTGCAGTACCCCACAACAATTTCACACCGGACGCTTTTTGTTTTTCTTTTGCGTATTCAACGATGGTTTGCAAACGCTTGGAGGTTTCCGCACGTGAAGCGCCTTCATCAACAAGGTCTACGTCGTGGAAGCAGTAATACGGCGTGCCCAGCTTGGTGATAAATTCAAATGCAGCATCCATTTTTTCACGTGCACGACCAATAGCATCTTGCGTTGCAAGCCATGGAAAAATTTTTGTGCCTGGGCCAAAAGGATCGTGGCCGGCGCCGCAGAAACTGTGCCAGTAGCAAGTGGCAAATCTGAAATGCTCTTTCAAGGTTTTGCCGGCAACTACGCGGTTTTCATCGTAATATTTAAATGCTAATGGATTATCAGAATCCGGACCTTCAAAACCGATTTTGCCAATACCGGGGAAGTATTCTTTGCTACCGAGAACAATACTCATAATTTTCACCTTGAGGATTTTTTACTAACACAATTCAAAAAACTGTTTATCACTAACCGGATTATTTTGGTAACAATGCCACCCAGTTTTGATAAGCATCCTGATACCGGGCAAACAACGCTGCCTGTGGCTCCACCACACTCAAACGCGTTAACCCGGTAAACGCTTCACTCGCGGAAGCGTAATAACCACTGCCCATTGCCGCTGCGCGCGCTGCGCCTTCAGCACCATCGGTTTCAAACATTTCTACTGCTGCTTGCGTCGTGTTTGCAAACGTTTGTGCAAACACATTACTTAAAAACATATTGCCTTTACCGGCACGTACCACCTCGCAACTACCGCCCAATGATTTCAACACATCGAAACCCTGGTTGAGCGAGAAAACGATGCCCTCTTGCGCGGCACGCACCATGTGGCCTAAACCATGGCGATTGAAATCGAGGTTGCGCAATTGCGCGCCCAAATTTTTATTTTGGAAAATTCGCTCCGCACCATTACCAAATGGATGGAATAACAAACCTTCACTGCCCACAGGAACTGCTTGCGCCAATTCATTTAATTGCGGATAAGACGGCGTAGCGCCGGCAGCACTAATGGTTTGGCGCAACCAGGAATACAAACGACCGCAACCATTCACACACACGAGCACACCGTTGCGCTTTTTCTCTTCGGTGCTGGTTACATGCAAGAATGTATTTACACGCGAGGCGGTATCGGCGGCGGGTTGATCGGTCACACCGTAAATAACACCGGAAGTTCCCGCCGTTGCAGCAACTTCACCAGGCTCCAATACATTCAAACTGAATGCGTTATTGGGTTGATCGCCCGCGCGGTAGCAAATTTTTACACCGGAACGCAAACCCAATTCCGACGCAATAGCATCACTCACAAGCGATTGCACACCGAAGCTCGGCGCGATATCCGGAATCAATGCCGCATCAATCCCCCAGTGCGCTAGCAATTCGGTAGCAACACGATTTTCTTTGAAATCCCACAAGGTGCCTTCAGACAAACCGGAAGCCGTGGTGTTGATCACGCCGGATAATTTCATGGCGATGAAATCACCGGGCAACATGATTTTGTGAATACGGGAAAAAATCTCCGGCTGGTTTTCCTGTACCCAACGCAATTTTGCGGCGGTGAAATTACCGGGAGAATTTAATAAATGGCCGAAACAATAATCGCGGCCGAGATCGGTCAGCGCTTTATTGCCCAACGGCACTGCACGACTATCACACCAGATAATTGAAGGACGTAACACTTGCTGGTTTTTATCAACGACCACCAGGCCATGCATCTGGTATGAAATACCAATGGCATCGATTTGCTGTGGGTTAAAAGTGCCGCGCGCAACCAACCGCGCGAAGCCCTGGCGAACACAATCCCACCAGGTATCCGGATTTTGTTCGGCAAAACCGGGTTGCGGGCTTTCAATAGCTAATTCCGAATCCGGATATGACAACGCTCCAAGGCTCTTGCCTGTTTGACCATCCAGCACCGATAACTTGACTGAAGAACTCCCAACATCAATACCGAGAAACAGCATAAATACTCACTAATTAGCGACGGTTTTTGTCCGGATATAAAACACCGGCTCCCAAATTATGAGGGCATAGCGCGCTTTTATGATTAGCAATCCCGCCATGCATCTAGATGAATACAGCATAACTTATTGTCCAACTGACAACAAGATTGGTTTGAAGTAAAAGTCTGTTAACCAACAAAATTTTTGTGGATTATGCAGCAGAGCCTTCAAAAATATGAGACCGATTACATTTTGGCAACTATAACTGAGCCAGGTCGCTTGTTCAGGTGAGCATTTCGCGTTCTCTCGACCATTACTGCAACCGCTTATACAATGCGCCATTGCCCTGAGTTATCAGGTAGTCAGCTAAACGAATTTTAAACAATTAACGCAAGTCCTCAGGGAGATTGCAGTGCCTAATACCCATATCCCCGGCAGTCAAACCAATATTGGCTCCCCCAACCTTTCGGTCGATGTCATTAAAGCGCTTTCAATCGATAACCTTATATTTGGTTTGGATAACGATGAGCTGAAAATCCTGCTGGTAAAACAAACTGATCCGCTGCACCAAGGCAAATGGGCTCTCCCCGGAGGCTGGATCCGCTACGATGAAAACCTGCGCGATGCCGCGTATCGCCTGCTGGAAGAATTAACCGGAGTGAGCGACCTTTACCTTGAACAGCTAAAAACCTTTGGTCGGGTTGATCGCTTCCCCAATGAGCGGGTTGTCACCATCGCTTATTACGCATTAGTAAGCGCTGACAAATTCTCCCTGGTTGCCGGCCAAAGTGCAGCCGACGTGAGCTGGCAGAGCGTAAATAACTTGCCCGAACTGGTATATGACCATGCAGAAATTGTAGCCCATGGTTTGAAAGTGTTACGCCACCAGGTTTGTCACCAACCAATTGGCTTTAATTTATTGCCTGAGAAATTCACCCTGTTGCAGCTGCAGGCGCTTTATGAGGCCATCCTGAACACCAAGCTGGACAAGCCGAATTTCCGTCGCAAGATCATGAAAATGAACCTCCTCACTCCTTGCAATGAAAAACAACAAGGCGTACCCCATCGCGCAGCGAGCTTGTATCGATTTGATGCAGAGGCCTATAAACATTTAAGCGAATCGGGTTTCGCGTTTGAAATCTGATTTATCGGCGAATTAACATTTGTTTGATAAGCGCCATATAGTCAGCACAACCATATTCATTTAGTATTTCTCCTCACTGCAAATCGCCAGTTCACAAGACTGGCGCTTTCATTTTAAGACCACTCCCCCCGCACGCTGCCCGCAACCCGGCTTCTGTGATAAGGTCGCGCCGTCGAACCAGCGGCAATCGTTACCGCCAAAACAGCGGTCAAAACAACCATAATTTTTATAACAGGTATAACCATGAACGAGACTTCCATTTCCACCCAGACAAACATGGGCTTTATCATTTTGATCAGCCTGATCGCCACTATTGGCGGTTTCCTGTTTGGCTTTGATAGCGGGGTAATCAACGGCACCGTCGATGGCCTGCAAAAAGCCTTTAATTCCGATTCGATGGGTACCGGCTTCAGTGTGTCGTCAATGCTACTCGGTTGTGCGGTCGGAGCATTCTTCGCAGGCCAATGGGCCGACAAATACGGGCGCTGGTGGGTGCTGATGGTATCGTCCATCCTGTTTATTATTTCAGCCTGGGGTTCAGGCATCGCTACCGGTTCGGTTGAATTCATTATTTACCGCGTTATCGGCGGTTTGGCAGTGGGCGCCGCCAGTATCATTTGCCCGGCTTATATTAGTGAGGTAGCACCGGCACACCTGCGCGGCAAGCTCAGCTCCATTCAGCAAATTGCCATTATTAGTGGCTTGTTTTGTTCCTTCCTGAGCAACTACTACCTCGCTGAAGTAGCGGGTGGTTCTACCGCGATATTCTGGTGGGGCTATGAAACCTGGCGCTGGATGTTCTGGATGGAATTGATTCCAGCCGGTATTTTCCTCCTTGCGCTATTCCTGATCCCTGAAAGCCCACGCTTCCTGGTCGCCAATAACAAAGCCGAAAAAGCGAAAGTGGTATTAAGAAAACTGTACGGTGATAAAGGCGCAGATCTAAAGGTTAAAGACATCTACGATACGCTTGCCCATGACCACAAACCCAGCTTCCGCGATCTGATTAATAAAACTACCAATAAGGTCCGCCCCATTGTATGGGTGGGAATTGGTTTGGCGGTGCTGCAACAATTTGTCGGCATCAATGTGGTGTTTTATTACGGTGCTGTACTTTGGCAGGCAGCGGGCTTCTCCGAAAGCGATGCATTATTTACGAATGTAATATCGGGTGCGGTCAGCATCGGCGCTTGTTTTGTTACCTTCTTCCTCGTCGATAAGGTTGGCCGTAAACCGCTGCTATGGGTGGGTTCCATCGGTATGACAATCACCCTTGCACTGGTGGCCTTTGCATTCGCCGGAGCGCCAGTTGATGAAGCCGGGAAATTGCAACTTTCCTCAACCAATGGCCTGCTGGCATTGATTGCGGCCAACGTCTATGTCGTTTTCTTCAATATGTCATGGGGGCCTGTTGTCTGGATTATGTTGGGTGAAATGTTCCCTAACCAAATGCGCGGGTCGGCACTTGCAATTGCTGGCTTGGCCCAATGGGGTGCAAACTTCCTGATTACCTGGACTTTCCCGATGCTACTTGCATCTGCAATTGGTTTGGCAGGGGCCTACAGCATTTATACCTTCTTTTCACTCTTCTCTGTTTTCTTCGTCATGTGGTACATCAAAGAGACGAAGGGCAAGGAGCTGGAGCAAATGGAAGGATAAATTTGATCCTTCATCGATAACCGAAAGGGCGATTCATGACATGGATCGCCCTTTTTATTTAATGTCTTCTCACTCATCCCGGATCCGCCGGAGTGGATCGGATCTTGCCTTGGCAACCTCATTTGACCGTTAGCATCAGTCTTCGTCGCTGAATTTTGCAATCAGGAATAGGAGTGCGCCATGGAGCCTCTAGTCTCCCCCCACGCCAGTGTAAAACCTGCGCCGTCGCTGGAAAAAATGCCAAATCTTGATGGTTTACGGGCATTTGCCTGTTTGTTTGTGGTGTTTTCGCATATTCCCAAAGCGGGGTTCGCGGGAATCATTGGCTCAGTCGGTGTAGGAGTGTTTTTTACCCTCAGTGGTTTCCTGATGGGTTATCTCTACGCTCGCCAATCGTGCGACACCAACGGTGTGCGCCAGTATGCAATTGCTCGATTTTCGCGCATTGTGCCCATTTATTGGCTGGTTATCAGCGTGTGCGTTTTACTGTCACTATTCGAAGGGCCAGAGTTTCCGCTGTTAATCGATAACCTGACCAGTATCGTTCGTCACTATAGCCTCGCTGGAAATGTTGGCCCCTTCTGGTCGATCCCATTGGAAATCCAGTATTACGTCTTTTTTGTTTTTATCTGGTATTGCCTGAGCCTGCGCCGTCGAGCGCCAATCCTATTGGTTAGTGCTGTATTGGTGTGTACGGTTCTGGTAGCTACCAACGACTATTGGCCCAATTTGAGCCTGCCAAATAAATTGCATTTCTTTCTTGCTGGCACCATCGCAGGTTTGATGCCGCGCTCCTATTGGAAAGCACCGGAACGTGCCAGCAAGCTAGCGATACTGCAGCTGATTGCAATTATGGTGATCCTGTTCCCGCTTACTCGCGACTATAACGAGGAAAGCTTCTACGACTCGGTGGGTTTGAGTGTGGCATTTGGAGCAGCAGTCTATGTATTGTCATTTAGTGGTCGCATAAGCGGATTACTGTTCGCGACCAAGCCTATGCGCAAAGTTGGCCAAGCCAGCTTTTCTATCTACTTGATTCACGTCCTGGTGCTTTATTACGGAGCCCGGTTGTTACACTTGGATCACCATCATTTCGAGCCGCTGTGGGTGTTAGTCGCTTTGGCAGCGACCCTGCTTCCCATGGTGGTTTCGCACTTTATCGAGATGCCTTTACAACGCACCATACGCGAAAATCTGGAGCGAATCTCCGCCCGCTGGCAGCCGACCCAAGCGCCACAGGCGAGCTAAGAACACCTATTATCGATCCTTACGTGATCCGGTATACAAGTCCTCGCGACTTATGGTGTAATTGACCACAACAATAAACCATAAGATCCGAGGCGATACCCATGAAATTCAATCAACCACTCTTTTGTTCAATTTGTTTGTCTGTAGCCCTGGTGGCCTGCGGAGGCAGCGGCGGCGACTCCAAAGCCCCTTCCAGTTCCAGCGTCGGAACCAGCTCTTCACTACCCGGCAGCTCAACCCCACTGAGTTCGGCACCGCCCGGTTCCAGCGCACCAGCCTCTTCATCAACATCAAGCAGCGCCCAAGCCTCATCAACGCCGGCTAGCACTCCGGCAGCATCATCTACACCCGGTAGCACTCCGATAGCATCATCTACGCCCAGTAGTACTCCGGTAGCATCATCTACGCCCAGTAGCGCTCCGATAGCATCATCTACACCGAATAGCGCTCCTGCGTCATCAATAGCTTCCAGCAGTTCCGCATCCTCAGTTGCGCCAACCGTAATTACCCTGGATATGACAACTGGCTGGCGAGGTAACGGCACCGGCAACACCGGCGTCACCTACAACACCAGTGGTGTGGTATTTAATGGCAGTGCCGACAACGTCGGGGCAGTGACCGATCTGGTCCAGCCAATCGCAGCCACCCTGGAAGACGCCATCATCACTATGGTGGTAAACGTTAGCCCCGAATTTAAAGATAGCGGTGCCAACTTGCAGATCTTCGCCCAACTTAAAGGCGATTGGTCAAAAGGCGAGTGGAACTGTATGACAGAAAACACCGCGCTTACAGCAAGTACAGACGTAACACTGAACTGCACGATTAGCGAAGCAGACAAGAAATTCAACCAAACGACCAACGACGTGCAACTTGGAATCCAGGCCAAAGGCACTGCACCAACAGGAACGGTAACCATCAAGAGCGCTACTGTAACGATGGTAGCCCCTGACACTGGCCCGGTTTATTCTGCGGGTGTAGATAGCTTGCGCGATCTCGCGGACTTCACCATTGGGGTTGCGGTTTCCAATAACGATTTACCTTCCTACAACGTTCTTACCAATAGCAACGAAAAAGCTCTGGTGGAAAAACATTTTGAGCAAATGACGGCGGGCAACATTATGAAAATGAGTTACCTGCGCCCTACGGAAGGCAATTTCACCTTCACCAATGCCGATGCATTTGTTGATTACGCAAGCGAAAAAAATATGACCGTGCACGGTCACGCGTTGGTCTGGCACGCCAGCTATCAGGTGCCCGGGTTTATGAAAGACTGGGCCGGTTCTGCTACTGATTTTATTAGCGCGCTGGAAACTCACATCACCACCGTGGTTGACCATTTTGAAGCGAAAGGAAATGTACCCAGCTGGGATGTTGTCAATGAAGCGCTTACCGATGGCAATCCGTCCAACTTCCGTACGACAGATTCAACCTTCTATGTAAAAAGTGGCAACAGCGCTGTGTATATTGAAAAAGCGTTCCAGGCCGCCCGTAATGCTGCACCTACAGCAATACTTTATTACAACGATTACAACATCGAAGCCAACGGTGCAAAGATGGACAAACTGGAGGAAATGCTTACCGATTTCCAAACCCGCAATATTCCTATTGATGGTGTAGGTTTCCAAATGCACGTGTGCCTGAATTATCCCAGCGCTGCAAGCATTGCCGCTGCAATGAAACGTGTGGTCAATAAAGGATTGAAAGTAAAAATTACCGAACTGGATGTCGCCATCAACCAGCCTTATTGCGATAACTACCCTGCTAATAAAGTCAGCAGTTTTACGCAAAGTATCGCGTTACTTCAGAAAAAACGTTACTGCGACATAATCAGCGCTTATCTTGAGGAAGTACCTGCCGCGCAACGTGGAGGAATCAGCGTATGGGGCACCACGGATGCCAATACATGGTTAGACGATTTGTATAAAACACAATTTGAAAACAAAAAAATTTCCTGGCCATTATTGTTTGATAGCAACTACAACGATAAACCCGCACTGCGCGGGTTTGCGGATGGCCTGCAAGGCATTGACTGCACCAATCAATAATTCCCACACTAAAAATTGAATTACTCATCAGGGCAGCTGCGCAATCAGGCTGCCCGTTTTTATTTTAGGAACGAGTAAAATATGAATGTTATTCGCAAGCTTTATATTTCAATCGCACTAACCGCTGCCAGCTCCTCTTTCGCCGCCAGCGTGAACTTTACCCAATTCAGCTACGTTGGAAATGACGAGGTATTTTCCACACCCATTAGCGCCACTGAATACCGTAATCCAATCATTGCCGGCTTTTATCCTGATCCAAGTATCACGCGCGCAGGTGATGATTATTATCTCGTGAATTCTTCATTTTCCTACTCACCCGGCGTGCCGATTTTTCACAGTAAAGATTTAGTGAATTGGAGATCGTTGGGTCACGTACTTACCTCGCCGACGCAACTACCGTTAAAAAAACAACAAACTTCGCGCGGTATCTATGCGCCCACTATTCGCTATCATGATGGTGTTTTTTACATGATTACCACCCTGGTGGATGTTCGCGGAAATTTTTTAGTTACCTCGAAAAATCCCGCTGGCCCCTGGTCAGAACCTGTGTTGTTACCCGAGATTGGCGGCATTGATCCGGATATTTTCTTTGATGATGACGGCAAAGCCTATATCGCCCACAACAATGGCCCTATTGGTGAGCCGCTTTATAATGGCCATCGCGCCATTTGGCTGTGGGAGTTTGATTTAAAAACAAAGAAAGTCGTTAAGGATTCCGGTCGTGTCATTGTTAACGGAGGAACGGATATTTCCAAAAAGCCAATCTGGATTGAAGGCCCGCACCTTTATAAAATTAACGGTTGGTATTATTTGCTCTGCGCAGAAGGTGGTACAGGCATGGATCACTCGGCGGTGATCTTTCGTAGCAAAAGCCTGCATGAGCCTTTTATACCCTATGAAAAAAATCCGATCCTGACGCAGCGCGATTTAAATAAAAATCGCACCAATCCTATTACTACTGCCGGCCACGCTGATTTTGTGCAGACCAAGGAAGGGGAATGGTGGGCCGTATTTCTCGCTACCCGCGCTTACGATAAAAAATTCTACAATACTGGCCGTGAAACTTTCCTATTACCTGTTACCTGGAAAGACGGTTGGCCGGTTATTTTGGACCAGGGAAAAGAAATACCGTATCAACACCAATCACCTGCAATAAACACAACCACACAAAACCCTGACCAGTTAACAGGAAACTTTAGCTGGCAAGATAATTTTTCAAAACCGCAATTGGGTTTTGAATGGGTAAGCCTGCGCAGTGCTGATTCATCGTTTTATCGACTAACTAACACCGGCATCGAATTACAAGCATTAAAAATAAAATTGGACAGTTTGGAGCAGCCGGCATTTTTAGGTCGCCGCCAGCAACATACACGATTTAGCGCAAGCACCGAATTCACACTACCCGATGGAGCCTCAGCCGGCATTGTGGCGTTACAGAGTGAAACTGCACATTATTACTTCGGCGCTCGCCAAACCTCAAAAGGCACAGAACTATTCATCGAACAAGCCAATAAAAAAATCCCCAGGATTATTTATCAAAAGTTAATTAAAGACCTCGCCCACCCCATTCATTTACGCATTGAAGGTAACGCAGGAAAAATCAGCTTTTCCTACCAAAACAACCATGGAAAATATAAGCCTGCATTAAAAAATGCTGATGCAAAAATCCTCAGCACTGAAGTGGCAGGTGGTTTTGTAGGCACATTATTAGGTATTCACGCGAGGGCAGAATAATGCGCAATCTTTTTCTTTTATGGATTTTTTTATTATTGGCACCCGCCAGTTTTGCATTAGGGGAAAAGTCCTGGTTGGTTCCATCTGGCTCCGGTCAGTTTGCATTGGTTGATAAGAATGCAGCAGCCACATTAATTATTGATACCAATGAATTTCCCGGCGTACAGCGCGCTGCCAGCAACCTGCAAAACGATATTGAAAAAGTTACCGGCAAGAAGCCATCGTTGGCGAATTCTATTCATGAAAATAATGAACATATAGTGATTATCGGTTCGATAGGCAAGAGTCATTTAATCGATCAATTGATTGCCAATAAAAAACTGGATGCGAGCGAGATTCATGGCCAATGGGATAGTTTTTCAGTACAGGTCGTCGAACAACCATTCCCGAATGTAAAACGTGCGTTGGTAATTGCAGGTGCTGATAAACGCGGAACCACTTACGGTATTTATAGTTTGAGCGAACAAATCGGTGTATCCCCTTGGTATTGGTGGGCAGATGTACCCGTCAAAAAGAAAAGCACAATCTTTATTGATAAAAAAACACAGGTTACTGAAATTCCAAAAGTAAAATATCGCGGCATTTTTCTGAACGATGAAGCACCGGCATTAACCGGTTGGGTCACCGAAAAATATGGCAATTATAATCATCAGTTTTACGAACGAGTCTTTGAATTATTATTGCGCTTGAAAGCAAATTTTTTATGGCCGGCCATGTGGAATAACGCCTTTGCCGATGATGACCCGCAAAATATGATCCTCGCCGATGAATACGGCATCGTCATGAGCACATCGCATCACGAACCCATGATGCGCGCCGACAAGGAATGGAATCGCTACGGCAAAGGCCCATGGGAATATTCCAAAAACCCGCAAAACCTATACAACTTTTGGGTAGATGGGGTAAAGCGCAATAAACCCTACGAAAGTATTTATACATTGGGGATGCGTGGCCAACAGGATGAGCCAATGAGTGAAGGTGAAAATATTCATTTGCTGGAAAAAATTGTACGCGATCAACGTGAAATCCTGACCAAAGAATTTGGCAAGGATAAACTCACCGAGGTACCACAAGTATGGGCTCTTTATAAAGAAGTACAGGGATTTTACGAACGCGGTATGCGCGTACCGGATGATGTCATTTTACTGTGGTGTGATGATAACTGGGGCAATATTCGCCGTTTGCCATCACCGGAAGAACGAAAGCGTGCCGGTGGTGCCGGTGTTTATTATCATTTTGATTACGTTGGTGGCCCGCGCTCCTATCGCTGGATTAATACAATATCCATCGCAAAAATTTGGGAGCAGATGAATCTGGCTTACGAATATGAAGCCAATAAAATCTGGATCGTCAATGTCGGCGATTTAAAACCCATGGAATATCCCATCGAATTTTTCCTGAATATGGCGTGGAATCCGGAAGCCTGGTCTAAAGAGCGTATTCCGGAATTTGCAACACACTGGGCTGAACGCGAATTTGGTAAAAAGCATGCAACAGAAATTGCGGCCATTATGACGGGTTACACACGGCACAATTTGCGCCGTAAACCGGAGCTACAAGACGCAACGACTTATAGCCAATTGAATTACGATGAAGCCAATCGGATAACCGCTGAAATCAAATCCTATGCGGCGCGCGCCGAAGCCCTGTATAAAAAAATTCCGGCAGAACAACGCGATGCGTTCTATCAATTGGTCTTATTCCCCGCAAAGGCCAGCGCCATTATTACTGAACTTTATGACGCGCAAGCCAAAAACCATTTATACGCACAACAAGCACGCGCAAACACGAATGACTACGCCACGAAAGTGCGCGAGTTATTTGCAGCGGATGCGGCACTGGAGCGGGAGTATCACGAGCTAAATGGTGGCAAATGGAACCAGTTTATGTCCCAGCCACATATTGGTTACAGCAATTGGAATAACCCGCCGGAGGATACCTTACCGGTGGTTCAGATTTATGAACCGCATGGGGCGGAAGAAATGGGCATCGCAATGGAGGGGATTGCATCGGCATGGCCCAGTACCGGCACTTATCAACTGGGCCGTTTTGATCCCTTTGGAAAGCAGGAAAAAGCGTTAACTATTTTCAATAAAGGTAAAAAATCTTTCACAGCTACTGCCCAAACCAGTGCACCTTGGATTATACTAAATCATACTAGTATACAAGTTACAACTGAAGCCAACCTGCTGGTGAAAATGGACTGGGGCAAGCTTCCGAAAGGCGAGCACACAGGACGCATCCAGATTACGGGCACCGGTTGGGGCGGGGCAAGCATTGCGGTAACCGCGTTTAATCCCGGTATTAAAACCACTAGCCTGAACGGAAAGGGTTTTGTTGAAGCTGATGGATTTATCGCCATAGAAGCTGAGCATTTCCATCGGCAAAAACCGGCAAAACTTATTGATGGCGGCGAGTTGCATTGGGAGAAAATTCCGGAACATGGGCGAACACTGTCATCCATTTCGGTTTACCCCATCACCGACCAGCGTTTTATAAAAACCGATGATGCGCCTTATGTGGAATACGATATTTTCACACTGCGCGACACCGATTTAAAAATCCAAGGGCTATTTGCCCCAAGCTGGCCAATGATCCCGGGTAATGGCCTGCGTTATGCTGTTGCAATAGATGATGAGCCGCCGCAAATAATTGATCTAGTCGCGGATATGACCAATACCACGTGGGAAGAAACCGTACGTACCGATGTACGCAGCATGATTACCGAACACAAAGGCATTGCAGCGGGAGCACACAAAGTGCGTATTTACAGCCTTGATCCGGGTGTAACGCTGCAAAAAATAATTATTGATACGGGCGGGCTATTACCGAGTTATTTAGGTCCAACAGAAAGCCGCCACTATTAAAAATAAAACAAAAGAACAAACACAACCCACAAAACCTGACGCAGTAGAGAAGTCGTTGAATGAAAATTGTTGATGCCAAAGTCATTGTCACCTGCCCCGGCAGAAATTTTGTCACCCTGAAAATAACCACCGACCAAGGCATTTACGGTATCGGCGATGCGACTCTCAATGGTCGTGAAAAAAGTGTGGTTTCCTATCTGGAAGATTATTTAATCCCCGCATTAATGGGACGCGACCCACAGCAAATTGAAGACATCTGGCAATTTTTTTATCGCGGTGCTTATTGGCGTCGCGGGCCAATCGGTATGACTGCACTGGCGGCGATTGATGTAGCGTTGTGGGATATCAAAGCCAAAATTGCCAATATGCCGCTCTATCAATTACTCGGCGGAAAAAGTCGCGAGCGGATTCTCACCTACACACACGCAAACGGAAAAGATCTCGACTCCACGCTGGAAGCCGTACGAAAGGCGCGTGAAAAAGGTTATCAAGCCATTCGTATCCAATGCGGTATTCCCGGTATCGAAAAAACCTACGGCGTGGCAAAAAGTGAAAAAAGTTATGAGCCTGCCGATGCCGATTTACCTTCAACCGAAATTTGGTCAACTGAAAAATATTTGAATTTTATTCCCGAGGTATTTGCGGCCGTTCGCAAAGAGTTTGGCCGCGATATCCATTTGCTACACGATGTACATCACCGCTTGACGCCGATTGAAGCCGCGCGTCTCGGTAAGGAACTTGAACCATTTCATTTATTCTGGATGGAAGACGCAGTGCCAGCTGAAAATCAGGAAGCGTTTAAATTAATTCGTCACCACACAACAACGCCGCTCGCGGTTGGCGAAGTGTTTAATTCCATTCATGATTGCCGTGAATTAATCCAGAACCAATTAATTGATTACATTCGCTCCACTATCGTCCACGCGGGTGGCATTACCCATGTGCGTCGCATTGCGGATTTCGCCAGCCTGTTCAATGTGCGCACCGGTTTCCACGGCGCAACCGACCTCTCTCCGGTATGCATGGGTGCGGCGCTGCATTTTGATTACTGGGTGCCCAATTTCGGCATCCAGGAACACATGGCGCACAGTGCGCAAATGGAAGAAGTATTTCCCCACGCCTATCAATTCGATAAAGGTTATTTCACTCCCGGAGAAACGCCCGGTCATGGGGTGGACATCGATGAGAAGTTGGCCGCAAAATATCCTTACAAACGCGCTTGCCTGCCCGTAAATCGCCTTGAAGATGGTACCCTATGGCACTGGTAAGCCCAGTGCCTGCCGGATGGCTTCCTGACTGAGTGTTCAATGTAGAGCCTCATGCGCGAAGCCTTTTATACATCCGTAAAAGTTACCAATAAAACCAACGGCAATTCACAACCCCGCAAGAGAGAGCAAGCGTATGACATTACAAAAAAAACTCCTTGCTGCCAGCATCATCAGCAGCGCCGCATTTATGATTGGCTGTCAGGATAAATCTGCCCCGGAACAAACCAGCACCGCCGCCTCATCGGCACCCGCAGTTCTGATTCCAGATCCCTCCATAGACCCCGCCAAATTTCTTAACCAACCACTGGTGAAAGATATTTACACCGCCGATCCATCGGCCCATGTGTTTAATGGCAAGTTATATATTTATCCCTCGCACGATCTGGACTCTGGCATCACCACTGATGGTGAAGGCGATAAATTTGATATGAAAGATTACCGCGTTTTCTCATACGACACAGAAACCGGCGGTGTAACAGACCACGGCGAAGCCCTGAATATAAAAGATGTGCCTTGGGCGAGCCGCCAACTTTGGGCACCTGACGCTGCCGAAAAAAATGGCAAATACTTTTTGTATTTCCCGGCAAAAAACAAAGAAGGTGTTTTTCAGATTGGTGTTGCCACCAGCGATTCACCTACCGGCCCGTTTAAAGCCGAACCCGAGCCGATCAAAGGAAGTTTCAGTATCGACCCCGCCGTATTTAAAGATGATGACAGTGCGCATTACATCGTGTTTGGTGGAATATGGGGCGGCCAATTGCAACGCTGGGCCAGCGGCAGTTATGTTGCAGAAGATAAATATCCCGCAAGCAATGAACCTGCACTCAGCCCAAAAATCGCCAAGCTAAGCGATGACATGCTGCAATTCGCCGAACCACCGAAAGATATCCAGATCCTCGATGGCGCCGGTGTTCCCTTACTCGGCACCGACAGCAACCGTCGCTTTTTTGAAGCCGCATGGATTCACAAATTCAATGGGAAATATTATCTGTCCTACTCCACCGGCGACACTCACTACATCAACTACGCCACCGCCGAGAACCTTTATGGCCCCTACACCCACAAAGGCATAGTCCTCACTCCGGTATTCGGCTGGACCAACCACCACTCCATCGTGCAACACAACAACAAATGGTATTTGTTCTACCACGACTCACAAATGTCCGGCGGCAAAACCCATTTGCGCAACATCAAAGTTACTGAATTGATTCATGCGGATGATGGAAGTATCCAGACTGTGGACTCTTATTTGGATTGATTTTTTTGGTGGAAATAAAAAGCCCGATCAGTTTTTGCTGGTCGGGCAAATAAATGATGAACAATTTTATAAACTACTCTTTAACGCCCATTACCTCAAAAAACGACATCACCACGGGAGGGATTGAATTATCAAACTTACCCAACCCTAGCGATATTCTTTGACCTTCCAAATCTGAATATATTTCTTCTGCACGAGAATCTATTTTATGTTTGTCCTTATCTGACAACTTAAGGCCGTAACGCTCTTCCAGCCTTTCAATTTTTTCTGAGTCGGCATAAGAAAGCTCACCTCTTTTCTTAGCGACTGCAACATAAGATAAAGCATCTATCATCATTGCACGCTTCTGATCGTCGGACATATTCTGAGCAACTTCACGAGTCTTCGAAACCTCAATGCTCAATTGGGCTAACGCAAATGTTGAACCATAAACTGCCGCCTTCTTCAGCAGCTTTTTTCTATCAGATCCGTTAGATCTTCTGACAAGCAAATGTAAAGCTCGAAGATCACCTTCATCTGCTAAACGATTTAATGCTTCTGTTGAATAAGTTTTGTAATCATCATGATTAGCATCACTGGCATCGTACCAACCTCGCTGCTCATTCCACTTTGTCAAAACTGCAACTTGAGAAGCATCACCAATCCATTTTTCAGTTTTAACATTCAACACCGGCTCGCTATGCTTTGTTGGGATTAACTTATTATCCTGAGCAACAGGAATATTGCTTTCTGCTGCGTCAAACGAACCTGAGATTACTTGAGTATTATCGTTAATATCAATTTCATCTGTTCTTCCTTTAATAAAGAAAAACACTACCGCTAGTAGAATTAATATAGCTACAAAAAGATACTGTATTTTTCTATCCATAATTAACCTCCAATCACACCGCCAAATTAATTACATTTCTTTTGTATAGCTTCCTGTCCTGCACTTTCACAATGGGTCATTGTGCGCTCAACAGAAGCGAGAACAATAGATCTGCATTGATCATATGTTTTACCGTAATTGCTATACTCTTGAAGCGGTAGCTCAACTGACATTTTGTAAAAATTACCTGTGTAAACAAATACCCAAGAAATAGATCCTGAAGGCTTGCATTGTGCCAAACTAATTCCCTGAAAATATATTACATCGGCCTGACAGCTTTTAATATTATCAGGCACACCCGCTTTGAATGCCTCGCAAATTCCTTTCTTTTCTGCAGCAGCTTTTGCAGCAAGATCAGCAGCAGATGGCCCGCCGCCCATACCACCACCAGGAGTCCAGCCAGGCATATAAGCACCCATATTAGTAGAAGTACAGTAGGTTGCCGTACTAATTCCTCCCCCTAAATTGCTATATGCCTGATAGGTGTTACATTGCGAATATGACAACTGAGCCCAAAAGGAGCAAATAAAAACTAACGGCCTCACCAAACTCTTTCCCATGATAAAACTCTCCAATAATTTGCAATAGAAATTACAACTTAGGCATCACCGATCCTAATTTTTTGCTCAGCCATACCCAATTTGCGATGCGGATGCTACCCCCCCCTTTTATTACAAATCAATAATTAAAAGAAAAATCAATAGATTTTGTCGCCTCTTTATTCGGGAAAAATAAATTTCACATATTATTTTTCATCAATAAAATAACCAATTAATTTTCCATAAAGCAGTAGTGATATTTTTGGAAAAAAAATGCGCATTGCTTTCGCAATGCGCATTTTCGCGGTCAGTGGAAATTAAAACTTCGCACGCATAACAAGCGAAAGCCTACGATCCTGGATAAACCAGCTGCGGCCCGCCTGCGTACCACCGTCCTCCAAAATCATAATGGTTTCAGATTGGGTGTTGAGCAGGTTAGTAGCTTGCATACCTACAGTGACGTTATCACTCAGGTTGTAAAACACAGAACCATCCATAAAGCCTGCGTCATCATTCCATAATGGATATTTGGAAATCACGTCGCGAGTAGTTAACAAATATTTGGAGCGCCAGTTGTAAGCAAGGCGCGCAGACCAATCATTTTTCTCATACATTAACACCAGGTTAGCAGTATGTTCTGATTGACCTTGTAGCGGAACGGAATCCATATTTACACGAGCACCGGTATCAGTAACGCCACCCACCCAATCAGCGTTTCCGTAATCTTCTTCGTTGTTCGGCACACCTGATGCTTTGATCCAGGTGTAGTTAGCCTGCATACCTAAACCGTCAAACGGCTCCGGCAACATGTCGAAGAATTGTTGATAGGCAATTTCATAACCATACATTTTGCCATCGCCACCATTTCGGGTTGATACAACATCAACGATTTGACTCTCACCATTTAGCGGGTTGGAAATGGTCTGCAGGCTTGCACCATGAATAAAGAAATTGGAAAGATCTTTATAAAATACTGTACCTGTCAATGAACCAGAATTTGCGAAATACCATTCCAATGAAGCGTCATACTGGGTCGATTCCATTGGCATGAGGTATGGGTTTCCACCCTCACCTTTCCAGTTAATTACTTTCGCCGATTGAATAGCGGATTCCCACTCTTGCGCACCTTCCGGATTTGCGGGTTTACCACGCACCGTGTCTATATCAACACTAGTGGCAATTTTGTTGCGCACTTGTCCCATGTCAGGTAACGCAATCGCCTTACTGGCCGCAAAACGGCTGATAAGATCATCGGCCAATTCCAATTTCAAATTGAAACTGGGTAACCATGCATCATAATTAGACGACGCTGTTTGCGGACCTGATGCCGTTGTGACAAAGCGGCGCTCTGCATCACTGAGATACCAATAGTTAGTACCGATCCAACGATTGTTAGTGTCTTTATAAAAATCATTCAGTGTTGTGTATTTACCTGCTGCAACTTGCGCTTCGCCGTATGCTTTTACATTGGCGCCCGTTAAGGGTGCTGTTAATCCAGCAGGCAGTTGATCTGCAGCGGTGAAATTTTTGTCAGTGCCAGGTGAAGTAATAAACCCTGTTGCATCGCGATCCAATTCAACATAGCGCAAACCAACGTTACCACTATAACGCAGTGCACTTTCATCAGAACCAAAATCAACTTTCACGTAAAGTGCATTATTGGTTTCAATCGTGTTGGAAATTTCGTCCGGCAAGAACAAGCCGTATTGACCGTCCAACCCTGCGCGGCATGGATAAGGATTCCAGGTACCACCTGGTGATTTAAGAATACCCGGACTTGAATCCGTAGTGGTCGGACAAATTCGACCATCACGATGCGCAGCAACCACATCACGGTCAATAAAATAGAATGACGCAGCTCCGCCTTTTTCAACATCAACTACACCGCCGCGATGGAAGTCTGAAAAATCAACCAGACTATAATCGTCAGCCTGAGATGGCACGTGGTCAAGATACAAAGTTCCCGCACTGTATTCAGGAGCAATCGCACCCCAGTTATAACTGGTTGCACGTACTGTTTGATCACGCTCAGCCCAACGAACACCACCTTTCACGGAACGCAAAATTCCGACATCTTCAAAATCGCGCGCCACATCAAAACGTAATGCATCCGAATCACCTTCAGAGCGTTCGTAATGATCCATTGCCGAGCGATACCAATAACTGGTTATATCCTGGAAATAATTTGAATCGCCCGCCGGGTCATTGCTCCAACCCGGCCGATTTACACCATTGGCATAGTTCGCTGTATTCGCATCACGCACACCGTTCCAAGGTTCAACCAAGGTTAATTTCGGTGTATCGCCGGAGATGTCATATTTTTGCAAGGCGGCAACCGCAAGATGCATCACCAAATCATCATTGGTTGTTTCCGCTTCAACATGCTGGGCATCAAATTCAAATGTCCACGCCTCATCAGGCGTCCATTTAAAGTTCACCGAAAAATCTTCTACTAACGTGTTCGCAACCACACCACGTGTATCCAATTGAAATTTGTGACCAAATTGCGGCGCACCACCAATCGCATTTGGACTACCGGGAATACCGCTATAGGGATTAGGGTAACGCGTGTTCGCTTCGCGTTTGTTATCCGCGAGCAATGGTCCTATATCACTGGTCGCGCGCCATGTATTGTTGGCGTGCGATAAGAATCCGGATTGGAATAAACCATTGTCATCAAACTCAAATGAACTGCCTGCATAAGGGCGAGTATTCAAATCACTATTGGTATAACCGCCTTGATATTTCAATGCGTTTTCCCACCAATCCAGTGTTGCGTCAGAACGAATATATTCGGCGGTAAATAAATATTTATCATCATTATCCTTCCATTGGAACGATGTTGCAGCGCCCTGGCGTTCGCGTTGGTCTTCTTTCATTAACAGGTTTGCACCTTGCGGCATCCACACGGTGCCAGTGCCATCAGCACCGGCAAATTGCGTTGCACCTACATCGGTTGCCTTATATTTTTTATAAACATCCGACTGAATACCGTGAGAGACACCAGTCAATTCTGAATGGGCAAGATTTATCAACCAGCCAAACTCACCTGCATCGGTTTCCCAACGATTGCTATACAACCCGGAAATGGAAGGTGTCCATTCTTCTGCGATATCACCCCAGGTACCCTCAACGTTCACCGCCGCCATCATACCGGATTGGTCAAAGGGTTTACGGGTACGCAAACTGACGGTTCCACCAATACCGCCTTCCACCATATCTGCTGATTGGTTTTTATAAATATCCACACCGGACATTAACTCTGGCGGTACATCCTGAAATGATAATCCACGTCCTGAGTCTGCTGTAAATGAATCACGCCCATTAAACTCTGAACGAGTAGCAGTCATTCCGCGCACGACTGCACCGGAACCTTCTACCGAGAAGTGATCCGGGTCATCCGCTGCCGCAAAGCGCTCAATAGATACACCGGGAATACGTTGCATAGCTTCCAATACCGAACGATCAGGCAATGCGCCGATATCAGATGCAGTAACCGAATCAACAAACGTTTCCGAATTGCGTTTTAAATCTTGCGCTGATTGCAAGCTTTGTCTCATCCCGCTTACAACAACCTCCTCCACATTCTCCGTTGAATTATTTACGGTGGAATCCTGAGCGAAGGCATGAGCACTCATTGCCATGACACAAAGTGCCAATGTGGATTTTTTAAATTTTTGTTTTTCGTGTGAATGATCGGACTTTTCTGTGCTACGGAAAACCATATAGCCAACCCCTTTGTTAAATTTATCAGTAGGTAATTTTTGAACCAGGATACTTGCACTCATCTTGGCCGCAGAATATGAACTCTGCACTTGCACACTAGTAGCCTATTATGCAAGAGCCATCCTATGTCGCCTCAAATCAATTGTCAATTTGACTATAAGATGAATTTAATGCCATTAAGGAGGTGCACATATCAAATTTGTCTATAGTGAGGTGGTTGACTTTTGTTCTACCCAAGTGAATAGTTGTTTGCCGCATAAAGTAATATTTATGCTACCAATCCTAATAATTAATAATGCTAGCGAGTTCATCATGATGAAATTCTTATCTTCCCCTTCGGCAATCCCGCTACTCGTTGTTGCCATGTCAGTAGTTCCATGCCACTCCCAAGAAACCAACCTGGATCCTGTTTTTTATTACCTGGTAAAAGGTCAGCCAATTCAAAGAAGTATTTCGCTGGGAGATCCAACGAATTGGAGTAGCAGTATTCAAGGTAGAAGTGGAAAATCTGCAGGAGGCAAAATATCCATCGAACCCGTATCGTTTAAAACCAAAGACGATGCCATACAGATCACATGGGCTCCCAAAATCGAAGGTCAAGGTAATCTGGGCTTATATGGAAAGCCTATTGATTTGAGTAGATTTAAAGATCTAGGGGCGTTGGCAATTGATATGCGGGTTGATGTGAAGCCTACCAAAACTGTCAACGTAGGGCTGGATTGCGGCTATCCATGCCGTGCAGACCTCCCCATTAATAAATTACTAAAAGGTATGCCTAAGGGAGAGTGGTTTACATTGCCCATACCGTTAAATTGTTTCAAGAGTGACAATTTTGATCCAAGCAAAATAAATGGCGCTTTTACCATTGCGACAGATGGCAAGTTCACTGTGAGCATCACTAATATTCGATTGGAAAAGCTTGATGTAGGCGAAACAGGCTGTGCTGGCAAACCTTAACAATACCGACTCTCTCAAAATTAAAAGGAGATTACTCCTTTTAATTTTGCTAATTTTTGTCATCGGCTCTAGCCGAATTTATCGCCGCTCCCTAAAATCAACTTATCGTATTAGTTGTAGTGACGGTAATCCATGTGCTTTCAAAAAATTCCTGAAACAAACCAATTACAAGCGAATGAATTCTTTAATGAAGTTATTCCTGCGGGAAAACCTCTTGTTATTCGTGGATTGGTAAAAGATTGGCCTCTAGTTAAGGCGGGCATAAAAAGTCCTTTTGATTTTTGCAATTACTTGATGCGTTTTGATCAAGGTCAGAATTTTAACACCGTATATGGGCCAGCATCTGTGCGTGGCCGCATTTTCTATAACCAGGATATGAGTGGACTAAATTGCCAAAGTGAGCAGAAGAAACTTGCCGCCTCATTGCAATTTTTGTTAAATAACCTTCAAACATCTCCCGCACCTACACTTGCCATACAATCAGTTATTCTTGATCAACATTTACCCGGTTTGACCAATGAAAATCAGTTGGCATTGCTAGCAAATAAGGCGTCTCCTCGCCTGTGGATAGGCAATAAAACCATTGTCGCAGCACATTATGATGCATCAGATAATATTGCTTGTTGCGTTGCCGGGAAACGCATATTTACGGTGTTCCCACCAGATCAAGTAAAAAATTTATACGTAGGCCCATTTGAATTCACACCTTCCGGTGTAAGTGTCAGCATGGTTGATTTTGATAATCCAGATTATGAAAAATTTCCAGATTTCAAAGTCGCTGAAAATAATGGTTTTCAGGCAGAACTTCACCCCGGTGATGCTATATACATCCCTTACCTGTGGTGGCATCACGTACGCGCACTGAGTGAACTCAATGCATTGGTGAATTATTGGTGGAATGAGTCGCCTCCCGTATTTGGAGCGCCGGGTAACGCTTTACAACACACATTACTTTCGCTGAAAAATGCTTCACCTACACAAAAGCAGGCATGGAAAGCATTATTTGACTATTATATTTTTAACGAAAACCCTGCCGCCATTGCTTATATTCCCGAGGAGCGACAAGGTATTCTTGGTAAATTAAAAACTGAAACTGTTCAAGCTTTCAAAAATGGATTAATAAAAGCGCTAAACAAAATTAATTAAAGTTTGCTTGCAATAGATCTGCAGTTAGCCCTTATAAAATCAGCATGACTACTCATACCAGCAAGCCGGGTTTGAATACCCGAGCGCACTTTAGTAAGACGTATCCTTAGTTCATCATCAGAAATAGCATCTGCGAGAGGGTGATAACCTTGAGCATCCCAACCTTGCCCCATTAACACGGCAAACCAGCTGGCTTCTTTAAAAAGCTCAGTTTGTTTCACCATGACCTCACCTCGCATCCTGAATATTTCCAAACGCTCTTTCAATGAATCAGGAATGGGCATATTTTTCACGTAGCGCCAGAATTCAGTATCTTCCCTTTCAGTAATTTTATAATGTGCGATGAGAAAATCTTTAACGTTATCGTAATCATTTCTCATCTCTTTATTATACGAGTCAATTAAAAGACTGCTCATATCATCCCGCGGGAACTTGCCTAAAAGTTTACTAATTCCCATTTGAATAAGATGAATGCTAGTGGATTCCAAAGGTTCTAAAAATCCACTCGACAATCCAATTGCGACACAATTTTTCTCCCAGCACTTTTTCCGCATACCGGCAGTAAATCTTAATTGGCGAGGTTCAGCCATCGCTTTGCCATCTAAACGAGACATAAGCGCAGTAGTTGCACTTTCATCATCAACAAACTTGTCGCAATACACATAACCATTTCCGGTGCGATGCTGTAAAGGAATGCGCCACTGCCAGCCGTACTCTTGCGCTGTAGATCGGGTGAAGGGTAATAGCTCTCCAAAGCTTTCGCAGGGAACCGCAATTGCTTTATTAACCGGAAGCCAATGACTCCAATCTTCAAAACCGACCTTCAAAGTTTGCTCTATCAACAATCCCCTGAAACCAGAACAATCAATAAAAAAATCTCCATGTATAGTATCACCACATTCCAGCACCACAGACTCAATAAAGCCTGTCGTGGCATTTTGATTAACGTTCTGAATAAACCCTTCTGTACGCTTCACTCCGCGCGCCTCTGAGTAACGCCTCAAATAATTTGCATATAAACCTGCATCAAAGTGAAATGCATAATTAACACGCGGCATGGAGATTGGATTGGATTCCATTCCTGAGCGGGAAAACTTATGGACGAACGCGGCTTGAGTTTCAATATTAAATTTCGTGTAATCGGCATTTCCACCTTCTTTTCTCCATCGCATCCAAAAATTGGTAAAAGCAACACCATCATAATCTGCGCCGATTACACCAAAAGGATGAAAATAACTGTGTCCTTTTTTACGCCAGTTTACAAACTCAATACCTAGCTTGAATGTAGCATTTGTCTCTCGAATGAATTCATCTTCATCCAGACCTAAAACCCCGTTAAATAAGAATATCGGTGGAATGGTCGCCTCACCAACACCAACAGTACCTACTTGCTCTGATTCAATGACAGTTATTTGATAATTATGACACCCTAATGTCTTCGATAAAGCCGCCGCAGTCATCCACCCTGCTGTACCCCCACCAACAATTACAATTTTATTAATATTTTTTTGCATAAAAGTGATCCGATCAAAAAATCAAAGCAAATTAATTTCGACCTGTGTTTCAAACATCGGCAAACAATTAACTTCTTTGCTGATATACGACAAAATTTGTTGAAAACGAGTAATTAATTCATGGTCGGGAATCTGATTAACCAATGGAGAATAATGTGCTGGACGAAGACCATGCCCTATAAATAAAGATTGCCAGTCGGCTACTTGAAATACATCTTCTTCTGTCAAGGCAACCAGCCCCCTTTTTTTAAATAATTCCAACCTACGTTGCAAGCTCTCAGGTATGTTAACCTTTCGACACATATCCCAAAAAGGATCACCAAACCGACGATTTAAATAATAATGCGCCAACTGATAATCACGCATCCCTATAATATAGTTATTCATTTTCTCGTTATAAATTTTTGCTTCGACCAAGTAGTTATTATTATTTGGGAACAATGCCCTCAATAAAGACAAACCGACATGAAGCAAATGTAAATGCTGCGCATCAATTGAATCCATTCTCGCTGCTGCATCCCCAACCGCCACACAATTACCTATCCATTGCTGTTTCCTTGCGCCATATGAAATTTCAGTTAATGTAGGAGATTCCAATCTCAATCCCGATATTGCGGTCGCTTGATCTAACACCTCCTCGTGATTTGCAATTGATGAGTTATAACTAATACTAACGGCAGTTCTATCCAATAACGGGAATATACCTATCCATCCAGGAGCAAATGCAGAAATTTGGGAAAAAGCAGGGCGTGGGGACAAAGGCTTTGCGGATCCAATTAACTGATGATTGCACCCAAACCAATTAGACCAATCATCATAATTTTTTTCCTCCAAATGTTTTATTAAGATTCCGTCACTACCACTAGCATCTATAAAAAAATCACCATCAACAACATCATCATTTGCCAATCGAATACACTTTATTTTTTTTTCATCCACCTCGACCGAAGCAATAGTTCCTCGATGATGAATTACTCCAAGCTTAAGTGCCACTTTTGCAATAGTTTGAACATAGGGCGTAGCACTCAGATTATATCCATAACTAGCCTCAGAAAAGTTACTAGAAATATCTGATGCCGTAACAAACCTATTTGCTTTTGCAGCAACAACACCTAACGAAAAATCTTCTAACGGAACGTTTAACCCACTCTCACTGGCCTTCAACCAATAGTGTAAAAAATCAACTCCTTTTAAATCAGCACCAAACTTGTCATATCCATGAATGAAGGCGGATGCAGAACCTGACCAATTTGAAAATCGTTGGCCAAATGAATATAACCCTTTGGCTGCGGCTAACAATCCAGATTCATTAGCGCCCAAAACTTTATGCAGCAATTGATGCCCTGGTAACACCGAAAAGAAATCGTGCTTAATCAATTCAGAGTTTAATTCAACCAGATGAATTTGAATTGCGGAGGTAAAATTAGAAAATGCTCGTTTCAGCATTAATGCTGCAATCCACGCATCTGCATCCTTACCAACAACAACTATTTTATTAATTGGAAAACTCATATATTTTCCTACAATTTAGCAGGGCAGTAATCAGCCAAAAACTCATCGTGCGTAGGCATACTTTTTACGCGCTCACTAATTCGCTTTTCTATTTCATTCAAACGCTCAATAGCAGTATCATCTGAGATATTAAATGCAAATGGATCTACTAAATTCTGCGTCAACCCTTGACCATTAAAAACAGCAATCCAACTCGGCAGTGAGAACAAACCATACCTATATTGATCTATGTATCCACGAGATTTGTAAATTGCGATTTTTTCCTTTAATGAATCAGGAATTTTCATTGACCGACAATAGCGCCACAAATCATTATCATCCCGCTCATTAAGATGATAATGAAGAATGAGGAAATCGCGAATACGCTCATATTCAAGATCCATTAGTCGGCCATACTCAGCAATTAATTCATTTTCAACTTGCTTATTCGGAAAGCACTTTAATAAATTGAAAATAGCTACTTGAATTAAGTAGATGCTAGTTGATTCGAGAGGCTCTAAAAATCCGCTGGACAATCCAATGGCGACACAATTTTTTATCCAGGATTGACGATAACGTCCTGCTTTAAACTTGAGCAATCTTGGTACTGCAAGAGCATCCGGCACATCATTTAGCAAAGATTCTACTGCTTTATCCTCTGAGATAAAGTCACTGGAAAAAACATACCCGTTTCCTGTGCGATGCTGAAGGGGAATTCGCCATTGCCAACCAGCTTCTTTAGCTGTTGACCGGGTATAAGGAGGTATCTTTTCTATTCGCTTACTAGGAAGAGCTGCAGCCCTGTCACAAGGCAGCCAATGGGACCAATCCTCAAATTCAGCCCCCAAAGCCTCTCGCAATAGTAGAGACCTAAATCCAGAGCAGTCGACAAAAAAATCTCCTTTAATTGAAAGACCGCTCTCCAACTCTATTGATTCTATCAGGCCAGTAGCATTTGATCTTTTTACTGAATGAATCTTACCTTCTACGCGACGAACATCTCGCTCCTCTGAAAACTTACGCAAATACTGCGCGTATAAAGAAGCGTCAAAATGATATGCATAGGAATATGTAGAATTTATATAATTTTTATCATTGACCGGAAACTCAAAACGATTTTGATAGCTGGCCTGGATGGCATACGAATATGCCTCAATATTTTTCACCTTCGCGACCAGATTCAAACGTGACCATACCTGGTGAAAATCAACGCCTGCAATAGATTCACCAAACTTTCCAAAAGGGTGAATATATGAGGAGGACTGTTTACCCCAACCAACAAATTGAATCCCTAGTTTAAATGTGGCGTTTGTACTTTGCATCATATCGGCTTCATTGATGCCAATAAAATCATTGAAGTCCTTCATTTGAGGTAATGTAGCCTCTCCAACACCAACCGTCCCTATCTCAGCTGATTCTACCAATGTGATGGTACAAATATTCTTCTCAATTAATTGGGAAAGCGCAGCAGCGGTCATCCAACCCGCAGTGCCGCCGCCCACAATAATTATTGTTAATGGGTGATGCATTTTATTTACCCCAAAAAAAAGCGCCGCTATTGGCGGCGCTTTTTTGATGCTGGCAGATTAGTATTTCAAACGCAGACTCAACGTGTAACGACGGTCATTTTGGAACCATGCGTTATCAAGCTGCAAACCACCTTTGTCATAGTCGCTTACTTGTTGCTTCAACACGGTTTCAGTATTCAACAAGTTACTTGCCTGAAAGCTCACTTGAACGTTATCGTTAAAGTCATAACTTACAGAACCATCCAAATAACCTGCAGATTCGTTCCAAATCGGCATAGCAACGCAGCAGTCAATTGCAGTTACCATGAATTCAGAGCGCCAGTTATAAGCCAATCTTGCTTTGATAGCATCTTTCTCGTACATCAATACAATGTTATACGACTCATCAGACATCCCTTCCAGACGATCCACTTTTACTGTATCTGGTGCTTGGCCTGAAACAGTGGAGCTAGTACCGTCACCACTGGTGCTCTTAACATTCGCATTGGAAATACCTTGGTTATCAATATAGGTGTAGTTTGCCTGAACACCTAAACCATCAAATGGAGCGGGGAAGAAATCAAAGAAACGTTGAAATGCGAATTCGAAACCATTGATTTTAGCTCCGTCACCATTAAACGGACGACCAACTTCAACCGTACGAGTTACACCATTATTCGTGTAATCAGTATAGGTACGACCATGCTGGATATAATCATCGAAATGCTTCGTGAAACCAGTGAAAGTTACCGATCCGACAGAATCGAAATAATATTCAACAGAGATGTCAGCCTGATCAGCAATGATTGGTTTTAAATAAGGATTTTGCTTGTCCGTACTATAGAAAACTTTCGCACCAGTAATTTCCCCATTGGAATTCTTAATCCACAACGGGTCTGAGGCATCTGAGGTACTCGGTAATTTGTTGCTTATCGCCGCATAGTTCCTTAGGTTACCCACATCCGGACGAGCCATTGCACGAGACAGCGCAACACGAAGCTGCAACCCCTCATCTAATTCGTATTTCAGGTTTAAACTTGGTAAAACATTGTGATGAGTAACTTCAGCGATTGTTGGCTCACTAAAACCATTCATAAACGCCTTATCATCCGCGGACAAGTAGCAACCAACAGTGTTTGGCACCGCAGGAACCTGACCATTTTCACCTTCATTTGGCTCGCAAACCAAGCTGTCGGCCCCCAATGCTTTATAGTCGTTACCACCAACACTAGTCAATTCTGTTTTGACGTAACGAACTCCGATGTTACCTGTTAATGGACGATCAAATAAAACTAAATTCTCGCCACCAAAATGCATTTGCACATATAAAGCTTGGGTTTCTTCGCTTATATCTGCTGTTTCAGCTGGAGTGAAGCACGTTCCATCAACCTCACCATTACGATCCCCCACATTTGAACATATTGGATCCCAACCTCTGCCATCAGTTAGACCTAATGCAGTTGCAGACATAGCATTTGCAAATGCACGTTGATTTTTCATCAGGTCGGCATTACCTACCACAAAGGTGTTCATGCCATCGGAAGTGCTGATATCACCGAAACTGGAATCCCATTGTTTAACAGTGGTGAAATCTGGATAACCTTTGAAAGTACCGGATGGACCACTATCAACGAAGAAAGATTCAGGATTCGCCGACCAACTATTTGAAACGTTCTGCCAATTATAATTACTCCAATTCACCTGTTGGTCACGATCTGCGTAACGGGCACCGACTTTGACACTTTCTACCCAACCTGACTCAACATCGAATTTCACATCAGCCTTGAAAGCGAACTCATCACCTGAGCTATCTTCAACGTGATCCATGATGCTATTAACCCAATAGTTATGAGGATTAGCCATACCATTGGCACTCCAATTCACATGCGCAGGCTCTTGCAATTCCACGCTTGGCAGACTGCCCGTCAAATCAACCTCTGCATTAGAATAGGTGTTCATACCCATCTCGATATCATAGGCTTCGACCGTCGAGTCTACATACTGAACATCAAATTGAGCATGAATTGTATCGGTAGGGTTCCATTTCAAGTTAAACCCTAGATCCTGAGTCATGTTTTTATTAGTTGCAGCGCGAGTAGAACTAGTCACCCCCGCACCAATATTTCTTGGCGCCGCGCAACCATTCCAATCATAACAAGGGGTGATAAAATCAACACCCTGATCATTTTTATAGACTCCGGCACCAGCATTCCAGCCACCAAATGGCATGGTCAATGTACCGGTTTGGAATACGTCATTGTTGTCCCATGTAAAATCCCCGGTACCAGCTGCGGGGATAGGAATTTTTTCTGAACCATCTTTGATTTCGTAAAATACGCTTTGACCGAATGAAGCATTACCCATATTTGGTCCAATAACGTATTCCTCCCAACTGTTTTCATATTCAGAACGATTAAATTGCAACGAGGCAACATAAACCTGATCAGTATCCTGCCACTGCAAGGCAAGCGCCACACCATTACGCTCACGCTCATAAAGGTTATCGCGGAAGTTCACACCATCAGGAATGTAACGTAGGGTATCTTCACCGTACACATCTCTGAAACGATTCATACGGTTAAGCTGAATACCTTGAGAGCGGGTTTCTACTTCTGAGTAAGCAACGTTCACCATCGCGCCAAATTCACCGGCAGATGTCTCCCATCGATTACTGTATAGAGCAGAGCCTTCAGGAGTATAGGAATCCGCTAAATCGCCATAGTTAGTGCTTAAAGTTAACGCTTTCAACTCGCCACTTTGATCAAATGGCAAACGGGTGCGCAAATTGATCGTGCCGGCAATACCACCCTCAATTAATTCGGCGGTCTGATTCTTATAAGTATCCACACCAGACATCAATTCAGGAGATACATCCCCCCAACTCAAGCCACGACCCGAGTTTGCACTGAATGAATCTCGGCCATTAAATTCGCTACGAACTTGGTTTAAACCACGAACAATTACACCCGAAGGTTCAGCTGAAAAGTGAGCAGTGTCACTTGAAGCTGCAAAACGATTAACAGTAATACCTGCCACTCGCTGAAGAGCTTCGCCCACAGATTTATCCGGGAAAGAACCAAAGTCCTTTGCGGTAATTGAATCTACTACGGTATCTGCATTTTGTTTAATGTCTTGGGCGCTACTAAGCGCTTGACGCATACCAGTAACAACAACTTCTTCAACATCATTACCCGTAGTTTTTTCACTTTCTGTTGCATCTTGCGCCCATGTTGGTGAGCTAAGTGCCATTATGCACATTGCTAACATGGATTTTTTGAAGCTAATACCTTGCTGCTGTAGTGCGGTTTTATCTTTTTTATGGAAAACCATATAGCCAACCCTTTGTTAAATTTATGATTTAGGAACTTTTTATGGTGCTTCAGATCCAAGAATCCGAAGACTCCTTGAGTATAGATCAAGGATTAACAGCATCACGCACATCTTGCCGACTGGTAATCGTTTTCTAGACATGGCCAGCTAATCCTACGCGCCAGTAAGCCGCCGAATCAATGGCGATAAAAATAAAATGGCAGAGGGTATTGATAATTTTGATTTTGAATTGACAGCGCTATCAATTTCATTCGACAAAGCAATCACTGGTAATTTTTTATTTTATAAATAAAAAACCCTGCGTTTAAAGACAGGGTTTTAGGTGACAACACGTAAGCTTTAAGCCGAGAAGGGGTGACGCAAAACAATGGTTTCAACTCTATCAGGGCCAGTGGAAATAATATCGATAGGAGCTTTTATTAACTTCTCCAAACGCTCGATATAAGCTCTAGCGTTTGCAGGCAGATCATTTAAAGACTGAATACCTACAGTAGATTCACTCCAGCCTGACATTTCCTCATAGATAGGCTTTAATCCAGCCCACCCATCCGCATCATAAGGCATGCTTGCAATGGGGTTTCCCTTGGCATCCTGATATCCAATGCAGATTTTGACCGTTTCCAAACCATCCAATACATCAAGTTTGGTGAGGCAAATACCAGTAACGCTATTGATTCGGTTAGCATGACGCACAGCGACAGCATCAAACCAACCACAGCGGCGTTTGCGGCCGGTGGTGGCACCAAATTCGTGGCCTTTTTTACCTAAATACTCACCAATTTCACAACCCAATTCGGTCGGAAATGGACCCGAACCAACACGGGTTGTATAAGCTTTGGTGATTCCCAATACGTAATCCAAATACAATGGCCCAAAACCAGAACCTGTAGCAGTTCCCCCGGCAGTGGTATTTGAAGAAGTTACATATGGATAGGTACCGTGATCAATGTCCAACAATGACCCTTGAGCACCTTCGAACAAAATACTTTCGCCTTGCTCACGCGCTGAATGAAGCAGCTCAGTTACATCTGCCATCATCGGGATAAGCTGTTCTGCCCATATTTTGCAATCAGCAAACACATTGTCAAAGCTAACTTCTTCAACTTTGAAATAATTAGCCAGTACAAAGTTGTGATATGCAAGAATTTCTTTCAACTTTACTGCAAACGTATCCAAATCAACCAAGTCACCCAAGCGCAGTCCACGTCGCGCCACTTTATCCTCATAGGCAGGACCAATACCGCGGCCAGTGGTTCCGATTTTCGCATCACCACGCGCCAATTCACGAGCTTGGTCAAGCGCAACATGATAGGGAAGAATGAGTGGGCATGCTGGTGATAAACGTAGACGACTGCGAACAGGAACCCCCGTTGCTTCCAAGCCCGCAATTTCTTTGAGTAAAGCTTCAGGCGAAAGCACAACACCATTACCAATAAGGCAGGTTACACCATCACGCAAAATACCGGAGGGAATCAGGTGCAATACGGTTTTTTTACCATCAATCACCAAAGTATGACCCGCATTGTGACCACCCTGGAAGCGAGTCACGAGGGAGACCTGATCTGTTAACAAATCAACAATCTTACCCTTGCCTTCGTCACCCCATTGGGTGCCCAATACCACAACGTTCTTGCCCATGACTGGTTTAACTCTCTGTGCTAATAAAATAAAAGGATTAATCAGACGGCTTGCACCTGGTAACAACCTTCATGCAAAACCAATTGGCGATTACAGCCCAATTCCGCAAGATCACTCTTCGAATTCACCATAATTACTCGTTCTCCTTTGAGACGAAGATCACTTATGGCTTTCCACTGCAAAGGATCGGATGACTCCAAGGCGGCTATCGCCACTACCGAAACTTTTGGCAACAAACCCAACTTACTGATAGCAGTGATATCAACAGCAAAACCGGTAGCCGGACGTGCGCGGCCAAAGACTTCACCGATATGATCATAGCGACCGCCACTAGCGATGGGATTACCATACCCAGGTGCAAAAGCCGCAAAAACCAAACCTGTTAAATAGTGGTATCCGCGCAACTCACCCAAATCAAAATAAAGCTCGGCGTTCGGATGGCGCTGTTCAATAATCTCTGCAACATGTACAAGCTGGTTAACGGCCTGTAATGCAGAATCCAAACCGGCAAATAACGATTTAGCCTTTTGTAAAATTGATTTATCACCGGCCAAAGCAGGAAGTACCAACAATAAATTCGCAGTAAAACTATCGTTGATATTCGCAGCAACCCATGCATGAATTTCCGTTATTGCCTTACGCTGTAACAGTTCAAAAAAAGTGTCTTCCTGAATTTTACTCAAATTAGCATGAGCCACAATTCCGCGATAAATACCAACATGCCCTAAATCAATATGCTGGCGAGGCAATCCGGCTATGCAAAGCGACTCCAATAACAAAGAAATAACTTCTATGTCAGCGGAAATTCCTGACTCACCATAAAATTCAAGCCCTGCCTGAATTGGGGTTCGAGTAGCCAGAGGGTTCTTGGGGCGGGTATGAACAACATGCCCGGCATAACATAAACGATTAGCTCCCGTACGGTTAAAGCTATGCGCATCCATACGAGCAGTCTGCGGGGTAATATCTGCTCGAATCCCCAAAGTCCTGCCACTCAATTGGTCGGTTACTTTAAATGTCAGTAAATCAACATCGCGCCCCAACCCTATCAAAAGGGAGTCTGTGTACTCAAGCAACGGGGGAATGACCATGTCATATCCCCAAGTACTGTAAAGATCCAGTAGGCGTCGACGCAAGGTATCTATGGCTTTGGCTTCGGATGGAAGAATTTCTTCCACACCATCCGGTAGCAACCAGCGATCAGCGTAGGTCATAAGCGACTCAATATTCAGCAAAAATCCGGCAAGCGCGCATAAAAAAACCGAGCATTCGGCTCGGTTGCGGCATTTTAACACTGTTTGCCTCAGGATTTGTAGGCCATTCTAAATTTGCTTGCAAATCTTGGTGGATATAAACAATTAGACCCGCTAGGCGGGCCCAAATAAGCTATTTTTTACCTTGAGGATCTTTCAAATAACGGAAGAAATCACTCTTTGGATCAACAACCATTAAATCTTCTTTATTACTAAAGCTTTGACGATAAGCGTTGAGGCTACGCACAAAACTGTAGAATTCGGGATCCTTAGTATATGCCTGAGCAAAGATAGCCGCTGCCTTGGCATCCCCTTCACCGCGAATACGTTCAGCATCACGATAGGCGTTAGCTTCCAATACTGCTCGCTGCTTATCAGCATCAGCACCGATTACTTCAGCCTGCTCTTTACCTTGGGAACGGTATTCACGCGCTTCTTTCTCACGATCTGCCGCCATGCGCGCAAATACGGACTGGCTTGCTTCCGGTGGGAAATCAATGCGTTTAACACGAATATCCTTTACTTCAATTCCCAAGAGCTTCACGGCATCCACGTTAATACTGGCAGTTATTTCACTCATCAGCTCATCGCGTTTCCCTGATACAACATCATGCAAAGTACGACGTCCGAACTGGTTACGCAGGCCATCTGCGACACGCTGGGCTAAACGATCTTCTGCCAGCATTTCGTCACCACCAGTCGCCTTGTAATAGGTCTCTACATCTTTTACCTGCCACTTAATATAGGAATCTACAACCAGACGCTTATTTTCTACTGTGAAAAAGCTTTCCGGAGTCATATCGGCAGTTAATAAGCGGCCATCAAACTTTCGCACCTTTTCTGCGAACGGCAACTTGAAATGTAATCCAGGAGGAACATCCGCCTTAACCAATCGACCAAACTGCAAAACCACCGCACGTTGATATTCAGTCACAACATAAATACTGTTAAATGCCAATATCAAGCCGATAACAGCAACGATAAGTGCAAAAAAACCTTTATTAGACATTAGCGCAACTCCCGACGAACAAGTGGCTTGGTTGCTTCAACTGAAGGCATGGTACGTGAGTTAAAATTATCTGTTTGGACCTGCGGCTCTGCAACAGCAGAACGATTTCCCATGCGATCCAAAGGCAAATAGAGCATGTTATTGCCGCCCGCAACATCTACCATTACTTTGGATGAGTTAGTCATTACACTCTCAACCGTTTCCAAATAAAGACGTTGACGAGTTACCTCAGGTGCCCTCTTATATTCAGACAACAAACTTTCAAAGCGATCAGATTCACCTTCCGCACGCGCAACCACCTCAGCCTTATATGCTTCAGCCTCTTCCAGCATCCGCTGGGCACGTCCACGAGCTTCAGGAATTATTCCATTAGCGTAAGCCTGAGCCTGATTCTTCAAGCGAGCTTCATCTTCTTTTGCCTTAATGACATCATCAAAAGCGGCACGGACTTCTTCGGGAGGACGCGCCTCTTGAATGTTCACATTAATGACCTGAATACCAGCAGCGTAAGAGTCCATATACCGTTGCAACCGTTGCTTAACTTCGGCGGCTATCGCCTGACGACCTTCTGACAACACCTGATTCAATTCAGTGGAGCCAACTACATGGCGAACCGCCGAGTCAGTTGCATGGCGTAAACTCGTTTCAGGGTCGCGCACATTCAATACGTAGGCTTGCACATCTGATACGTTGTATTGAACTGTAATTGGTAATTCAACGATGCTCTCATCTTCCGTCAGCATCAACCCGCGGGATGGATACTGGCGCTCACCAGTCACGTTGACAATGTAAACATCTGTAATTAATGGCGCATTCCAGTTCAAACCTTCTGTTTTAATTTCGGAAAAGGCACCAAACTTCAAAACAACCGCTCGCTCCTTGGCATCGACCTGATAAAAACCAGCACCAAAGTAAAATACCAATGCAATTACTCCTGCAATGGTGAATAACGGCCCAAGATTTGTTCCTCCTGATGATCTTCCACCACCAGATCCAGAACCACCGCCGAAAATACCATTCAATTTGTCTTGCAGCTTTTTAAATGCCTCATCCAAATCTGGTGGTCCATCGTTGTTATTGCCGCCACCACGACCGCCCCATGGGTCTTTATCTTTTCCCGGTTCATTCCAGGCCATAGTTTTTCTCCACATAGAAAGTAAAAGGGTTCTGGGGATTATGTTTTAGTTTTACAACTCCCCGGATAATTCCTGTGCGGCGGGAACCTCATCCGCCCATACCAAATCCTCAAATACCATTGATTCGGCACTTAGAATCCGTAATAAATCATTCTTGGGTACACGTATTTGTAAGAGCGTGGCGCCATCGTCGCGATAACTTTCACCAACAATAGATTGTTGGGCGTAAAGCATAGCGCGTAATCGCCCCTGATTTGGGGTCAAAACAAGGCATCCATTAACAATTTCCTTGCCAAGCAACTCGGAAATTGCCTCTTCAAGCAACTCACAACCCGCCCCTGTTTGTGCTGAAAGCCATACAGCTACAGGTTTACCTGAATCATCTCTATCTATATGCGGGCCAGTATCCGACAGCAAATCGACTTTATTGTAAACGCGCAGTTGGGGCAATTCGGCGGCATCAATCTCCTCTAGAACCAACTCAACCTGCTCAATATTCCGTATTCGATCCTCAGCCGCTGAATCTATCACATGCAAGAGTAAAGTTGAGTTACTGGCTTCTTCCAATGTCGCCCTGAACGCTTCTACCAATTTATGAGGGAGATGACTGATAAAACCTACAGTATCAGCCATCACCACAGCACCAATATCGGCAAGTTCAATTCGGCGCATAGTCGGATCAAGCGTTGCAAATAGCTGGTTCTCTGCGTAAACATCTGCCCCGGTAATACGATTAAATAATGTTGACTTTCCAGCGTTGGTGTAACCAACCAAAGATACCGTTGGAATTGAGGCACGCAGACGGGATCGGCGACCTTGCTCACGCTGGGAACGTACTTTTTCCAAACGTTGCTCAATCATAGTAATGCGATTACGCAGTAAGCGACGGTCAGTTTCCAATTGGGTTTCGCCGGGGCCACGCAAACCTATACCGCCTTTTTGACGTTCGAGATGCGTCCATCCACGAACCAAACGGGTTGCTGAGTGACGCAGCTGAGCCAATTCGACTTGTAATTTACCTTCAAAGGTTCGCGCCCTCTGGGCGAAAATATCGAGAATCAACCCGGTACGATCCAATACACGGCATTGCAGCTCGCGCTCCAGGTTGCGCTCCTGACTGGGAGTAAGTGTATGGTTAAAAATTACCAGCTCGGCTTTGAATTCCGCGACCAGCTGTCGCAACTCTTCAAGCTTGCCAGTACTAATAAGGAATTTCGCTGTGGGAACTACGCGGGAACCAGTTAAGAAAGCGACGGGATCGCCACCGGCAGACAATACCAGTTCTTCAAATTCGCGAGGGTCTTCGGCATCTTGGCCATGAGACAAGTTCAGGTGAACCAGCACTGCCAGCTCACCTGATTCTGGGCGATCAAAAAACAATTAACGACCTCGAGGCTATATCAATAGCTTGATAGATTACTCGGCTTGTTCGTCTTCTTCGCCTTCGATACCACCTGCCTCATTGAGCAGTGGTACACGTACCGCACGGGATGGGACAACAGTAGAAATAGCGTGCTTGTAAACCATCTGGCTTACAGTGTTTTTCAGCAGCACAACAAACTGATCAAATGATTCAACCTGGCCCTGCAACTTGATGCCATTTACCAGGTAAATGGACACAGGTACACGTTCTTTGCGCAGAACGTTCAGGTAAGGGTCTTGTAAACTATGCCCTTTTGACATGTTTATTCTCCTCGGGACAATAAATAAAAAGAAAGCAAAAATTACCCACCCGAAACACCTAATACACCCAGTAAGGAGGGGGTGGAAGAATGCATGAAAATCTGACTAGGGTTCTCACGTGGGTATTATATGGCTCTCGAGCGTATAAAATTCAAGGCGCAACGCACAATTTCTTCCTTTGTGAGTGAAATTCCTTGCTCAGTTTCCGTGAATATCCAGTGTAGATCAGTATTTACACTTGTCGACCAACCACGCAGCCATGTGAATTGTCGTTTTGCTAACTGGCGTGTTGCGATTACGCCACGCTCTTTCATTTCTTCATAATTCCAAATTCCATCGAAATAATCCCACACCTGACGATAACCAACGGCACGAATTGCCGGTAAATCCTTATGTAAATCACCGCGCTCGTAAAGATAACGCACCTCATCAAGCAGCCCGCTTGCGAGCATTTTTTCGAATCGATATTCAATGCGTCCATGAAGAACTGAACGATCTCGCGGTGCTATTGCTAATTGGCAAACCTGGTAGCGCTGTTCAAACGTTCCTGTTTCAGATTGTGTGTGTTGCAAGTCACGCAGTTGCGTCATGGTTTTTCCACTGACACGATAAACTTCCAGCGCACGGCTTAAACGTTGGGAATGATTGGGATGTATTTCTGCTGCTGCCTGAGGATCCACAGCAGCCAATTGCTCGTGAATATAGGGCCAGCCGAATGTTTCGGCATCATGTTCAATCTGCGCACGAACCGCAGCATCCGCTGCGGGCATTTCTGCCAGACCATCGAGCAACGCCCGAAAGTAAAGCATGGTGCCGCCGACTAACAATGGAATTTTTCCGGCGCTGTGAATGTCAGAGATTTCACACTCGACATCCGCTAAAAAATCCGCAACCGAATAGGGCTCTGCTGGATCGCGAATGTCAATTAATCGATGCGGCGCTGCCGCCAATTCCTCAGCAGTAGGTTTGGCAGTGCCGACATCCATACCGCGATACACCAAAGTTGAATCGACGCTAACTAATTCCACAGGTAAATGTTGTCGCAATGCAATTGCTAAATCTGTCTTGCCTGAAGCGGTTGGGCCCATTAAAAAAATAACAGGTAATTTATTGGTAATAGTCATGTTAATTATTGGCCACGCATAAATAACTTATCCAACTCATCCAATGATTGGAGCAACCATGTTGGGCGACCATGATTACATTGGCCGCTGCGTTCTGTCGCCTCCATATCTCGCAGCAGGGCGTTCATTTCCGGAATTGTTAATTTACGATTAGCGCGAACGGACCCGTGACAAGCCATGGTGCCAAGAATTTCATTGATATGATGCTGGATGCGTTCACTGGTTCCATGTTCAATTAAATCGGAGAGAACATCGCGCACCAACTGCTCCACTTTTGCACGATTCAAAATAACGGGAATCTGGCGAATCAGTACACTTTCCGGCCCTGCTCGCTGCAATTCAAACCCAAGGCTTTTAAAAATTTCATGGAAATTTTCCGCACAGTCCGCTTCCTTTTCACTAACAGCAATCGATTCAGGGACCAGCAATGGCTGGGTTTGAATGCCACCACAACTAAAAGATTCCTTCATGCGCTCATAAGTGATGCGTTCATGGGCTGCATGCATATCTACCAGAATTAAGCCTTGGGCATTTTCAGCCAAAATATAAATGCCTTTTAATTGTGCGAGCGCATAACCCAACGGAGGAATATCTTCACTGTGCGTTTCGGGTAAGGGATTATTTTTTTGCGGCGATGCGTGCAATGCACCGTACACCGCCATTTGTTCGCGCACAGTGTTTTCATTCAATGGTGAGGATTGATAATGTGTTTGATAACCAGACGTTACCGGCGCACGAAAACCTATGGTCTCCTGCCCTTTAAATTCACCAGCAGCAAGCCCCTGGACTATTTTTGGTGTCGACAGTGCAAATGGATTTACGCCCTGAACCTCATTTGTATCAGCTAATTCTTTTCGAGCCAGAGTGTCTTCAGGTCGAACACGAGCAAGTGCATGATGCAAACTGGAATAAATAAAATCATGAACGCTGCGATTATCGCGAAAACGCACTTCATGCTTGGTGGGATGCACATTGACATCGACAGTCGATGGGTCCAACTCCAGATAAAGTACAAAAGCCGGATGACGGCCATGGTATAACACATCCTGATATGCCTGTCGCACTGCATGGCTCACTAACTTGTCGCGAATCGCCCGTCCATTGACATAAAAATGCTGCAAGTCTGCCTGGCTACGTGAAAACGTTGGTTGGGCAACCCAGCCCCATAAACGCAAACCACTACGCTCAATATCGATATGCACAGCATTTTCCATAAACGCCGGGCCACAGACTTGCGCGACGCGGCGCTCTTGCTCCAATTGCGAATCACCTGCACGCCAGGAGTAGATGGCGCGATTGTTATGGCGCAAATTAAAGGCAACATCAAAGCGTGACAATGCCAGACGCTTCACAACATCCTCTAAATGCGTGTATTCGGTTTTATCGGTGCGTAAAAATTTACGGCGCGCCGGCGTATTGAAAAATAAATCGCGAACCTCCACTGTTGTTCCGCGTGGATGGGGTGCAGGAGAAACCTGGGTTTCCATATCGCGCCCTTCCGCCACAACTTGCCAACCAGCGCTGTCTTCGCTGGTGCTGCTAATAAGCGCCAGTCGTGCAACAGAGCTAATACTTGCCAACGCCTCGCCACGAAAACCAAGGGTGGCGACGGCTTCGAGATCATCCAATTCATAAATTTTACTGGTGGCATGGCGGCTTAACGCGAGCGGTAAATCGTCTTTGTCGATACCGCCACCATTGTCCCGCACACGCATCAATTTAATACCGCCCTCTTCTATATCGATTTCCAACCGCGTGGCACCGGCGTCGAGTGAGTTCTCCAATAATTCCTTGATGACGGAAGACGGCCGCTCGACCACCTCACCGGCAGCAATCTGGTTGGCGAGACGAGGGCTAAGTAATTTAATTTTGCGCATGGGAACCGCGTTAACCTGCTTGGGATATCAATTAAGAGGTGGGGATTTTAAGCGTTTGGCCAATTCTTACTGTAGAGTTTTTCATATTGTTGTGGCGCAACAGCCGCGCAACAGAAACACCATAACGCGATGCAATGCCAGACAATGTATCCCCTGCGATAACTTTGTGATGACGCGGGGCTGCCACTACAGATTTGGCCGCGATGGGCCTGGAGGTAATGGGTTTGGCTACTGGCAATGTCGTAGGCGCTTCCTGGGCTGTAGCGACGGGAAGACTTACAGGATTGGCACCCACGGGAATTTTCAAAGTCTGACCCAACTTCACCACACTGGTTTTCATATTATTGTGTTTCATCAACTGTTGGTTGCTGACGCCATAACGCGCTGCGATTGCCGACAAACTATCGCCTGCCATCACCGTATGCTGCCGCTCAAAATCCCTGATGCCGCCCGAATTAATTTGCGCGGCTACATAAGTACCTGCCGGCGGGTGCTGATAAAAATATTGGCGAATACCTTTGAATACCGAGCCTGCCATTTGTTTCCGGTATGCAGCGGTTGCCAGCTTGCGCGATTCTTGCGGATTGGAAATAAATCCGGTTTCGACAAGGATTGAGGGTACATCCGGCGACTTCAGCACCATAAATCCCGCTTGCTCTACATGACGCTTATGCAAGTGCGCGATGTTACCCATAGAGTTCAACACGTGATGCCCTACTTGCAAACTGGAATTCAAAGTTGCGGTCATGGATAAATCCACCAACACGCCAGCGAGCACTTGATCCTTATCATCCAGACTGATGTTCCCGACACCACCAATCAGATCCGATTCGTTTTCACGTTGCGCCAAAAAGCGCGCGGTCTCTGAGGTTGCGCCGGTGCGCGACAACGCAAATACTGATGCTCCACGCGCGCTGGATTTAGTGAAAGCATCGGCATGAATGGAAACAAATAAATCTGCTTTCATATTTCGTGCAATATCGCGGCGCTTTTTCAGCGGAATAAAATAATCGCCCGTGCGGGTAAGCTTGCCGGTAAAACCCGGTTGCGCATTAATCGCCGCAACCAATTCTTTGGCTATTGCCAAAGTGACTTCTTTTTCACGCAGGCGATTAGGTCCCATAGCGCCGGGATCTTCACCGCCGTGACCGGCATCTACTGCAATGATGATAGTGCGCTTACCTTCCAGATCCGCCGTTGCAGGCGCTGTCATTTTTACTGTGGCGGGCGCTGTTGATACGGGTTTTGTAGCTGTTATCGGTGGGGAATTAGCAGGAACAGCATTGGCAGGGACAGCATTGACAGGGGCAACCGGTTTATCGGCGGCAAGTGTCGGGGGCGCTGACGTCGCCGGTTCATCATAGAGATCAATCACCAGGCGATCATGCATTCCTCCATGGGCTTTGAGTAAAAAACTATTGGGGGCAATTTTCGCTTTTAAATCCAAAACCAAGCGCAAGTCATTTTTATTTTGCACGTAACTGCGAATTGCCATTACGGGAGTATCGGCAAGTGGTAATGCCGCCAGCTCTGTTTTCAATTGGCTTGCCGGAACATCCAGGATTATACGGTCGGGATTATTGGCAACGGTAAGGCTGTGCTGCACGGGAGCATCAAGATCCAGCACGATGCGAGTATGATCCGGTGCACGCCACACACGCACGCCATTAACAGTCGCCGACTGGCAAACCTGGGCGAGAAAAATAAGCCCCAGAAAAATCGGTCCAACGGCGCGGCAAATAAAAAAAATAGATAAATTCAAAACCGGGATTCTCTCAATCTGCTGATATCAACAGCTTTTTGTGGTTATGGGGCTGTTTGTGGTTATGAGCCTGTTTGTAGTTATGGAACTGGCAAACCAGTGCTCAGCACGTGCAACAGCAGGCGCACTTTACCGCAAAACCCCGAATTCACTCTAGCAAAATTGCCGAATTGATCACTCTTTAATCGCCAAAAGCCCTCAAATTTTCCCTGCGATCTGTGAACCAGACACGTCTATACTCAAGTTCACTTCTGCATTATTGGCGCACAATACTATCAACCGGAACCCACCATGCCTGTATTTTCTATTCGCCATCATTATTTAAAGCCCCTCGCCGTGCTGGTTGCAGTCGCGAGTTCACCTGCGTTTGCGATCAGTTATGGCGTTTACGATTCTCGCGCCCTTGCGATGGGTGGAAGTGCGACTGCAATCGGTACACCCGCGCAGGCCGCATTTTATAACCCTGCATTACTCGCATTTAACGAAACGGAAGAAGAAGAGGGGCGCGATGGGCGGGTTTATTTACCGAATATTGTTGTGCAGGTCACCGATGGTGTTGATTCAGCTATCGACGCTGTGGATGAAGAACTGGATACCCAATTAAGCAATGCCGTTAATCAATTTAATAGTGCACCGGTACAAGCCAGTGCTGGATTAATCCGTGACGTAGCCACCGATTTGCGCGATGTACTGGATGATATTGCCAGCAACGATTTGGCAATCGATAGCTTTATTGGCTTTAACATCAGTGAGCCAAGTAACCGTGAGGGTGGTGGATTTTATTTCGGCGCACGTGCCATTGCCGGTGGTGTTGCCAATGTGAGTAATGCAGACCGCGATTTGCTGGGTGACTACATCGATTCCATGGGACAGATTGCCGCTGGTGCGGATTTGCTTACGGTTGCTGCTGAATATCCGCATTTAATTAACAGCGAAGGCCAATTAATTGACCCCACCGCCACACTCACCTCCAGTGCCGATGTAAGCGCGTTGATTATTAGCGAATGGGGCATGACCGTGGCAAAGCAGTTTGAATTGTTTGATCAAGCCATCGCTATTGGTATTACCCCCAAATTAATGCGCGTGGATGCGTTTCGCGATACTGCCGACTTTAATGATGATCTTGATTCTGTCGATGGTGCCGAAGATGAATTCAAGGATACGCAGGAGACCCATTTAACGCTGAACGCCGATTTTGGAATTGCCGCCACCATCGCAGAACATTACCGCGTAAGCCTCACGTTGAAAGATGCATTCAAAAAAACCTTCACGACCAAACAAGAACCTGATCCGGTGACAGGGGAACCAGCGCCGGATTTAAAAGTAACATTAAGTTCTCGTGCACGGATGGGAGTTGGTTATGTAGGGGATAAATTCAGTATCGGGCTGGATTACGATCTGGATGAATCCACCCCCATGGCAACCGAAGCCGGCACGCAAGAATTAGGGATTGGAGCCGAGTACGTGTTTTGGGATAGCCTGGCGGTGCGCGCTGGTTATCGCAATGATCAAACCGGATTGCATGAAAATATGGCCAGCGCAGGGGTTGGTTACCGCTGGCGGCGTTTTGTCGTGGATATTGCCTACGCCACCGGCGGGGACTATCAGGCAGGCGGTTTACAGATGGGTTGGACTTTTTAATCAGCAATTCAATTAAACCAACGGGTACACGCAAAATAGCGCGCGGTAATTCATGTTAATTACCGCGCGCTATTTTTGGTATTAGCGTTTCATGAATTGGCTTACGTCGAATATTTCGGCGGCATGGGCGCGCATAAATTCGATGAACTCTGCTTCTACCATCGGTTTGGCGATTACAAATCCCTGCGCCAGATCGCAACCGTCTTTTTTTAACATTTGCAGGGTTTGATCGTCTTCCACGCCTTCTGCCACGGTCGTCAATCCCAGTTCGCGCGCCATTAAAATCATTGAACGCACGATACTGTGGTTGCGCGGGTTGCCAATCATGTCGTTGATAAAACTGCGATCAATTTTTAATTCGCGAATCGGAAACAAACTCAAATAAGACAGCGATGAATAGCCGGTGCCAAAATCATCGACTGAGGCATAAACACCCAATTCACTTAACTCAAGCAAAATTTGTTTCACTCGCTGAGGATCACTCGCTACCGAGGTTTCCGTCAGCTCCAGTTTTATATCACTGGCAATTCCCTGGTACCGCACCAGCGCTTTACTGATGATGTCCGCAAGGTTGGTTTCAATTAAATCGTAAGCGGCAATATTCACACTAATTGCGCAGGGCAAATTACGCTTGCGCAATAACACCGCAACGCGCACCGCTTCATCCACCATCTGCATGGTGATTTGCTCAATCAACCCGGAATTTTCCAACAGCGGAATAAACACATTGGGAGGAATAAATCCAAGGCGAGGATGCTGCCAACGCACGAGGATTTCTGCGGAGGTAATTTTTCCCGTACGCAAATCCAATTGCGGCTGGAAAACCGGAAAAATGCCTTGCACATTGCCATCAATAAACAACGAAATAATATCAAGGTCGAGGCGACTGGGTTCCATGGCAGTTTCATAAACCATCCAGCGACGCCGGCGCGCGATGCTCATTGCCATCGCCGTTTCGGCGTGCCGCATTAATTTTCCTGCCGAGCGGCCGTGTTCCGGCCAATAGGCTGAACCACCCACAAACTGGGAATTCAGGCCCGGATCGGATATGGCCATATCGGCCGCGAGCCGATCAAATAATGACTGCGCGTTACACTTGTTGGTGAAAATCGCAAACACACCGCGCCCAAGGTAAGCCGCGAGTGAATCCGGCAGTTTTACCAGATGGGAAGCGAAAGCACTGACCACTAGTTCGGCACGCGAAAAACCGAATGTACGCACAATCACATCCAGATCGACCAATTTAATGATCAGTATTTCCTTTTCCTGTTTGACCGGTTGTTGGTGGGAATGAAAATAATCATCAACTTGCTCGATAAAATATTGCAATTTGGCAAGCCCGGTTTGGGTATCAAAATGAGCGAGGTGTCGCAATTCGTGCTCGGCCATTTCACGCTGGGTGAGTGCGTCACGCAGCTCACGCGTACGCAGCTCTACGGTGCGGTGCAGACTCCAATACCAGCACGCCCCCAACAACACCATCAGACTTAGGATTACCAAGCCTACCCACAGCGAGTTGATTAAATTTTTATCGGCAACATTTGGCTCAAGACTCGGTTGCCACTCATCATACAACTGTTGGTAGCGCCCGGACGCAATCGTTTCACTCAGTGCATCCTGTAGCCATTCTGCCAGTTCAGGTTTGTTTTTATTAACGGCAAACGCGTAACCGCGCGACCAGAAAGGTGCACCCATGCGCTCCAGCTTCCAATCGTATTTTTGCAGCAAATTTTCTACAGCAAGGCTCGTGAGCACAGCGTATTCGGCATTACCCTGACGTAAAGATTCTATTGCTGCCAACGTATTGGAGGTGACCACCAGCTCTGGCTTTTTGGGTGAGCTACGCAATTCCTGATGCGCAAAGGATTCTTGCTCTACCACCACTCGCCGCCCCGCCAGGTCTTCCACAGTGGACACACGCACCGCACCCGGCAAGGCATAAATAGAATGGGATGGGTAGTAATAAGCGTGAGTGAAAATAAATCGCCTGGCGCGCTCGGGCGAGTGATACATAGGCATGACATCAATACGCCCCTCCTCCAGCGCGCGCATCATTTCCGGCCAATCACCCAGATGGTGTTCTGCTTTACTGCCACCCAATTCTGCTACGGCCCGGGCCAGCTCAACATTGAAGCCCTTGGCCTGGTTTTTCTCCATCCATTCCAACGGAGGAAAATCAGCATCACCGCCGAATAACACACGATGGGGTGTTTCGTAAGCCTGGCATCCAAAGGTGATTAAATTTAAAAATAATAAAAAGCCACACACCGGGCCGATGCTTGGCCCAAGGCGAAATAGCGGTTGTTTGTACATGAATTTCCCTCACCACACTAACAACTGGTCAATCGCTCCGATGAGTAGTTTTCGAGGGGGAGAAAGGCCAGGGCATGACGACATCGATACGCAGTATTCCCAAGCCTAGGTCAGGTTCGGGATTTTCACCAACTGCCAAAAATTCGATAAGTAAAAAAAGTACAGGTAAGTTAAATGACCAAGGGTATACGGCTGTTAATCCGAAGGTGCCGCCCCACTTCAGCGAGTGAAATTTGCACACTGATATCAGCTGCTGGCAACAAACCAAAACCGCGCTCGGGCCACTCAATGAGACAGATATTGGGTGCAACAAAGTAATCGCGAATCCCCATGTATTCGAGTTCTTCAGGATCACCCAACCGGTAAAGGTCAAAATGATAGAGGGTGCGGCCGTTGAATTCGTAAGGCTCAACCAATGTGTAGGTTGGGCTTTTAACCGCACCATTATGACCAAAGGCGCGCAATATGCCGCGGCTCAGCGTCGTTTTCCCGGCGCCCAGATCTCCTTGCAAATACACAGATACTGCTTGCTCACAAGCAGCGAGGGCGAGCCCAAGACGCTCACCAAAAGCAACCATTAGTTCATCGTTATCAAGCTGGATTTCATGCTGGATCATGACGATAGCCCTAAAGCAGCTCACCAAGGTAAGGGATTAAATCGGTTGCCAACAGACTTCGCTCACCATGGTCTCCTGCCGCCAGATCAGCCGCACAGGCATGGAGCACCGCCCCCAAACGGGCTGCATCCGGCAGGGACATTCCCTGCGCAATCAACCCGCCGAGGATGCCCGAGAGCACATCACCCATCCCGCCGGTTGCCATACCGGGATTGCCGTCCGTGACCACGCCAATGCTTGCATCGGAGGACGCCACCAGACTACCAGCGCCTTTCAGGATAACGCTCGCATTATATTTAGACTGGATGGCACGCACTGCTGCGAACCGGTCAGCCATAACCTCGTCCGTGGTTTGCCCGAGCAAGCGCGCGGCTTCAGCGGGATGGGGGGTCAATAACCAGTTATTGCGTTGGAGGCTTGCCGGGATAACGCGCCCCGCAGCAAGGATATTGAGCGCGTCTGCATCCAGCACCAACGGCAATCCGCTTTTAACCGCTTGCTGCAACATCTGTTCAGACCAGGGTGAACGTCCAAGACCAGGTCCGACGACTAATAACGTAGGACGCGCGAGCAACGGTTCCAGCTCCTGACCGGAAACCACACCGCACGCCATGATTTCGGGCCGGCGCGCGAGGATCGCCGATATATGTTCCGGGCGCGTGGCGATACTTACCAGTCCAGCACCAGTGCGTGCCGCTGCTTCGGCTGCCATCAACGCTGCACCGCCATATCCTGTATCACCGCCGATCACCATAACATGGCCAAAATCACCCTTATGCGCATCTGCTGCGCGGGGCGCTAGCTGGGGTAACAACGCATTCAGGTGCAGGCGCTCTACTGCCGGTTGCACACTTGAATAAGCAACCTCAGGCACTGACAGGTTAGCCAGCACCAACTCACCACTCACTGCCGGGCCGCGTCCCGTCAACAAACCTTGTTTAATTCCGATAAAGGTCAAAGTGACTTGTGCCTGCACCACCGGGCCGAATGCTGCGCCTGTGTCCGCTAGCAATCCCGAGGGAATATCCAGGGCAACCACCGGTAACCCACTGGCATTAATTTGGTGAATAGCCGCCGCACACGCTTCACGCACCGCGCCCTTCAAGCCAATTCCAACCATTGCGTCCACAATAACTCCCTGTTCAGGGCTGGCACCGAAGGGCAACACCTTAACCCCCTCCTGAACAGCAAACTCATAAGCCTGGCGCGCGTCATTATTCAATTGTTCCGGAGTGACCAGAGCGATGACTTGCACAGGGAAAAGCCGTTGGGCCAACAACCCTGCCAGCACATAACCATCACCGCCGTTATTGCCACCGCCGGCATAAATACTGATCTGGCTTGCATCCGGGAAACGTTCAACCACTAATTCAAAGGCGGCACGACCGGCGCGCTTCATCAGCTGAATAGAGGGTATTCCGGAAGCGATAGCAGCTGCATCAATGGCGTAGGCTTCAGCAGCGGTATACAGAAGCGAAGAAGTGGCGGTGATTTTCATATCGGATTCCCAAAGGGTTAGCGCAAACGGGGCGGGATTATACGCAACTTGCCTGCATCCGGCGCGCTCGCTGTGTTGGCCGGATACCATAACTACACATTGCACAGGAGAAAATACAACACGCTATAACTAACTTGGCTATATTGAGCAAAAGTCGATTGTTGGTAATGAATGATTTCCCATGTCCGAATTTACCTTGCAGGCCATACTCGCTGGCGATTCACAACAACTCAATGAGGTGTTCACCTGTACCGCCACCCATGAGGGCCGGATGCCGGAGGAACTGCGCATGCAATTGGCGCAGGAGATTATTCAAGCATTCGACCAACACCTGCTCTGGGATGCCCAACTCCAACACGAATTGCGCCCACTCTGGCCATCATTGATGCAGTGCGTTGCACGTGACAATAATTTTTACTGCAACCACCAACATCCCTTGCGCCAGCTATTGGACACACTGCAAGCTGGCAGCCACTGGTACGCCCGCGAGGGCAAACCAGCCCAACAATTTCTGGATAAATACCTTCCTTTGTTACAAATCGCCAAAGCGCAATTGCCAATATTGGCAGAGGGAAACGGTGATTACGCTACATTGCAAACCGGCATCCGGCAATTTAGCGAGTGGTTGATCGCCGAAGACAAGCGCGCCGCCATGTTGGAGGGCCGCCTGTGCGAAGCCGAACTGGCTAACCTGAAACAACTCAGTGCTGAAAACCGGGTTATCGAATTGATTAATAAAAACCTGGCTAATCGCCCCTTGCCCACCGACTTGCACACACTCATTAGCGGTTCACTAAAAAGCGAATTGCAATATTGGGTATTTAATAATGTGTCGGAAGATCTGACACGTTTACCATTGTGGAAGAGTTGGAGCCGGTTGCTACCGGCGTTGGGCGAAATTTTTTCTGCCGAGGGAGCAACTGTGGATGATCAGTTTCTCTACCAGCAAATCCCGCTGGTCATCGCCGAACTTGAACGCAGTTGCGAGCACCCGATTAACAATCCGCCTTCCTACCAGCAACTAGTGGAACAATTAAATAAATACCTGATGGCGGCCATCCAAAAACAGCCACTACAAAACAGTTTTTATGCCGGCATTACCCACAGCACCGGCCAAAGCAGCAGCAATACGCAGGTTCCTTACAGTTTGCTCAAGCAAACCGAGCGAATCCATGTGGGTGACTGGTTTATTTTTTATGGTGAAAATAATGAGCCGCTGCGCTGCAAACTCGCACTAAAAAATCCGGAAATTGATCAGCTGTTACTGGTGGATCATACCGGTCGCAAAGTCATGATTAAAAGCCACAAGGATTTTGCACTCTGCCTTTCAACGGCAATTGCCCGCCCCTTATTGCGAATTGACTTGCAAAAACTGCTTGAAACCACACTGCCTGATTGGATTGAGCGAGCTAACCAAAGCGTGCAGGCGCAATTATTGCTGCAAAAACAAAAAGCCGAACAAATTGTAAAAGCACTCATTGCGCAACAGAAAGCGGCTGCTGAAGCGGCGGCACAAGCACGCGAAGAGGCTGAAGCGCGCATGCAAGCCCAATTGGAAGCGCGCCGCGCCGCTGCACGCAAGGCCATGGCTGAAGCACGCGCACTTGCCGATGAACAACGTCGCCGCGAAGCGGAACAAGCAGCCGACGCCGAACGCGTGCGTATTGAACAAGCAGCCGTAGAAGCCGCTGAATTTTTGGCTCGCCAGCAATCGGCCCAACAATCAGTGAATGAATTGCAGGTGGGTGCGTGGCTGGAAATTACTAACAATGATGAAAAACAGCGCGCTAAACTGTCAGTTATTATTGCATCGACTAACAAATATATTTTTGCTGATCAGGTGGGGCGCAAGGTGGGCGAATATACCCGCGATCAGCTACAGGAACTCATCGCCCATGAGCAAATAAAAATTTTGCGCAATGGCGATAATTTTGAAGACCAATTGGCCAAGGTAATTCGTGGTCTGCGCAGAGAACTGAATTAAGCAGCCACACACCTGATAATCAAACCTGGATTGAACAAAAACAGGCAGCACTATGCATAACAACGAAAACGATTCCGAACAGCGCCAGGAGTTCCGCCTGGATAACCAGCTTACGGTAATCATCGAACTGGATTCATCGGCAAATGGTGACCCCACACTTGTGGTTACCCACAGCCTGGATATCTCTGCCAATGGCCTGCGCGTTATCGCCACCCAGGCGGTAGCCACCGATATTATTTTGCGCTGCTGTATTCGCGATACTGAAAACAACCACCAGTTTTTATTGGTTACCGAAGTCAAATGGTGCCGCCCGCAGGCAAGCACCGGTGATTATTTGCTGGGCCTAAGCCTGTTTGACTCCGAAGGCACAGATATAGTGGCCTGGAAAGAATACATCGCCCGTCAATGCACCGACTAGAACCAACCAAGGCATTAGCCCCGCTGGCTTTAAACCAGTCCCCTGCTGAATTGGCCGCTCGCGGCCACCGCCAGCCACTCCCGTAAAACACCCTGCAAATTTTTTTACTTCCCTTACTCTGGCCTCACTAACAGTCACTGCTTAAGGGGTAAATTGTGTTTAATAAAAAATTCTTTTGTAATGGTCGCTTTCACTGGGTTGTGATTGCCATCGCCATCACCGCTGCATGTGCCAGCGGTAGCCATGAAGCCAAAGCGGCGAATATTCATCAAGGAAGCCATTATGAATACCACAATTGATGATGACTTGAACCTGGCTCGCGAACGTTTCAAACAACGGCGCTTTTTAAATATGCCGCTGGCAGGTTTATTGGCCTGGACAATCATCGGATTGGGCGGGATTTTTCTTGAATCCCCACAAGCCAAATCCTGGCTGTTATTTATTGCTACCGGCAGCATCGTGTATATCGCCATGCTGCTGGGCAAAATTACCGGCGATCCTTTTTTTCAACAAGAAAAAAACCCATTTGACCGGCTGTTTTTCTATAGCATCCTGATGGCATTACTGGTGTACAGCATTGCTATTGCATTTTTTATGCAGGATTATCGTTCGCTCCCCATGACCGTTGGCATCCTGGCGGGATTAATGTGGTTGCCTTTCTCATGGATTGTGGAGCACTGGATCGGAACGTTTCATACCCTAATGCGTACTTTGTTGATTACCCTCGCCTGGTTTTTATTTCCGGATCAATCTTTTGTCATTATTCCGGCCATTATCGCAGGCATTTATCTGGTTTCCATTTGGGTGTTGGAAACACGCTGGCGCACACTGCAATTAGCGAAAAATATTGAACAAAACAATTAACCCGTCGCCATTAAAAAAGTGAACGCACAATGAGTAATGTTGTACAACAAAAAGAAAAATACTCTCCACAAGCGAATCGATATATCAAGGTACAACTGTTTTTTTGGAGCGCGTATTTTCTGGTGAATCTGGTGTTTGTAGGCCTATGGGGATATTACAGCCATACCGGTTTGTTGATTTTTTTGCTGCTATCCCTATTGCTGGGGTTCGCAAGCCACGGGTTACGCAAGTTGTACCATCGTTTTGCACATACTATGTCAGCACTACAGTTGGGATTGCATCTTGTCTGGCTACTACCCGCAACTGCGCTTGCAGTACAAACTTTACTGCATGCCGTCATTTACATTGCTATTACCATCGTTGGCCCCAGCGATAACATTCAACCGATTTCGGCGGGGAGCTTTATCGGTTACAGCATGAATACCTGCATTATGTTGATGCTCTGGTCGATACTTTATTTATTTCATCGCGAGTTCAAACAGCGTCGCGAAACCGAAATTGCCCATTGGCGCGATCAGGTAAAATTGCGCGATATGGAATTGCAATTTTTACGCAGCCAAATCAATTCCCATTTTTTATTTAACTCACTCAACAACCTTCGCTCGCTCATTCTGGAAGACCCTCACGCAGCACGCCAGGGGCTTTCTGACCTGGCCACCTTATTGCGAGGTGTATTGCAAGCCGACAATAAAGTAACCGTTAGCTTGCATGAAGAACTTGAATGGGTACGCGGTTATCTAGCCCTGGAATCCTTGCAACTGGAGGATCGATTGCATTGCCACTTTGCCATTGATGATGCCTTGCTGGAACAAAAAGTCCCGCCTTTGCTTTTGCAAACATTGGTGGAAAATGCCATCAAACATGGCATAGCAAAGCGACGGACAGGAGGGCATATCCGCATTACAGCGCAACGCGTATCACCAAGCGAATGGCAACTGATGATTACCAATCCCCCCGCCGACTCTCCCGGTAAACATGCTGGAAATAGTGTTGGCCTCAACAACACCCGGGCGCGCCTCGCTGCCGCATTTGGTGACCAGGCATATTTTGAATTGCTACTTGGTGATCCGGTAATTGCACGTGTAGACTTGCCATTGCACACAGCATGCGAAAAATAACAAGAGCAAGTCCGTCTTTGAGACATACAACATGAAAATCCTGATCGTCGATGACTCACGCCTCGCGCGTAAAGAGTTAATCGGTTTGCTGCACTCCCATTCGCATTACGAAATCATCGGCGAAGCCAGTGATGTACAAACTGCGGTGACCGCCATCAACGAATTGTGCCCCGATCTGGTACTGCTCGACATCAACTTGCCTGACGGAACCGGCTTTGATGTATTGGAGCAAAGCAGCCATACCCCCGGTGTAATTTTCACGACTGCCTATGAAGAACATGCCGTACAGGCCTTTGAATACAACGCACTGGATTATTTATTAAAACCGATTGAACAGGATCGACTGGATGCAGCTATCGCCCGCATGGAAAGCCGCGCAAAACATGTCCCCTTCAATCAGCCGGAAAAAAGCCTGGATGCACATATTTTTATTCGCGAAGGTGAGCGCTGCCACTTTATAAAATTTCGTGAAATCAGCCGCATTACCGTCGAAGGAAATTATGTGCGCTTATTTTTCGGAGCACTCAGTGCCCCGGTACCGCGCTCATTAAACTATGTCGAGGAACGGCTCGACCCGCAGGCATTTTTTCGCGCAAACCGCCAGGAAATTATCAACCTGAATTTTATTGAGCGCATTGAACCCTGGATTGGGGATGGCTTGATGATCGTCATGCAGGACTGCACAGAAGTGATAGCCTCGCGCCGGCAGGCGCGAGAACTAAAGCAGCGGTTGGAATTTTAATTATTTCAACAAATAAACCACATAAACCTGCGCGGAAATTTTCATCACGCCCGGTTCAAACGGCTCCGCAGAATCAGATACTTTCATTGCCATTCCCGCCATTTCACGCGATGAATTTCCCATTAAATTGCGGGCAGGTTTTAATTCCCAGCGCTCATTACCACGATTATTAAACTCTGAAATCGACCAGGGATCACCCACCGTTCTACCTTGGGATTTCACGAGACGCTCCGCACGGGCGCGGGCATCATTCATCGCCGCTGTTTGCGCTTTTTCTTCCACCGCTTTTTTATCAGCAATCGTTAAATTGGTATTGATGGTTTCTGAAATTTTGGCATCCACCAGGGCTTTCATCATGTCAGGATATTTTTTTAAATCGCGCAAGGTGATATCCACCTGACGAGAAACATTATTGCCAGTCAATACGCGCTGATTATCGCGATAATCATATTCAGGGCGGATATTGAGCGCTGTGGTGGCAATGTCTTCCGCTTTAATGCCAAACTTTTTACAGGCTTCAATCAGCAAACGCGAGCGTGAATCGACATCGGTTTTGGCTTTAGCCAAGTCCACATCCACGGTTTGGATGCTGAGGGAAAACGTCATGGTGTCCGGCTCTACTTCCAGCTCCGCAAAACCCTCCACATACACATGTGGCTGGGTGGGCAACGGAGTGGCCATCAAGGGAACACTCAATAACAAGGATGCAAATGCCGGAATCAAAAATTTCATAGGTATTACTCCGTTAAAAAAGTCCTGTTCACTATAGCCGCATGGGCTGAACATCAACAAAATCAAATGTTTAAAAATGTAATAACACTTTCACCCCGATGGCCGGCCCAGCCCGTGTAAGTATCGCCAATTTCGGGCAAAATGCCGGTTTCCTTGCCAGTTACTGCTGTTATGACCCCATTCGACCTGCATCAACTTGCCAGCGATATCAAGCGCTGGGGCCGCGAACTGGGCTTTCAACAGGTTGGCATCACTGATATTGACCTGAGCGATGCAGAAGTTCGCCTTAAAGAATGGCTGGCGAAAGGTTATCACGGCAGTATGGAGTGGCTCGCGACCCACGGTAATAAACGTTCGCGGCCCGCCGAATTATTACCAGGTACCGTGCGGGTGATTTCGGTACGCATGGACTATCTCCCCGGCGACACACAACAAATCAAAATCCTGAAAGACCCCACCAAAGCCTATATTTCACGCTACACCCTTGGACGCGATTACCATAAATTAATTCGTAAACGTTTAAGCATCCTTGCACAACAGATTGATGATGCCCTTCCGCAGGATTACGAATTCAAAGGCCAGAACCGCGCCTTCGTGGACAGCGCACCCATCATGGAGCGCCCGCTTGCCGAAAAGGCCGGGTTGGGGTGGACTGGCAAACACACACTCATCATTAACAGCAAGGCGGGGAGTTGGTTTTTCCTCGGCGAGATATTTACCTTCGTCCCCTTACCAGTCGATGAACCTGCACAACCTAATCAATGCGGCGACTGCACCGCCTGCCTAAAAGTCTGCCCAACCGATGCATTCCCTCGCCCCTATGAATTAGATGCGCGCCGCTGTATTTCCTACCTCACCATCGAAAATAAAGGGGTAATTCCTGAAGAGTTCCGCGAGCCTATTGGCAACCGTATTTTTGGTTGCGATGACTGTCAGGCCATTTGCCCCTGGAATAAATACGCACATTTCACGCAAGAAAAAGATTTTTTGCCACGCCACGGTTTGGCTGATAGTGATCTCATCGATTTATTCAATTGGACAGAGGAGGAATACCTGACCCGAACGGAAGGTTCGGCGATTCGCCGTATTGGCTATGAAGGATGGTTACGAAATTTGGCAATCGGACTTGGCAATGCCCCGAGTGACGATAGCATCATCAACGCCTTAAAAGAGAAGCGGGAAATCAGCACTCCATTGGTGCAGGAACATATCGATTGGGCCTTAAAACAGCAGGCAAATCCTGAACGGCGTCGTAAACGTAAAGTCAAACAGAATTAATGCAATTTATCGTTTAAGTGAATTGCTCTTATCTTCACGTGTCAATAAATCGACTTTGTTTCGATATTCCTCATGCGTTAATAATCCTTTTTCATACAAATGTTGCAGCGCAGCGAACGACTCCGTTGCGGGAGATTTATGATTGACCAAAGTGGTCGCTTCTATTTTTTCTGTGGCAACTCCCCTAGGTAATACCAAATTTGCTAAACCAAATAGCATCATGCCAATCACACCTATCCTCATAAAAGTGATAATAGGTGCACCAAAATCTTCCGGAGGCTTAGGAAATACACTAATCAGATAAAACAATATCGCGCCACTCAAAATCATCAATACTGATACAAACTTGCTTGGCCTAACGCTAAAACTTTTCACTTTCAACCTCCATATTTACACAAAATTAAATCGCATTATTTCCCATTTTAACTTCGTAAACACGTCGTTCATATTCATATACTTTAGATAATTCTTCCGGAACAGAATTATCAAATGGCCCCAAACCCAACTCCAAACGCTGTTTTTCATACTGGTCATAAATCTCTTTTGCTTTCTCGCGAACAAGTTGCTTATCAGCCTCAGTTAACGTTTTTGGAAAACCAAACTCCGGGTAAATTTCAAATGCCTGGATCTGTTCAGTATATTTTCTTTTTAACGACCCCCTCAATCCCATAAATTCAGTGTGCGCCAATAAATCGATGGCTGCCTGGTGTTTTTGTTCCGGTGTAAGCCGCGGATCACTTATTTGACTTGTTGCATTAGATAGACCGGGCATGAAACCTAAAAACTCTTTATCCCCGTACACGATAGCCTTGTCATAAAGAGCATTTAACTTTTTACGAAACGCAGGATATTCATCGGCCTGAATATTACGAATCTGCTGCTGATATCGGAGCGCCAACATTTTCATTGCTATCACATCTCCTGAATTTGCCAACTCTTCGAGCATTGAATCTGAATAATGAGCATAGTCAGAATCTTCTCTTCCCATACCCAATACATCATTTTTATGTATTTCGTTGATTTCTTGTGCCGCACGTTCATGATTAATACTATTTTGCAAAGGGAAATAATCAACTTCTGATGAAGTCAAGTTCACCTCGTTTGCAGGAATTTCTAACTGCTTTTCAGCGGAGATAGGAAGTGAAAATTTGTTATTACTGTCAATCGGTTGAAAAAATAATCCCTTATAAAAGTAGGCTGCCACAAAAAAAATTAAAAATCCTGTGATTAAAAATAAGTTTCTTATCTTCACTTTCCTATCTCCTGATAGCACCGCAATCGTTAAAAATTAAACACGCTCACGCAAGTTGCTGGCATTGCATTTCTTGCTCGGCTCATATCCTTAATGTAAGTGTCTTGGCAATTATCTTTAGCCTCTTCGCTCAATGAATTCACGTTATTAACGCACTTATCATAATTTGGTTTTTCTATTGTCACAGAGAAATTTCCAAAAACCACCATATACCCAGCATCCATGCCTACTGTCCAGCCGATGTTGTCTTGCGCTGCACAAGCATTATTTGCCTTGGTCTTATTTTGCGAAGCTGCCTGGTTGCAATAACCTCGCTTAGCTTCTATTTCCCCACGAACATTGCCACCATTTTTCTGGATCATCGCATCACTTGACATAACCTGGGTACTAAGACCGGTAATATAGGAAGCAGGCACACCTCTGTCGACATAAATACCTGGAGCAATCCAATCATAATTGATTGGGCCCACACCACAATAATACGTCATGCACCCACCCCCATCCGTACAGGTAATACATGTAGCTGCATTACTACAGGATGCCCATAACAGAAGAACCTAACATCTTTATCATAATAAATTCCTTATAACTGAGTATTGAAAACGTGATATCCAAAAAGCCGCCATTAAAAACTACCGTTGTAACTGACTCTTTAGACAGCGCGAAGG
>DATJLF010000004.1:0-113120 GCA_035490715.1 Cellvibrio sp.
CGGCGCCTCCTCATTGGAACTGTCCTTTGATCCGCTCGACCCCGCGAAAGGTTTTGACCGTATGTGCGACCCGACCTATACCCGCGGCGAAGGTAACAATGGCAGTGTCGGCACCGGTTCATTGGCCAATGCCCCTGTCGCGGGTCGCTGGTTCCCTGAAGCATTCCAGCTACTGGTACAAAATGCGTATCCCGCGCTGGATGATGTTCCACCATCGAGTTCGTCATCGGCAAGTTCAGTGCCTGAATCAAGTAGTTCAGCATCCTCCGACGATGTTAGCTCCGAAGCAGCCAGTTCAGTGGCTGCAAGTATTGATGCCTCTTCGTCTGAAGAAAGCTCAAGCTCAAGTGCGGATGCAAGTTCCAGCGTAGAAACAAGCTCAAGCGTTGAAACGAGTTCGAGCGAGTCATCTTCCGAGCAAAGCTCATCAAGTAGCGGAAATTTGGCTCCTGTCGCCAACCTGGAAGTAACTGTGGTTGGTTCAACGGTACATGTGAACGGCCGCACCTCAGTCGATGCCGAGGGTGATGAGCTGACTTACCAGATCGATTTTGGCGATGACACTACAATCCAATATCCCGAGGCTTGGCATACCTACGCAACCGACGGCAGTTACACGGTGACGCTCACGGTGTCAGATGGCTCCAGCTCGACTAGCGCTAGCGAAACGGTTGAAGTCCAGGCCGCCAGTGAAAACCAGGCTCCGATTGCCCGCCTGAGTGTGGCGCGCAGCGGCCTGAATATCGTTGCGTTCGGTTCCACCTCTTACGATGCGGATAATGATGAGCTTGGCTATCTGTGGGATTTTGGTACCGGTGATATGCCGGGCAGCAGCACCCATGTGTTCAACGATTGCGAATCGGAAAGCGCTGTCGCTATCCCACGGCTGGTAACACTGACGGTATTTGATGGCGCGATAGCCGATACCCGACAAGTCAGTTTCAACCAACCCTGCGGTAGTTTTGAGGAGAAAACCACTGTGGCGGAATTCACCTGGCGCGTGGAGGGCAACACCTTGTATCTGGATGCAACCGATTCAAGCGAAGTGGTTTACCTGGCATGGGAATTTGGAGATGGAAACAGCGCATCAGGCCTGCGTAGTGCCCATACATTCAGTGAGCCCGGCACTTACGCCGTTACCCTCACCGCCTATGGGCCCAACTCACCCGATGTCAAAACTGTGGAGATAACCGTAGGTGAAACGGCAAGCAGCGCTTCATCCAGTTCGGAAGAATCATCGTCATCGTCCAGTGAAAGCAGTAGCCCTGTGCCGGAATCTTCAAGCTCCAGTTCATCCAGCTCCGTTGCGACCGAACCAAATACCTACAATGCACCACGGGCACAAACTGCTCCCGACATTGACGGCACTGTTGACGCCGTATGGGAGCAAGCATCATGGACTCCGATCAATGTTTTCTGGTTGGGTACGCAAGCCAATCCGGAACCGGGTGATTACAGTGGGCAGTACAAAGCGCTATGGGATGAAAATTATCTTTACCTGTTGTTCGATATTACGGACGAACGAATTTACGATCACACACGTGCCGCGCTGGACGCTTATTGGGAGGATGACACCGTAGAAATTTTTATCGACGAAAATAGAAACGGCGGGCAACACCAATTCAATACCTCTGCATGGGCTTATCACATCAGCACCTATGGTGATGTTGTGGATTACACAACCTCCGGCCCGAACCTGCTGAACGATCATATCGACGTACGTATGATCAGCATGGGTGATAAACATCTGTGGGAAATGCGTGTGCGAATTTATGGTGAAGATTATTCAGACTCACAAGCAAACACGCCGCTCATACTTACCGCCGGCAAGGAAATGGGATTTTCCGCGAGCTATATCGACAATGACGGAAACCAACAACGCGAAAGCATGATGGGTTCGGTGGATACCCCTGGACACAGAAACAACCAGGGCTACATCGATGCGAGTGTGTTTGGTTTGTTGAGGCTTGTGGAATAATACAGGAGTGGCTCAATAGATTTTAAAGTGGAAACAAAAACGCCCACTCTTGGGCGTTTTTGTTTTATGCGATGTTGCAGTTGTCGATTCGTTAACAAATTGCTCTGCTTATTTCAGCTTTTTGCCAAGCTCCTCGTGGATGTATGAAGACCAATTCCTCGCTGTAATATTAGTTGCCAAAGCGCGCTTGGAAACAACTTCTACAACCGTTACAGAATCACTTTTTTTCTCAACATATACCGCAACGTTTTCGCCGTAGCTGAATGCAGACATCGATTTTTGCGCGAGTATGCTACCGCCTTCTTTATCTTTTGCTACTAGCTCAAGCTTGGACTCCTGAACAACTTCTACCGTTTTAGCCCAGACAACATCGTAGGGTTTGTTGTAGGTTTGCTGAACGCCTGTTCCTTTGGCATCTTGCGCGTCCTTCAATGTTGAACAACCGGCTAAAACAAAAATGGATAAAGCCGCAATAAGTTTCCTCATAACATCTTCCTTTTGTAATCAAATTAAACGTTATCTACATGATGACACCGTGTCACCGCCGCATCATGACATATTTTAAATTCCATGAGGAGTTGTGCCACTTTGGAAAAATCGGGCGACATTCACAGTATTTGAACTTGCCGTTTACATTAGGCTATTAACGTTATGCTTTAAGCCGTTTGCATAGACTATTAATAATTGCAATACGAGCAGAAGAAAACACAAAGGCGACACAAAGCCGCCTTCATTTAAACCCAACATCGAAAAAGCAAATCATTGAACTGGATAAAGCCCAGACCTGGTTACTTTAAAACTCTACTCGAACTGGCCGGATGCCAGGGTTCAGGTACGTAGCGAGTACGTGCCAGCGTTTTATAGTACTCCAGATCATGTTGTGGCTTTTCGTATCCCGGGGGAATTGGTTTGCCAGAAAAAGTTTGGAAATAAAGCACACAGGAATCGCGCCAGATTACTGCATCGCGTTCCTGCACTTTCAATAACGCTTTTACTTGCGCAAAACGTTCAGGATCAATGAATGATTCCAACTTTTCCCACTCGCGTTGCATGCTACGTACCTGCTCCACGCCTTCATAGTATTTATGAATCAACTCATCCCATAAGGTACGACCAGATTTCATGTTGTGATCCCAACTCACATGATGAAACCACAGTAAAAAATCTTCAGGCACTGTTGTAACATCACCATATTGTTCAGCAAGGACTTGTGGATATTGCGCTACCGCATTGGAACCACTGCGTGTGCGATTAAAACCAATTCCATCTTTAGCGGCCTGATGATAATAAATTGCAGTCCAATCCGGGCGTTCCAGATTTGCAGTCCACGGAGCTGGACCATAATGATCACCCTGTGAATACAAATGTGTTAACCCCAGGGGAGAGCGATAATTCACACCCGCTTCACGTGACAGCAGCATGAATCGCTTTACGGGTTCAATAAATTTTTCATCATTACTAAACGTCATCCGCAACCACTCTTCAGCCGCTGCTTCTGCGGAAATCGTGTGATCCCAAGCCATACGACCAAACGCATACCAACTGGATTGCACGAACGGATGACCAGTCCAGTTGCGATCCGTACCGGGGTTAATTACAGCGGCCATACCGGTTCGTTTGGAGTTAAACACCTTACCTTCCAGAATATTTCCCACTGTCGAACCTGCACCTTTTGCAAAAGTGTCGGTGCGTAATGATTCTTCAAATAACGGCCCCTGATAAGCAAGGTGTGTAGCAAAACCAAAATATTCCTGGGTGACCTGGAACTCCATCATCATGTTGGTTTTTTCCATCGCGGAAAATAATGCAGAATAAGGTTCGCGTGGTTGGAAATCGATTGGGCCATTTTTAACTTGCAGGATTACATTGTCCGCAAATTTTCCATCAAGCGGCTTGAACTCATCATAAGAGCCACGGAAACGGTCTTCGATATCCGGGTGATAAACAAACGCTCGCCAAAACACCACACCACCATAAGGTTTTAATGCAGCAGCGAGCATATTTGCACCATCGGCATGATTGCGCTTGTAATCCTGCGGCCCAGGTTGCCCCTCAGAATTGGCCTTTACCAAATAACCACCAAAATCCGGAATATACTCATAGACTTTTTTAGTGCGATCCTGCCACCATTTTGCTACACGCGGATCAAGCGGATCTGCAGTATCCAAATCACCAAAAGCACGTGGCGAATTATAATTAATGGATAGATAAACTTTGATTCCATACGGGCGAAACACGTCGGCAAGCGCCGCAATTTTCTGCAAGAACTGATCACTAAGCACACGCGGGTCAGCATTCACATTGTTAATAACCGTACCATTAATTCCCAATGAAGCATTGATCCGTGCATAATCTTGATATCGCCCGGATTTATGCTCAGGCAAAGTTCCCCAATCCCACAACGATAAACCCGCGTAACCGCGCTCGACTACGCGATTTAAATTATCCCAATGGTTTACCACGCGATGCTGCAATCTGGGCGCACTGCTAATTGAAATTTTTTCTATGGATTGTTGCGTTTGCAGTAAGCGCAAAAAATGGAAGCTACCGTAAAGCACACCTATATCCGTATTGGCCGCGATAACAATGACTTCTTTCTTTTTAATTCGCGTTTTTTCGATCAAGTAACCTTCGTTACCCAACTCCTCCATGCGTGAAGCTAAATCCAGCGAAGCGATTAGCGATGAATTTTCAGGTGTGCCAATAACCAGCACATTTCCCGATAGTTTTTTTGCTATTCCGATTGGTTTACCCAATAGGCCGTTTAATCCACGTTGTAATTCAGCGGCAGCAACCGTCAATGTTGGTGTATTAGCCTCTACGACAACAGATTTAATCTGTTGTTGGTAATCCGTTACAACCGGTTTCGCTAATGGCAGATATCGCAACCACATTTCGTAGCCGTCCTCTGCACATGCAGGCAGGATTACCAGTAATGACAATGCTATCGAGACTAATAATTTATAAAATTTAGTTAGGCCCACATTTAACTCCCATGGCGTATCTTTAATCTGAACTTATGTTATAGTCACTGCAAATATAACACTGGTATACAAGAATACGAACTCAATAAATGTAAAGAGAGCGCATTCCGTTTAAGCTTGGGCCAAGTACGTTCATAAACCATTGAGCCAAGATCAAATTGTTTAAATGGAATAATCCGCTACGCTCTAGAGACGCTATCGTCAATCGCGAAAATCGTATTGATCCCCGATAAAGCATTAAAGCAATAATTAATCAACGCATCAGAATACTATCAACAGAGGAATATCCCAAAAATGAAAATTTCCCGCCGAAACCTGATTGCCGTCAGCAGCGCAACTGCCGCAATGATTGCCACCGCGAAATTGCGTGCTGCTGAGAAGGCTGCCGCCGCCACCGGTTTAAAAGATGCATACCGCGATGACTTTTTAATGGGTGCCGCCTTAAGCGTCAGTATTATTAAGAAACAAGAGCCGAAACTGGTCGCACTCATCAATAAAGATTTTAATTCCATCACCCCGGAAAATTGCATGAAATGGGGTGAGGTCCGTAATGAGGACGGCAGCTGGAAGTGGTCAGACGCTGACGCATTTGTTGAGTTTGGTAGCAAGCATAAATTGCACATGGTGGGCCACACGCTGGGCTGGCACAGTCAGATTCCCGACAGTGTGTTCAAAAATAAAGAGGGTAATTATATTTCCAAAACTGAACTGGAAAAAAAGCAAAAAGAACATATCACCACCATTGTTGAACGTTACAAAGGGAAGCTCGCCGCATGGGATGTCGTTAACGAAGCCGTAGGTGATGATGGCAAGATGCGCGACAGTCACTGGTACAAAATCATGGGCGACGATTTCCTCGTGAATGCATTCAACCTGGCCCATGAAATAGATCCAAAAACGCACTTGATGTACAACGATTACAACAATGAAAGACCAGATAAACGCGCAGCCACTCTCGATATGCTTAACCGTTTGCAAAAACGCGGCGCACCAATTCATGGCCTTGGTATGCAGGCACACATTGGCCTTGAAACTAACATGCAAGATTTTGAAGACAGTATCCTTGCCTATTCTGCACTCGGTTTAAAAGTGAGCCTTACCGAACTGGATATTGATGTGCTGCCATCCGTATGGAATTTACCCGTAGCAGAAATTTCAACTCGCTTTGAATACAAGCCGGAGCGTGATCCTTACACCAAAGGATTACCGAAAGAAATTGATGAGAAGCTCGCTAAAGCGTATGAAAGTCTATTTAAAATTTTGATAAAGCACCGCGAAAAAATTGATCGGGTTACGTTATGGGGCGTTAGTGATGATGCCAGCTGGTTAAATGATTTCCCCATTAAAGGCAGAACCAACTACCCATTATTATTTGATCGCCAACAACAACCCAAGGCGGCCTATTTCCGCTTGCTGGACTTAAAACGTTAAAAACAAACATGGGCGATTTCCATCGCCCATCTTGCTACCCACTTTATACATTCCAACACGACTACCAATTCATTTTCTTTTTAATAAATGCAGTTAATTTTTCCGCGTTTGCTTTGTGCTGGGCGACACGGGGATGACCACCGTAGCCGGTAAATTCAAAGAAAATTGTGTCCAATTTTTCATCCTTGTATTCCTTCTTCATACGCTCTACTGCCGCCGTGATATAACCCGGCCATTTAGGGGTAGCTGTAGCATCCATACTACCTAATGCGCAGATAATTTGTGCATTGGGATATTTAGCTCGAATACTGCGCACAAAATCAATATAAGCCTGCACCCGTTGGGTATCATCAGGTATGGGTTGCAGACGTTTTTCGCGATCCACTAACCATGAGTCATTCTGGAATAAATTAATCACCACCACATCGGGTGTCCAATTTGCAAAATTCCATTGGGTATTATTGTTACCCACAGCGCTCAACTGATCATAAAATTGCGGCATTGTGAACGGAAACCAGCTGATCATAATGCCTATCCCACTTTGGGAAATGGTATGCAATTCCGCGTTTAAATGGCGCGCGGTAATGGCACCATAGGCCCAATAATTATTTTTTTCACTCAGTAAGTGATCCGCACCATTGTCTGCGCCTTCATTACCCATGCCAGTGCTAATCGAATCACCGAATATTTCCATGCGACGAGTCGGTCGTGACGGTGGTGCCAGTAATTTTGCGCCCTCATCCAGTAACAAACCTTTGAATGTTGTAGCTCCTTCCTCGCCTTCCGTTCGCTTATAAATTTCCAGATTGTGGTTACCAGGTTTCAACGCCGTACTAATAACATAGGTTTGCTCTCCTTGTTTCGCTTCCAGCACATAAGGGTGTTGGACTTCACCGTCAATAATCACATTGAAATAATTTTTACCCAGTTGATCATCCAATTTAATAGCCAGCGAGGTACCGGTGAAGTTGGCTTTAATACTGGAACCCGTCCAGGAGAGTTGCGGCGACTTTTTATCACTAAAATCGATGCGGCCGGTATACACATAGCCGGAGTTGTCTGCCGCAATTAATTGAACAGGTTCCGCAAAAGTGAAAGGCGCAATACAGGCAGCAGCCAAAAACACAAAACGTTGTGGTGTAATTCGATGTAATAACATTTGGGCTATCGCTTTCATCATTATCTCGTATCAGGAATTTTTGGGGATGATTGCATTATTATAAATAGGCACCTTTCCTGGTTGCTCAACTTCATGGATCGTATATCGCTTAAGTCAAAATAATAACCGATCTGCAGTAGCTGCTGATCAAACATTGCTGGAGAAATGGTAATATAAATTCCGTTTTAATCGATGCATCGCAAACGGGTTATATCAAAATAAATATCAAAGCCTCAGTAAAATGGACATATCAATAATTATTCCCGCTTACAATGAGCAGAATTTCATTGCTAAAACACTGGAAACGATCAAAAAACGCATCCCCGGATCCTTATCTTACGAAATTATCGTAGTAGATCATGGTTCCTCTGACCACACCGTCAAAATTGCGTTGGATCATGGAGTCAAGGTATTGGCTGGCGGCGATCTCAAAACCATTGCGGGGCTGAGAAACAAAGGCGCAGTAGAAGCCGGCGGAGAAATATTAATATTTATTGATGCCGACATCTCCCTATCACCGCAATGGTCTGAACATATTGGTGATGTTATTTCTTCGCTAAAAGTAGATCCAAATACGATATGCGGGTCACACCCGAAAACTCCTGACACAAGCAACTTTTTTATTAAACACTGGTTCGATCCCAAAATACTGGAAACGTCACCCAATTATATTTTTGCCGGCCACCTGATCATTACAAAAGATACCTTTTTAAAATGCGGTATGTTTCCCGAGCACCAGGAAACTGCTGAAGAGTTTACGTTATGTGTTAACGCGAAGACCCAAGGAACAACGATTCAGGCCTACCCCCAGCTTTTAGTCACTCACCATGGTGCGCCTCATACAATTATCGATTTTATTAAAAGTGAAGCTTGGCATGGACGAAGCAGCTGGTCTTCATTGCGCAACATATTTAATTCAAAAGTTTCGATGCTAACACTAATATTTATTGGATTGCATTCATCGCTTCCCTTTCTTCACTCTTCGATTGCTCATCTGGTTGTTGTTCTCTTTATTATTGTTGAATGCAGCACTGCTTCATATCTGAAATTTTCACAACACGGCATCCAGCATGTCGTAATTAATATATTTACTTTCTATTTTTATTTTGTGGGACGAAGCCTTTCATTATTTTCTTATTTTTTAAATAGGGATTCAAAAAAGAGAACCAGGAGCTTATCGTGACAGACATTCACAATATTGAATATAAAGACCTCCCATTTATATCGATAATTATACCCACTTTGAATGAAGAATTATTTATTGAACAAACACTGAACCAACTTGAATGGCAAGATTATCCAAAAGAATTATTTGAAGTATTTGTGGTGGATGGTCAATCTTCTGATAACACTGTAAAGATCGTTGAAAACTGGAAGGAAAAATACACTCTTAATATTACAATATTATTCAACACAAAACGATTTTCCAGTTGTGCACGTAACCTTGGAATCAGGTCGGCACAAGGTGAATACATCTTATTCATCGATGCGCACGTATTCATCCCCTCAAATAATCTTCTTCGCGACATGGCTTTCGCAGCACGCGTTAAACAGGCGAAAGTATTAGGGCGCCCGCAACCCTTAACACCACCATCACTAAGCAATTTTCAAACAATAGTTGCCGGCGTAAGAACTTCCAGGCTAGGTCACTCTACCGAGTCTTACATTTACAGTGATTATGAAGGTTGGGTTAATCCAGATAGTGTTGCAGTTATGTATCATCGCAGTTTATTTAATGAAGCAGGATACTTTGATGAAAAATTTGATGCCGCTGAGGACGTCGAATTTAATTTTAGATTAAAAATAAGGGGCTATCAGGCCTACATCAGTCCGCAATTTAAAGTTTTCTATTACCCGAGAGCTGATATTACGGGATTGATCAAACAAATGTTTCGCTATGGAGTCGGCCGTGCGAAATTTACCGGAAAACACTCTTGCAATATCAACGCCGAATTATTCGTACCACCTCTGGTTTTTATCACATTTATTTGCACTTTTTTATTCTTAATAAACCGTAGTAGCTTTTTACTTTTATGTATATCAGCGCTACTTGGTTATTCGGCACTCATCGTCGCCTTCTGCAAATATTTTTCAAGAGCCACTCATTTTCTAGCAGCACCTGCACTGCTCTTTTTGATTCATTTTGGTTTGGCTGCCGGCCTTATGAAAGGCTTTATCGATATACTCTACAAGGGATTGGATCGTCATGAATGATCTGAAAATAAAAATGGATGCATCAAGTTTTCTTAAAATAGAGAATATTTTTTTAGAAAATGATCTGGATACCTGCGAAACGATCATTAGCAACCTGTTAGAAAGTAAAGGGGTCTTCCTTTCGAAAATACGCACAGAGATGTCGGAGAACCCGAGAATTCTAAAACAACAGCAATTAGAAATTAAACGACCTTCCCTTTTATCAAGGCAACTCCGTGAATCAGCAGTATTTAATCATTGCAAGAAAATAGCAGCAGACTATTTTGATGGTCATGCTTATTATCTTTTTGATCACGCCATTTATAAAATGCCAGGTAGCCAAACCATCACTCCATGGCACCAGGACCAAGCCTACCTTGGTTCAGATATAATCATTCCCAGCCTGCATTTCTGGATTCCATTTCAAGTGACCACTATTGAAAACGGCGCGATGCAATTTGTAGAGCATAAATATTCACATTTGCTTCCCCATGTAGCGGCTTACACAACCAATCCTCATGTGTTAAAAGTTGCGGATAAGCCGACGGGAAATATATATACAATGAATATAAATAAGGGCGACGTATCCATACATGATCATTTGAGTTTGCATTCATCAACAGCGAATAAAAGCACTCATATTCGAAAGGCATGGATCATTCACTTCGGTCAAAAGCCGGAATGGTATAAGCACTGGCTAAAGGTCAGAAAATATTTATTTTCCAGCGCGCCAACTAAGCCATCGCCCGATAGTAATGGCACCACGGAGTAAGGCAATAAACCTGAAAGAAGGTAAAGCATTCCCATCCATGCGGAGCGTTAACAACCAAGGGGCATCGATAATGCTGTTTTTTTAACGGCAAATGTTCCGGATGAAAATATCATTAGTCCCATGCTAAATAATATTTTCATCCTGTTTTGCACCGGATCAAACTTTAAAGAATTCCAGATCAGTTGAATCGAATCGCGTTAAATTAGGAAACACATCGGCAAAATTATTGGCGGGCAATCCATACCAATTTGCAAGTGTTGCAGCGTATTGGTCCATACTGGTGGTGGGAATTATTCTTCCCTCGCCTATATCGTCTTTCCCACCAATAACCAGTTCGGGATATTGTCCATAAATATTTCCGCCATTTACGGCTCCGCCCATAATCATTTGGTGGCTTCCCCATCCATGATCGGTGCCATCACCATTGCTAGTCAGCGTGCGACCAAAGTCTGAAGTGGTAAACGTGGTGACTTTATTTGCAATCCCCAATTCTTCGGTCGCTTTATAGAATGCATCCAATGCACTGCTTAACTGACCAAGCAATAGGGTGTGACGACGTAGCTGATCGCCATGTGTATCAAAATCTCCCATACCAATAAAAAATGTTTGGCGTTTGACTTGCAATGCATTTCTCGCAGAAAGCATCTGTGCCACCATTTTTAAATTACTGGCTAATGGATTGCCGGACGGGAATTGGGTTTGCAAAGGTGATTGAGCATCCAATGCTGTTTTAACCTCGCCCGCCAACTCCCAAGCCAGGGTTTGCGTGCGTGCAAACTCGCGCTGGAATATATTTTCCTGTGATTGTGCGAGTAACGCCTGATAAATTTGTATACGGCTCAATTCCCGTGCGTCGGTCGATTTTTTGTTAAAGTTTTCAAGTTCCTTTATACCAGCAGCATCAATGGAGTAAGGTGTCACACTTGCACCGCTCTGCCATGTATTGGAACCGCTGAGCGATATATTCATCGATAATTTTTTGTTGGTATTTACCGCAAGCATCGCATCGGCGGCGCGACCGGCCCATCCATTGCGACGCGCGCTGGATTGCAAACTTTGTAAAAATGTTTGTTGGTCGTTATGGGAAAACAATTGTGGAGGTAAAAGCGATTTATTGCCCTGGTAACTGGTACGGGTAACAGGCTCTACCAACGCCCCTACATTCGCAAGCAGTGCCAGTTTTCCCGAATTAAATAATTGTTGCACCTGAGGCATGGATGGATGAAAACCTAACGGAATACCTATATCGTTCGTCGGGCTTATGGATAACAGACTGCTTTGTTCAATAGCCAATGTCTGACGGGTAGTTTTATAAGCGGTGTAGCCAGTATCGCTTGTAGGTACCACCATATTAAAAGCATCATTACCGCCGAATAAAAATATGCATACCAAGGCTTTGTAGTCATCCTCTGGCTGGCTTAGCGCATTGGCCAATTGGAAGTATCCGCTGGTCGCATAGAAAGCAGAAGATCCCACAGCCAAAGAGGTTGCTTTGCGTAACAATTCACGTCTGTTTATGTTTTTCATAAATCACCGTTGCACTGCATATTCAGGAGAAGCCAGCACTAAAAACAAGGCTTCATAAATCATGGTATCCCGCTGCCACATTTGTCCTTCCTGACCCCAGGTCGGATCAACTTTATTTGCATTTAAATGATTGAGAATCACATCGCACATTGGCTGGCTCATTTGTCCTGCCATTAATAATAAATTGAGGTGATCCAATAATTCAGCCGGACTTTTAGTAAGTTCGCGCTCACGTTCCAAATGCAATCGCGGTGAAAATACATCCCACACGCCTTCGATAGTGGGCTCTAACCAATCATGTGGGGTGTCCCGCCAAAATACGGCATTACTTAGCGTGCTAATTTGCGACATGATCATACTCTCGGTGAGTATTTGAAATTCCGGTGAGTTGAGGTTGTTATTTTTTAATTCGCCTGGATGTTGATAATCCGGACGGTAAAAATTAAATACCGAATTCGAACCGAATGGACGTTGCCCCATTAAACGTCCCGATCCATAAAAACGCAGGCGCTTGTCAGTCACAGTGCCGTTATTCAATTTTGTCGGTACACCTGTGCCTTTGAATGCACGCCATAAATGCGATACTTTCAGAATGGGTTCACGTAATTTGCCGAAGGTCTCGGGCGCGGTTACATGGCCTGATTGCGCTTCCTCATCGATTAATATTGCTTTTAAGACAGCTTTCATATCGCCTTTAACGTTGTTGCCATTATTGTTAAAGACGGTAGCTACGCGTGTTACATAGGCGGATGATGGATTACTATTCACTAAACGCTGGATTAATTGTTTGCTAATAAACGGCGCGACATTGGCGTGCGCAAATAAAATATCCAGTGCTGCATCCACATCCTGCTCCGGTGTTTTATCTGCAGCGATTACCTTATCCCCAAAAAGTGTTTTCGCACCAAAATCGTGATAATTATTAAATGATTTCATGGGCAATATTTCACTTGCACCACTCTCTGTCCATTCCCACCATTGTTTGATGGTAGCCATATTCCAGCCAGTGAACACACGAGCCAACTCTTTTACCGTGGTTTGATCGTAGGTGGGAATCGGATTGTTTTGCGCATCCAATTTTATGCTGCCATCCAGATTCAATTGTACTAATCCGATGGAAAATAATTGCATAATTTCGCGCGCATAATTTTCATCGGGACGAATGTTGCGAGTAGAGTCTGCTTTTTCATTGCGCACCATGCTCAGGTATTCCCCCATCATAGGGTTGAGCGTTACCGCTTTTAGCAGGTCACGATAATTTCCAAACGCGTGCTCAGCGAGGATGTCATGATAATTGGCGATACCGCGGGTATCGTTGTAGAGTACGTCTGATACGTTGGAGATCACCAGAATCTGGCTTAATGCGTAGGCAACTCGCTGGCGCAGCTGATCATCGCCCCACAGCGCCACTTCCCACCAGATATCGCTGCGCTGGAGATCACGTATATACCCTTCCTCATTGTCATCTTTCTCCGGTTGTACAACCAAACCGATTTCGGTAAAGCGCTTATCCAATAAATACAAATGCCGGGTTTGTGGTTTTTGAAATTGCTCATCCAACCATGCCGCTTTTCCCAATTGCATCACACGCTGTACGTCTTTTGCCGTTGGCCCAAAGGTCGCTTGCGATAACAGCCGGACAGCATCCGTAGCGGAGGCATAGGTTGGACTCCCCTTGATCGGTAGCGCCGGGTCAGCGGTTAAATCCGGCACAGGATTTTTCGCAGAAGCCGCAGAAGAGGAAATCAGAGTGGCGGTACTGGATTTTGATGAGGAAGATAAAATTGGGGTTGAGGAAGCACCCGTGCTGACTAATTGCGATGAAGTTTGTCCCGACCGGGATGAGATTTTCCCGGAGGGCTCGTCATCACCCGAGCCACCGCTTCCGCCACAGGCGCTTAGCAAACTCGAAAGACCGACAAGACTTAACATGCACAGTCTTTTTTGAATCAATTCACACAAATAGTTCATATCAGCTCTGTTGCCATTAACGTTATTAATAATAAAAGCGTTGAACACTTAGGTGTTTTAGTTTGAATTTTTAATATTTTTATATTTATCGTGATAACAATAACAATCGCCAGTATTGGCATCGCACAAGAGTATAGGCTTTTAAAACAGCATAACCCAGTTATGCAGGTAACTACAGCCAACCAGCTTCAGGAATGCTGAAGAAAGAATTAATTTATGTAAAGTATCGTCACACTTGAATTATCCCGGGTAAACCTAATATGGGTAAAAAGCCAGGGAGATACGTCGATGAGTTTTCGTGAATATTTTTTATTGGGATTGGTGCTTGGGTTATGCGGATTAGTATGGCTGGGAGCAAAATATATTCATTATTTAAAGAATAAAAAACCCAACACGGAATTATGGGGCACCATTTTTGAAGGCATTACCAATAAATTAATTGATTTGGAACCCATCAAAAAACCGGAAGTGTATATCGAAAAGAAAGCCCCGCGCAGCGGAAAGGAAAAAGATAACGAACATCAATCATAAAACTCCGGTCATTTAAATGGCCGGAGTTTTATGAACCAATAAATTAAGGTATGGCTATTTGTAATGTGGGGGACGAGGAAAAGCTGGGCAATGTAGCAGTATTGTCTCGTTTAAAACTTACCGTCATACCCATGCAGGCATACATATCAGCGACGTATTCACATTCGCGCCCAATGCTAGCCTCCACAAAATAAACCAGCACAACATCCAGGGACTGCCCGGCACTATACGTGCCCATTGAAGCAGTTACCCATTTTGCACTGGCTTTTTCTGTATTTTTATCGAAAGCCCAAGCGGAACCAAATGTTTCAAACATATATTCACTCATTGCATTAGGCGTTGCCGGAGCAATGCGCATGGCTTCACTTGACCATACCGGATAACCATTTACCAGCAGTTGCACCTTGGCCCTGCCCTGATAAGCGCCTTTCGCACTTTGCTCAAAACGTCCATCCATTACCGTCTCAGGTATGCGAAATTTCAAACTGACGTTACGGCTACCCGAACCTGTCACCGTGTAGGTCGTACGCCATGAAGCTGATGCATGCCCGCGGGTTTCACCATTTAACGCAATCGTTAACGCAGGAATTGCAGCGGTGCCCATTCGCGCCCAACCTTGCGCAGTATTCTCTGCCTTGGTGAAATCAATGGGCATCAACTGTTGTATATCTGCCGCTGGAGTAGCTTGGTTAGGATCGTGCGCAAGGTTATCAATGAGTACATCATATTTTGCTAAAACCTCATTGCTTTGCCCACGGTCACCACGCTCACGAAATTTCACATTGGTGTGATCATTAGCAATTGCATAGTGAACTGCTGTTTTATAGGAAAGACTATCCAACGGAGTGATGATAGAGAGCGAGTACTGATCAACCGGCACAAAATCATCAGCCACTTGAGCGGCAAAAATTGAAGCGTGCGTTGCGATGGACAATATAAGTAATAATAAACGTTTCATGTTAATTGCCTCCTGCGCGGGCATTTAATACGCCGCCTATATCCAGAGAAAGATTTGCCGACAAACTGGCTGTTGAAATAATTTCAAACGCAGCACCACCAAAAGATACATTGGGAATTTCACGTCCCGCACTCAATACCTGGCAATGACGACTGTATGAATTATCGAGGTAGCCGTTAAAATCCTGACCACAGTCAGGCGCATTAGCAAGAACATCCGCTTGCATAATGTAATCCATCATAAATGTTGCACCCGATGAATAACGTCCCACATAAATTGTGTATGAATCATCGCTCGCATCTTCACCCCAGTTGTATGAAGTTCCGTAGGCATTGGCCACTAAATCTTTACGATGTAATGAGCGTGCCGTTTGCCACACCGGTAAACCGTCAATTAACAACTCTACACTCGAGCGTGCTACACCTTCATTATCACCGACAGGCACAGGTTGGTTACCAGACGGCCCACCCACTTCGTATGCGGCTTGCAAACTATTTTTTTGTACCGGAGCTTTGAATCGTACAAAATAATCACGCGTAGCAGCTGATTGATTTTGTACGCGCACGTGATAAGCAAGTGCACTCGCAACATTGCCGGACTTCTGTACAGATGCCCGCATGGATTTGTCTGCATTGGTATAGGTTACTGCTGACTTTTGCAGGTAGCTGGTATCGTAAATAATGAGTGCATCGTCCCATGTTGTTTCATTCGTTGGTGCCAATTGAATGAGGGATAATAAAGCCGGTGCGGGAAAAGAAGTGCTACTTGAGTTAGGCCAGGCTGCCGGTAAGCGACTCCAATTTGACGGAGGTGTTAATCGCCCGGCAGAACGTTGCCAATAACGACACGCTGTACCGCATTGGACTTTACTCGCAGAATTAAACGATGACCACAGGATGTTAGTAGCAGCCCCTTGGGCAGCAATGGAACGATTTATACTGTGCTCTTCCGGTACAGCAAAACTGTGTGCAGCATAACTACCCAACAGTAAACTCAAACCGGTAGACAGCAATCGAGATTGAAATTGCGACATGGCAAGTCCTCCTTGAATTAAAAAAAATGACCGCGACCTTAAAGCGGCCGGTTCATATTATGCGTACATTGAACTTCCCTGCGCATGGTAAAAAGTCACAACATTCTGGCAATAAATACCGGAAATATTCTCTTACTATTCTGCTTTCTGCCAACACAAAAAACGTGCGTTGTCCGAACTGCTCATCGCCAGAATAAATTGCAGTTCGTTGAAATCCGGCAACGACAATAAATAATCTACCGCTGCTTTATCGCCCATTGCGCCTTGAGGAAAACTAATTGTCCCGGATGAAAATGAAAACACATACCACACATCAGCAGCCCAAGGACCTGCATCTGTGGTAATAACTTCAATTTTTTCCAAACAATTTAGCGATGCCTCAAAAAGCTCGCCGGAGGGATTGCTCACTGAAAAAAGTGGATGAGCCAATGTGACTTGATATTTTCGTTCTGGAAAAAGATATTCAGCCCTACGCTTTTTGAGCTGATTGACGATAGCTGTCAACCAACTAGGCATGGAATTCCTTATTAAACTCCAGTAATTTGTCCGGCTTATCAGTAAAGACTGCATCCACTCCAAGCGAGTGCAAATATCGCCAATCGTCCTCGTGGTTAACGGTATAAACCCAATTTTTTAATCCACGTCGTTGCGCATCCCGAATTAATTCAGGAGTAATAAAACTTAAGTGGGTATTAAACGAATAAGCTTTTAGCGGTTCACAACAAGCAGCATAATCCAGTGGTATTCCTTCGATTAATACGCCACGTTTTATGTGCGGTAATACTCGTAGACATTCAAATAATTGTTGATGGTCAAAACTGGAAATAGTGTATTGCTCATAATCGCTTTGGGAATTATTAATGTATTCCTGCAGGATTTTCTTTAAGGCCGGTACCGAATCCCGCCCTTTTATCTCAATATTGAGCACCGCTTTATCGCCCACCAACTCAAGCACTTGTTGAAGCGCTGGAATAGGCTCGCCATTTTCCAACTGTTGTTTGCGTAAATAGGATAAGGGTTGTTCAGTAATGATCCCTTGGCCGGACACCACTCGCCCCAATCGACGGTCGTGAGTAACCAATAGCTCACCCTCAATGTGAAATACATCAATTTCAACAGCATAAACACCCAAATCCAGCGCGCGCGCAATGGCGGCAAGGCTATTTTCTGGCAAAGGTGTCGTTCCCATCTGCGGACCACCGCGATGGGCTATACATAAAAGCGGTTTGGTTGCGACTGATTTCATATTGCACTCGTTCTGTGTGAATAATTTTTACTATAATGCCAGCCACTTTCGCCCCGGCCAATAGCGCCGGAACTATCGTGAACGTTGGGTCCTGATTAGGGATTTTGAGTTCACTTATCGATGAATCAGCAGGTGTCACGGTGGATAGACTTTTTGCCACACTCGAACAAATAACCAGTCACAGCGTGTTTTCAAAATTTCTGATTGTTGCGGGCTGTATATTGCTGTTTTATGCGGGCTCCAAATTGTTGGATAAAATCATTCATGATGTGAGCGTGCGGCGTGCACTGGGTGACCTACGTGTTTTATACATGACACGCTTGATGAATATCGGAATGGTATTTTGCTGCATAGTCGTTGTATGCCTTATCCTTGGCCTGGGTTATAGCGAAATATCGGTCTTTCTATCTTCTATCTTTGCTGTGGTGGGTATCGCACTTTTCGCTCAATGGTCAATCCTTAGTAATGTAACGGCGAGCATGATCATCTTTTTCAGCTTTCCTTATAAGGTGAATGACCGAATTAAAATCCTGGACAAAGAAGATGATATGCGTGGAGTCATCGTTGAGATTACCCTATTCCATGTGATTTTGAGACGAGACGATGGCAATCTGATTAGTTATCCAAACAGCCTGATCCTGCAAAAAGCAGTATTAAAACTCGATCATCCCGAAACCGAAAAGATCGCAGAAAATGCGACAGAAACTGATCGACTTACAGCTGATCAAATGACCCTGGCAGATAACCCAAATCCCCAAAAGCTTCGTCAGCAACAATAAATCCTCATCTTTTACACCGAATGATTGCACAATCATTCGGCTGTTACGATCAGATATGTGCAAATATTCATCCTAACATCAGAATTGACGCAGAAATTATGGCGTTATCTGTGGTAGCGCAATCAAATCTGATTTACGACTATCAAAAGAATGGCTATATTCGCCGCCGCATCCATTGGAACCAGTGCAGGCGAGTCTTCAAGCTTGCCGCGTCCGCATGAGTTCCATCCCTCTTACAATCCATAGCCATCCAACATAACAACAATGGAGCTTAGTCTTATGCAATCCCTCAAACCCTGTTTATTACCATTTCTTGTTGCCGGATTAACCGCCTGCGGCGGCGGAGGTGGAGGTGACAGCAAACCCACACCGGCCTCCACAGCCCCTGTAGCGTCCTCAACCCCAGTTGTGTCCAGCCCTTCAGCAACATCCAGCGTCGCCGCAGAAAATAATGAAAAAACATTAGCAGCTACTCCTTATACGAACTATTCAGTAGCGGAAATTCAAAATTGCGGCATAGGCATTGGGGCACAAACTAAAACTTTCGCAATTTTCCCGGACTACAATGCAGGAATGCAAAACCAGAGCCTTACGAGCTTGAATATAACCGGGTGGAACCATACAACTAATGGTAAAGCTGAAGACAAATGGGGAACACTCAAACAACCAACTGCAACTTACAATTTCAATACGAGCGCTAAAACAAATGACACGTGTAATAACGTAGACACCATCAACATGGTATTGGTGAAGAAAATTGCGGATTGGGATCATCAACACGCGAATGGATTTGAACGCAATATTGTTGCCCATGGTTATAAATTTGGTGATATCGAAAATATTGTTGTTGATCTCAAAGTCAACAGCGCAAAAACCAGCATCCCCAGCATTGAAAGTTTAAAAACAACTTACGCGGATTACGTCGATGCCTCAGCAATCGGTGACTTGGATGAAGGTAAAGTGAACATTGATCTCACGCTCTTCGACGGGATAAATTTATTCGGAAAGATCAACCTGCAATTGGATCAGGCCACTCAAGCAGACAAATGGGTACGCGTAACTATCCCTATGAACAAGGTATATTTGTACCAGCAAATCAATTACGACCCCAGAACAACTAAAACGCCAGCTGAAATGAGCAATGTGGTTATTCAACGCATTACCGTTGTTGGTGAAACAAAAAATGGTTCAGTATTGCGCGGCCCAATTGGTAACAAATGGACTACTGCTGTTCCGGAAACGTTTAAAGAAATGGATATAAGCTTTAAGAAAATTGAATTTCAGCTTAACAAATAAGATAGGGACTATGAGCGTGTTTTTTCAAAGTATTTTTCCAATTGAAAAACACGCTCTACATTTTCAGGTTTAACCAAAACGGGATTCTTTCAAACCGTTAAATTGCGTTTTAAAAATAAATAACCCGCCCGCCTGCGGCTGTTGTTGTAACGCCTCATCATGTAAACCAATGCGTGCGCTGGTAACTGCCAATACACTCAAGTCATCGCCACCAAAAGCGACACATGTTGCCTGGGTAACGGGCATAGCCAGTTCAAAATTTTTGCTGCCATCAGGTGCGTAACGAACAACGCGGCTACCGCCCCACTGTGCATTCCAAATGTATCCTTCCGAATCCACACACGCACCATCCGGCTCAACGCCGGTTTCAGTTTGTGCAAAAATTTGGGGATTGGAAACGCTGCCGGTTGCAGCATCAAAATCGTAGACATTAATAGTGTGTGTAGGAGAATCAGCGTGATACATCTTACGCGAGTCAGGGCTCCAGCAAAGTGCATTGGAAATACGCAAGCCGGTAAGGTGTTTCTTCACTGAAAAATCCGATTGCAACGAATAAAGTGAAGCAGATTGTTCCGGCGAATTTTTTTGCTCAAGTATCGACCCCATCCAAAAACGCCCTTGCCTATCGCAACGACCATCATTGGAGCGGTTACCAACAATATGCGCTTCCGGTTTTGCAACCCACTCAACAGAACCAGTGTCAGGCTCAAACCACGCAAAACCAGATGCAAAGGCAGCTAATAATCTCGTATCATTTTTTGCAAACGCAAAACAACCCAACTTTTCCGGCAAATCCCATTGTGACAGCGCTTTTGTGATTAAGTGATACCGGAATAATTTTGCCGATAAAATATCCGTCCACCAAAAACAACCATCATCGTGGTTCCATTGGATGCCTTCGCCGAGGACATTGGTGCATGCTACAACATCAATAAGTTTCATATTCACCCTACATTATAATTATCGAGCAATTTTCAAATTAAACCGGGTGTATTGTAACTTAGGCTTCCGAAGGAGTTAGGAGCGATCTAAAAATAATGTGTGTTAATTCAAGCGTTCGCAATGGTTGGTATAAAAATACGCGGGGCCTGCCCCAGTTGTGAGCATCTTTTCAACACTTTTTATCTCGCCTGGCACACTGTTAATCACCATCGTTAACGCCGAGATTCCTGATAGTACCATCACCAAATTCAAACAATCATTGCGCTGAATTATGCCAATGTAATTTTGGAAAAGACAAACCCTCCTTCACATGATTTTTTATGCCTGTCCAAAACCTGCTTGCTCATAAGTTCGCTTTCCTAATTTATCGTCTATGGATTTACTGGTGTGAGTAGCCTTTATATAATCTTAGGTATTGGCGCAAAATAATAACAGAATAGTCAATAATACTTTCACGCGACCTAAACACTCACTTGCAAGGGTACTTATTGATCTTCTGGATATTTTCCGCCGAACTTGTATGTTTCGGTATCTTGATTGTTTCGGTGTTGAAAATGATTAAGCAAATACTCACCATATAATTAAACGGTAAGATTACTAGGCGAGCCAGTTTATATAGTCGTTTTTGTTTTTCACAGAATTACTTTTCCTACATAGTAGAACAAAAAAAACGGGCCACTCAAGGCCCGTTTTAATTTTCAAATCTCTTACCGCGAGATTACCACCAGGTAGCGTAAATCGCGATGAGAATCAGCATAACTCCTACGGCTGCAATATTGAATCCACCGGTAGTTTTAAAGCTGATGCCTTGCAAATCAATTGCGTTTTCCTGGGTTTTGGCACCTGCCAAATAAGTTACAGCGGCGGCCAATACACAACAGAGGATAAATACCAAACCTACGCGATCCATAAATGGCATTTCCGGTAAATACATTTTAAATGCCCATGAAAGAATTACGGATGCGATTGCAGCGGTTAGCGCTGATGCAGCGGTGGCTTTTTTCCAGAAGAATCCGAACAAGAAAATTACAACAATACCGGGAGTAAAGAATCCGGTGAACTCCTGAATAAATTGGAATGCTTGCTCTGATTTTCCTACGAGTGGTTTGGCCAGTAAAACAGCAATGATCATTGCAACGGTTGCAGTGGCGCGACCGATAAATACCAATTTGTGTTCGCTGGCTTGTGGGTTAATGGATTTTTTATAAATATCCATGGTGAAAATAGTAGAAACACTGTTGCTCATTGAACTTAATGATGAGGCAATTGCAGCTACCAATGCAGCGAACGCAACACCTAATAAACCATGCGGTAATAACTTCATCATTTCAGGGTATGCCTGGTCCGCTTTAGTTAAATCCGGTGCGAGTACAACAGCGCAGATGCCTGGTAAAACTACAATTAACGGCAGGAATAATTTCACGTAGGCAGCGAATGCCATGCCTTTTTGGGCCTCCTGAATACTTTTTGCTGCGAGCGCACGCTGGATAATATATTGGTTAAATCCCCAATAGCTAATGTTCATAATCCAGAGACCACCAATCAATACAGAGATACCTGGTAAATCCATATAATTGGGGCTGTCTTTTGACAAAATCATGTCAAATTTTTCAGGCGCTTTTTCAAGCAAGGTTGAGAAACCATTCACTACACCAGTGCCGCCAGAAATTTGGTTTAATGCAAGGTAACTTACCAAAATACCGCCAAGAACCAGCAAAACCACCTGGATAATATCCGTCATGGCAACCGCTTTTAGTCCACCATAAATCGAATAAGTCATAGAGAAGAGTGCAAGGAAGATCATGCCGTAAAGCATATCCACACCGAGGAATTGTGAAATTGCCAGTGAGCCCAAATAGAGCACAGAGGTTAAATTCACAAAGGTGTAAAGTGCGAGCCAGAAAATTGCCATTACTGTGCGGACGCGGCCATCGTAACGGTTTTCCAAAAATTGCGGCATTGTGTAAATGCCTTTCGCGAGGAAAATGGGCAGAAAATATTTCGCGATAATGATCAACGTAATGGCTGCCATTAACTCGTATGCTGCAATTCCCATCCCGATAATGTAGCCAGAACCAGACATCCCAATAATTTGTTCTGCCGAAATATTTGCCGCAATCAGTGATGCACCTATCGCCCACCATGGCAGGGATTTGCTTGCAAGAAAATAATCGTTTGCATTTTTGTCGTGACCTTTTTCATCGCGGGAAACCCACCATGCCACGCCGAGCAATACCACTGTGTAAACGATCAAAACGCCTATATCAATGCCGTTGAGAATCATGATTAACCTCTATGTAGTAGCGCCTCCGAAGAAAGCACTTTGTTTTTAAAAGATTTTGTTTTTATCAGGACTGCGATTTCGGTCTAAAAATTTTTCACTATAAATGAATTCACTTTTTGCCATCGCTTTTTTAAAAATAGCTCTCTCTTATAGCAAGAAGCATTCATCAGTGGTGCTGATGAATGCTTCCTGTGGTAACGCTCTTTTGTTCCAGCACTGTTATCCGTGCCTAGATTCTCCCACCATCGACAACAAATTCTTGCGAGGTGATCATGGCAGAGTCATCCGCTGCCAGGAATAATGCGAGATTGGCGACATCGTGCGCACCCAACCGCTTTTTAAGGCACACACGTTTCATCAACTCCGCTTCTTCTTCCGGCGTCAACCATTTTTCGAGTTGTTTGGGAGTAGCCACCCAACCCGGCAAAATGGAATTCACCCGAATATTGTCTGCGCCGTAATCCGTAGCTAGCGCTTTGGAAATCCCTAATATACCGGCCTTGGCAGTGATGTAACTGGCAAGATTCGGCGGACCGAATTGTACGTTGATCGAACTTATATTGATGATCGATCCTCCGCCCAGTTTTGCCATCATTGGCTGCACTGTTTGCGCAGCAAAAAATGCCGGATGCAGGTTAATTGCCAAACCACGATACCAATTGTCTTCCGTCATGGTGCGCGTGTCATAACGTTGGTCATTGGCAGCGTTATTGATCAAAACACTTATATCGCCGAACGCATCCTGTGCATTCAGGATGCTGCGCTTGAGTGCGGTAATATCACTGACATCACAGCATTCAAACCACGGACGAATTAATCCTTTTTGCTGCAACTCATCACATAAACCATGCGCACTGGTTGCGTCAATATCGATAAAAGCCACCTTCGCGCCCTGATTCGCAAAGGCTTCCACCAACGCCGCACCAATGCCGGTAGCACCGCCGGTGATAAATACCCCGCGCCCCTCCAGACTCGAATAGCGGGTATAACCTTGATGATTTGGGAAGCTATGCATGTTGAACTCTCTCTGGCTGGCGCCGTTGTACTTACCGATATTAGCCCAGGTAGAAAACACTCACCTTCAGTTTATTTCGGTTTTACCAGAGAGACGTTAATTAATTGCATAACCTCTTGCAGCAAGGTTTTTACAGCTTTACTGGCTGCTTCCTGATCGCCAGCACAAATCGCATCATAAATTCGTTTGTGATCATCGTAATCCGCCGTCAGCACACCCTTTAATTGGTTAGTACTGGCAATACTTACGCGCAAGGCGACCTGGATAAACTCACGCAACTGGAAGAAGAAGCGATTGTTACTCGCAGCCAGAATTGCACAGTGAAATTCGATATCTGCCGATAGCGGATCATCCTGGCCTTCGTCAGCTTTCTTCATCCGCGCCAGCGCGTCGCCGATCACTTTTAACGTGCTTGCATCCTTATAGTTTTCTGCTGCCAAAGCTGCCGCTTCAGGCTCAATCGCCATACGCAGCTGGGTAAATTCACGCAGCAACTCCAGTGAAGGACGCGCATTCAGTGTCCAACTAAGGACATCCGCATCAAACATGTTCCAATGGGTACTCGGCATAACCCGAATACCTTGCCGGGGCCGCGAGGCAATCAGCCCCTTGGCAGTCAGCATTTTCACCGCTTCGCGCGTAACGCTGCGGCTGATATTAAATTGTTGCGACAGCTCTGCCTCGGTTGGAAAAGACTTATCGATCGCGTATTGACCTTGGACGATAGCCGCACCCAATTGATGGGTTAACTGGTGAGTTAAATTACGCCCTGTATCCAGCATAGTTAATTAGCCTATTTATATTATATATTTATACGTTCCCCGACAAGGCCTTTACGTTGGAAGGTGTTACAAAGGCAGTCTGGAGAGGGGAGACGCGTTGTGTGACCCCAGAAAAACAAAACCCGCACCTGAGTGCAGGCGCGGGTTATTTAACTAGAGGATGTGGCTTTAGTCACGCAAAAAATGCATGTGGATAGTGCATGTAGCGGTTGTTATTCCTTATTCGCGATGTTATCGGCAATCTCCTCCAGATTGGAGTGCCTTACATCCTCACCATTGACAAGATAGATCACGTATTGGGCCAAATTACGGGCATGATCACCAATACGCTCCAATGCCCGGAGCGACCAAATGATATTCAATACGCGGGTGATGCTGCGAGGATCTTCAATCATGAAAGTGACAAGTTCCCGCATCGCCGTACTGTATTCCATATCAACCTGTTTATCAGTCTGCACAACATTTAATGCGAGCTCCATGTCCAGGCGGGCAAATGCATCCAGGGCATCTTGCAACATACGTGATACATGATTACCTATATGGCGCACTTCTATGTAACCGCGTGGTGCATGGCCATCCTTATTTAATGCAATTGCCTGGCGAGCTATCTTCGAGGCTTCGTCACCAATACGTTCCAAATCGGTAATCGCTTTGGTCACAGCAATAACCAAACGCAAATCACTTGCTGCCGGTTGGCGACGCGCCAGAATACGTACGCATTCCTCATCAATAGTGACCTCCATTGAGTTCACTTTGGTATCAGCACGTACGACCTGTTCTGCTCGTTCCAGATCAGCGTCGATCAGCGCCTGGATTGCATCATTTACCTGACGCTGGGCCATGCCGCCCATTTCAGACAAGTGCGTGCGAATTGTTTCCAGCTCAATATTGTATTGTTGCGAGATATGATGAGTGTGACTCGTAATATCCATAACCATGATGCGCCCTCCGCATTAACCGTAACGGCCGGTAATATAATCTTCTGTTTGTTTTTTACTGGGATTAGTGAAGAGCGTATCTGTTAAATCATGCTCAATTAAATCACCCATGTACATAAACGCGGTGTAATCCGAAACACGCGCAGCCTGTTGCATGTTGTGGGTTACAATCACGATGGTGTATTGATGTTTTAATTCGTTAATCAGCTCTTCAATTTTTAACGTCGAAATTGGATCGAGTGCTGATGCAGGCTCGTCCAACAAAATCACTTCAGGTTCAATCGCAATTGCACGGGCAATAACCAAACGTTGCTGCTGCCCACCCGACAATCCAAACGCGTTGTCATGCAGGCGATCTTTAACTTCATCCCAAAGCGCTGCACCGCGTAACGATTTCTCAACTACTTCATCCAGAATGCGTTTGGATTTCACGCCTTGTAAGCGTAGACCATAAGCCACATTTTCGTAGATTGATTTTGGAAATGGATTTGGTTTTTGAAACACCATGCCCACCTGGCGACGCAATTCAGCCACGTCTACAGATTTGTCATAAATATTTGAACCTTCCAGAAGAATTTCACCTTCAATACGGCAAGCATCCACCAAATCATTCATACGATTGAAACAGCGTAGCAATGTTGATTTTCCACACCCGGAGGGACCAATAAATGCAGTCACCTTTTTTTCCGGAATTTTCATATACACAGTGTTTAACGCACGTTTCGAACCGTAATACAAGTTGAGATTTTTCACTTCAAGCTTGATAGGTTCTACGAGGGCTGTTGGGCTCATAATCGGGGCCTGTTTAAGACTCGGTTAAAATTTGATTAACAATATATTTCAAATCAATGACAAAATTATTACAGCATTGCAGCGAAATTAATCCGAAGCACTACGATACTTTTCACGCAAATTATTGCGAATCTTTATCGCGGTAATATTCAACGAAATGATTAATAGCACCAGTGTTAATGAAGTTGCATATACCAGTGGGCGCGCTGCTTCCACATTAGGGCTTTGGAAACCCACATCGTAGATATGGAAGCCAAGGTGCATAATTTTCTGATCCAGATGCAAGTACGGATAATTTCCATCCACAGGTAATGCAGGAGCCAGCTTTACAACACCAACCAGCATCAATGGAGCCACTTCACCGGCAGCACGTGCAATGGCGAGAATTAACCCCGTCATCATTGCTGGCGTTGCTAGTGGTACAACTACTTTCCAAAGTGTTTCCGCCTTCGTTGCTCCCAAAGCAAGGCTGCCTTGGCGAATAGTACTGGGAATTCGCGACAAGCCTTCTTCTGTTGAAACAATCACAATCGGCAAGGTTAGCAACGCGAGTGTTAGTGATGCCCAAAATAAACCAGGAGTACCAAAAGTTGGTGACGGTAGTGACTCGGTATAAAACAATTCATCAAGATTGCCACCGAGCGTATAAACAAAGAACCCCAAACCAAATACCCCGTACACAATTGAAGGCACGCCAGCAAGGTTATATACAGAGATGCGGATAATTTTCAGGAAGGTACCCTGCTTTGCATATTCACGTAAATAAATAGCAGCGAGTACACCGAAGGGAGTGACCATAATGGACATTACAATCACCATCGTCAGCGTTCCGAAAATCGCAGGAAAAATTCCGCCTTCGGTATTTGCTTCACGTGGCTCAGCGGTCATAAATTCCCAAAAGCGCTCCAGATATTGCCCCGCTTTTGCAACAACATCCATAACATTGGGTCGAGTCACACGGACAATGTGATCAAAAGCGATAACTATTTCTTTTCCATCCGCAGTGCGCGCAATTAATTTATCGCGAGTTGCCTGGGAAAGAATTGAATCACGCTCCTTTTTTATCACATCATACTCGGCTTCCAGTGCCGCCCTGCGCTCTGCTAATTCTGCATCCGCTTTCGCCAAAGCAGCGCCCGATACACCATCCAACTCCAAACGACGACGCTCCAAACGCAACTCATCCATCTGGTTGTTAATACGACCGATATCCACTTTTTCAATACGATGAATTTTATTGTGCAAATCCAGCGCACGCGTCAAACGGTCATCAAGTTGTTGCCAAAAATTTTCATCATTTAATTCACTAACAATTGCCTCTTGTTCTTTAATTGCTACGGGATAACCATAAAAGTTTCCCCACTCACGACGCTCGATGGAAACTGCATCTTCAGGATATTCCCATTTATCCATTCCTGTTTCCAAAAACCAGGCGAAGTCACGACCATTGACATCACGATTACCCATCTTGAACAAATGGCGAGTAATTAATTCCACATCGGGCGCAACAGTGTAACCACCATCACGCGCAACAGATGAAGAGATGACTTCATCGCGCACTGCTTCACCCATTACCACCTGTTGTTGACCATCGCGATCAACAATGGTAGTTTCTAAAATATCAGCGGGCCAAAAGTGACCAAAACCACGCACGGCAATTAACCCTAACAAACCGAGCACCATTAGCATACAAATCGCTACAGCGCCGCCGTTTAACCAAATCCAGGGTGAGCCGCTGCTAAACCAGGATGTTTTTCTTTTCACTAAATTTTTCATCGTATTCTTCCGAAAAAATTCATCCGAGATTACAGATTGCTATAACGTTGACGTAAGCGCTGACGAATAACTTCAGCCAATGTATTTACGATGAATGTCAGCGCCAGCAATACCAATGCAGCAAGAAAGAGAACACGGAAATGCGTGCTACCTACCGCAGTTTCCGGCAATTCCACTGCAATATTTGCTGAGAGCGTGCGCATTCCCTCGAAAATATTGAAGTTAACTACCGGGCTGTTTCCGGTAGCCATGAGCACAATCATCGTTTCGCCTACGGCACGACCGAAGCCCATCATTACCGCCGAGAATATACCTGGACTTGCAGTGGGCAATACCACACCAACCATGGTTTGCCATGACGTTGCGCCTAATGCTAATGAACCTTGTGTAAGATGACGCGGCACACTAAACACCGCATCTTCGGCAATGGAAAAAATACTGGGGATTACAGCGAAGCCCATAATAATGCCAACCACTAATGCATTACGCTGGTCGTAATTAACACCATTGTCAGTAAACCATTGACGCATGCTGCCATCAAAAAACCAGACCTCAGTTAATGGGCTGATGGCTACGCATGCCCACACTGTCAAAATAATGGGGAGAACAACAATAACAGCCTCCCATCCTTCCGGCATTTTGTTACGTATACTTTCCGGAAATTTGCTCCAGATAAATCCCGTCACTAACATAATGACTGGCAATAAAATTAAAATGCTAAAAATAGCTGGCAAGTGATTTTCAATAAACGGTGCGAGCCACAACCCAGCGAGAAAACCAAGAATTACTGTTGGCAACGCAGCCATAATTTCGATGGTGGGTTTCACAATGCCGCGCAATTTCGGCGTCATAAAATACGCGGTGTATATCGCGCCCATTACACCAAGCGGCACAGCAAATAAAATTGCAAAGAAAGCGGCTTTTAATGTGCCCAACGAAAGCGGGACAAAACTCATCTTCGCTTCAAAATTATCGCTACCGGAAGAAGCCTGCCAAATGTATTCCGGTGACTCACGCCCTTCGTACCAGACCTTCTGCCATAATGAACTAAAGGAAACTTCAGGATGTTTATTCCATACATCCAACAGCGATAAATTTTTGCTGTCATCAATTAACAAAGCCCGATTATTAATTGGTGAGACAGCAATCTTGCTGATGGGTTTATCGCCCATGGACTCAATCAACAATGTACGTTGCGAAGTTCCAAAATAAATTCCAATGTTGCCTTTTTCATCACCAGCCCAAAAACCACGACGCGCGAACTCCGGCGCAAAACCGGTAATGGCGCCATCCAGTGAATCGAAATCGCGAACATGAGTTACATGGTATTCATTATGTGGATCGCGTACTAAAAACCATTGACTGACATGGCCTTCACTGGTGCCAACTGCCAACGAACCAGTACCTACCAGAAATTGCATCGCTGTAATTTTTCCATGTGGCACTACTACAGCTTCTTTTCGCTCTGCTGAAGATGGGCTAACAATTTTGTACAAAATCATTTGCGACTTATCAGTGGCAACAATTAAATGTTGGGCGCCCTCATCTATCTGCATATGCGTACCCGTTACGCCTTGCGGTAATGGAGGTAATGTAAAAATCTCCTGCTCCAGCGTAACAGCACCGGTAATTAAATTACGGCTACTACTAAACACACCGAGCAATAGACGATTATCTGCAGTGAGTGCGCCAATCAATGTACCGCTGGACGTTTCTTGAATCGCGAGTACATTTAATGCGGTGCCCAGCGAATCTAATTGAATAAGTTGATCACCCAATGGAAATTCCAGGCTTGGAGTTATTTGACGCTTATCATTTGGATAACTAAGCTCATACTCCGTTTTTGCAACAGCAATCTGACCATTGTTATAGCCGTAAGCCACCAATCCATGATCTGCCGTGCTGGTTGCCAGTACGGAAAACTCCGCCGTTGCAGGTTTGGGCATTTGTGCGGACAACAAAGTCTTTCCATCATCCACATTAAAAAAACTGACTGCACCGCTACGCTTGAAATTGCCTCCAATTTCTTCGTAACGCTCCAATGTTAAAAACTCGGTTTGATCCTCCGGAGCCTGGTGCAAAGCTTCAGGCGTGTATGTTTTTACGACTTCAACAGACGCGCCACGAAATAACGGAGCAATTTCAGAAAATAAATAGAAAAAAATGAGGCCTAATGAAAAAACAACCGCCATACCGGCGGTCATCACACCATAACGGGAAAGGCCATCTTTAAATTTCCGCAGGCGACGCAGGCGATTGCGCTGTTCAAGCGTCGGCATCAAACTGACGTTTTCTTTTACCAAGGGGATAGGTTCGGACATGATCTGCTTACCTGATTAAACTTCTGGCACGAGAATCCTAACAACCGAAAATGACACTTTTGTTACAAACCGGATATTTATTGTCATTTTTCTGTAACACAGTTTTTAAGACGAAAAAAAACCGCCGTTCATCAACGGCGGCTTTTTGAAATCATGGAGGAAATTACTTCTGCAATTCTGCCAAGGCTTTACTCGTCATACTTCCTGGCAATGGGATATAACCATCACGCACAACCGTTTCCTGACCCTGCTTGGAAAGAACCATTTTCAGGAATTCCAGTTGCAGGGTATCCAGTTTGCGGTTTGGGTGCTTGTTGATGTAAACATACAGGACACGGGCCAATGGATAAGTACCATCCAGGGCATGAGATGCATCAGGCGTTACAAAAGGCTGGCCATCCTTCTTCGCCAATGGCAGCGCACGTACCCCGGAAGTCACATAACCAATACCTGAGTAGCCAATACCATTAATGGACTCAGATACACCTTGAACTACAGATGCTGACCCAGGCTGCTCATTAATACTGGCTTTGAAATCACCTTTGCATAAAGCTTCATCTTTGAAGTATCCGTAAGTACCTGATACAGCGTTACGGCTATAGATGGTGAAATCGCGATTCGCCCAAGCACCTTGCAAACCTACTTCACCCCAACGGGTAATGTCCTTGGCGCCACCGCACTTGCGAGTTGCCGAGAAAATTGCATCTACTTGTTGCAGTGAAAGGCCTTTAATCGGGTTGTCTTTGTTGACATACACGGCGAGAACGTCGATAGCAACCGGTACTGCAGTTGGCTTGTAACCATGCTTGGCTTCAAACGCCTGGATTTCTTCTGATTTCATTTCACGGCTCATAGGGCCGAAATTTGCGGTACCTTCAATCAACGCTGGTGGGGCAGTAGAAGAACCGGCACCCTGGATCTGGATGTTGACATTCGGATACCATTTTTTGAAATCCTCTGCCCACAAGGTCATAAGGTTGTTCAGGGTATCAGAGCCAATGGAATTTACGTTACCTGATACACCGGTAGTTGCTTTGTATTCCGGTAGTTTGGGATCAACAGCAGCTTGCAGCGCAGCGGCGCAAACCATAGAGCTGGCCAACACCAACCCTTTGATAATTTTCTTAGCGTTCATAGAGCGCTCCGTTAGTCGTTCGTAGAAGGATTTTGCCATGGCGAGATAATCTCACCATTGGCAGCTACTCTAACGGGCGAATATGACAGTAATGTGACCGCACGACTTGTTTGTCATAAATATGTCTTGGAAGCGTCACAATGCTGTACAAAAAACAACAGCACCAATCGAAACTGGTGCTTTAAGACAAAGCTAAATTATTTGACGACACGTAAACCCGGACGCTTGCCTCCATCCCCAATTGATTTAACAGGAGAAGGTGATACTGGCGATGTCGGTGACGGCACAGGTGGTTGCGGATTAGCCTCAGGCTCAAACATCATCCCTTGACCATTCTCGCGAGCATAAATCCCCAAGATTGCAGCGCAGGGGATATAAAGGTTATTCACCACCCCACTAAAACGGGCATTAAACGAGACAGCAGTATTATCCATAAAAAAATCTTTTACGGCTGAGGGAGATATATTCAGGATTATTTGCCCATCTTTATTCACATGCTGCTGAGGTACTTGAGTACCCTGAACATGTGCATCAACCAGAATGTGTGGAGTGCAATTATTATCCAGTATCCACTCATAAACCGCGCGCAAAAAATAGGGTCGGCTGGATGACATCTGCATACGTGAATTCCTTAATAAATAACAATCGGCAAAAAGGTACAGGTATTTGCCCGGAGACTCAAATAAAAAAAGGGCGACTCGCGTCGCCCTTTTTTGTAACTGGATTCATCAGTGGATATCGCGCCAGAACTCACGGTTCAGGAAATATACAAAGATAAACAGAATCACCAGAAAACCAAGCACGTAGTAACCAATGGACTGACGCTTAACAGCAATTGGTTCAGCAATGTACTCGAGGAAGTTAACAAGATCATACACCGCCTGATCGAACTCTTCGGTAGTCATAGTTCCTTTAACCTTACCCTCTTTCAGTGCGCCACAATGTTCGTCCATTTCCACTTGACCAACATCATTACGTAATGCACCACCATGATGGTTCAGTTTTGGACCTGCACCACATTCCAACAAACCTTGTGGCCCAATCAATACGTGTGGCATGCCTACATTAGGAAACACACGATTGTTGACACCCCACGGACGAGTATCGTCCTTATAGAAATTACGCAGGTAAGTATAAATCCACTCAGGTGAGCGAGCGCGAGCTACAAGGGTTAAGTCCGGGGGAACTACACCAAACCAGATTTTGGATTGCTGTGGTTTCATGGCGATTTCCATTAATTGACCGATACGTTGGTCACTGAAAATCAGGTTCTGCTCCATCACATCATGAGGAATACCCAGGTCATCCGCTACACGCTCGTAACGCGAGTATTTAGCTGAGTGACATCCCATACAGTAGTTGATGAAATACTTCGCACCACGCTGCAATGATTCTTTGTCGTTCAGGTCGGGCTCCATGTGGTCACATGGAACAGCACCGCAATTAAACGCACCTTCTGAGGCCACTGCTTTAATCGGCACCACCGCCAGGATCACAAATAATACAAAGCCAGCCGCAACCAACAAACCAGGCAAACCTTTCGCTTGCGTGCGGGTAGGCTCTACCAAATCTTTATCACGTGCAGCCAACAGTGGTAATACAGCAAAAATAGCAGCCAACAGGAAACAGAATGCAATCAAAAATACCGGAACATCTCCACCGATATAATCAATACCCATCCAGGCAAAGATAACTGCAAATGAACCACATAGTACCCAGGAGGTTTTGGATTTCGCTTTCTCAGGACTCGTTGTAGTCCACACGGGCATAGTCACAAAGTACGCAAAATAAAATGCAGTAGCGATTTGCGACAACAAAGTTCTACCTTCTGTAGGCGCCTTAACACCAAGGTAACCAAGCACTACAAACATGGATGCAAAAGCAATCAGCGCAATACGTGGAATATGACCACGATAACGCATGGATTTAACTTTACTGCGATCCAGCCACGGCAATACAAACAGAATGGCAATTGCAGCTGCCATCGCAATAAAGCCGAGGAATTTGGCGGTTAGCACCATTGGACCAAGCTCAATCTGCATAGTCACCGCACGCAATACCGCGTAGAACGGCGTGAAATACCAAACTGGTGCAATATGGGTCGGAGTTTTCAGATTATTAGCTTCTTCGAAGTTAGCGTACTCAAGGAAGAAGCCGCCCATTTCCGGCATAAAGAACATGATGAAACAAAATGCGAACAAGAAAACAGTAACACCAACCAAATCATGAACGGTGTAGAACGGATGGAATGGAACGCCATCGCGTGGAATGCCGTTTTCGTCTTTGTTCTTTTTAATCTCAACGCCGTCAGGGTTGTTAGAACCCACCTCATGCAATGCCAGAATGTGCATTACCACCAACGCCAGCAATACGATTGGAAGAGCAACAACATGGAGAGCAAAGAAACGATTCAAGGTAATACCGGAAATAAGATAGTCACCACGAATCCATTGCACCAAATCCTCACCGATGCCAGGAATAGCACCGAAGAGCGACACAATTACTTGCGCCCCCCAGTAAGACATCTGGCCCCATGGCAGTACGTAACCCATAAAGGCTTCTGCCATCAGCACCAGGTAAATGGTCATGCCGAAGATCCATACCAGCTCACGTGGCGCCTTATAAGAACCGTACATCATCCCGCGGAACATATGGAGATAAACAACAACGAAAAATGCAGAAGCGCCGGTAGAGTGCATATATCGCAACAACCAGCCAAAATCCACGTCACGCATAATATATTCAACAGAGGCGAAGGCGCCTTCCGCTGAAGGGTTGTAGCTCATGGTCAACCAGATACCAGTAACCAGTTGGTTTACCAGCACCAGCAGCGAAAGCACACCAAAGAAATACCAAAAGTTAAAATTCTTGGGTGCGTAGTATTTACCCATGTGGGTATCCCAGGCACGTTGTACCGGAAGACGCTTGTCAACCCACTGCCACAATCCAACTAACCAATTCATCTTAAGCCCCTTGATCTTCACCAATCACAACTACAGCATCACTCTCATAACGATGAGGAGGAACTTCCAGGTTCAGTGGAGCAGGAACGCCGGTATAAACGCGCCCCGCCAAGTCGTACTTCGAACCATGACACGGACAGAAAAAACCGCCCTGCCATTTTTCACCGCCTAAATCCGCTGCATGAACATCGGGGCGGTACATAGGTGCACAACCGAGATGGGTGCATACCCCCAGCAGAATTGCAAATTCTTTATTAATAGCGCGTGCCTGATTTTTCGCATACTCAGGTTGCATGGGCTCGTTCGACTCGGGGTCAAGCAATAAACCCAACTCTTCTACTTTATTTAAGCTATCCAAAGCTGCCTGGGTACGGCGCACCACAAACACTGGCTTGCCACGCCACTCCACGGTGACCATAGCACCTGGCTCTACCTTGCTGAGATTGTATTTAACGGGAGCACCGGCCGCTTTCGCTTTGGCACTCGGGTTCCAGGAACCCACAAAAGGAACTGCAGCACCAACCACACCAACCGCACCCACTGCACAAGTGGCTCCGATCAATACGCGACGGCGCGTTTTATTTACAGCGTCATTACTCATGACGAATTTCTCCCCTAACAGCTAACGGCTAGCAAATCGCCTAAATCGCGCTGCGACTTTGCAAAAACTTTAATACCAAGTCCGACGACAAAGGATTATTGGGTGACTCAAGAAAAGGCGGGCAATCTTAATGAATTCACACTCGGCTTACAAGAATAACCACACACAAACAATGGGTTATTGGCCCGCAAGTTTAGACGTAAAAAAACGCCCAAGCCAGAAAAGACTTGGGCGTTTTTTTGATGATCATCAAGCAGTAACCATAAAAGCCACTGCCAGAAATCATTAACGCTTGGAGAATTGTGGCTTTTTACGCGCTTTACGCAAGCCAACTTTCTTACGCTCAACCTCACGGGAATCGCGGGTAACGTAACCGGCTTTACGCAATTCGCTACGCAAGTTGTCATCGTACTCCATCAAGGCACGAGTCAAACCGTGGCGAATAGCGCCCGCTTGACCGAAACTACCGCCTCCAGAGACAGTAACATTCACGTCAAATTTTTCTACCAGGCCAACCAGCTCGAGCGGCTGACGAACAACCATGCGCGCTACCGGACGACCAAAGTATTCGTCCAGAGGACGATCATTTACAGTAATAGTGCCAGTACCGGCAGTGATGAACACGCGCGCGGTAGAGGTCTTGCGACGGCCTGTGCCGTAAAATTGTGCTGCAGACATGACGGCTCCCCTTAGATGTTCAGTTCTTTAGGCTGTTGAGCAGCATGTGGATGCTCATTGCCTGCATAAACTTTCAGTTTCTTGAACATTGCACGACCCAATGGACCTTTCGGCAACATGCCTTTAACAGCGATCTGGATAGTGCGCTCTGGAGCCTTCTCGATCAACTTCTCGAAGGTGGTAGATTTGATACCGCCAACGAAGTTGGTGTGGTGGTAATAAATCTTGTCAGTAGCTTTACGACCAGTCACACGCACTTGAGCAGCATTGATAACAACGATGTAATCACCGGTATCAACGTGTGGAGTGAATTCTGGCTTGTGCTTGCCACGCAAACGCGAGGCAATTTCCGCAGATAAACGGCCGAGGGTTTTTCCCGCCGCATCCACGATGAACCAGTCGTTTACGACAGATTCAGGTTTGGCAATATAGGTCTTCATGTTATTCCTGCCTAAATTGGATGTGGAACTAAATGTTAAATACCCCTGAAAACAGGGAGGCGGCATACTACATACCCAGGGAGCAATTTTCAACCACAATATGGTTTTTATTCAGGTCGATGAGGGCGCGACAGATATTCGTGACTTTGCATTTCCAGCAAACGACTCACCGTCCGCTGGAATTCAAAATCAAGTTTACCGGTTGAGTAAAGCTCCGCCAGGGGACGTTCAGCAGAAATAATCAGCTTGACCTGACGATCATAGAACTCATCAACCAGATTCACGAAACGGCGCGCCTGGTCGTCTTTTTCACGCCCGAGGCCAGGCACATCACTAAGGATTACCGCATGGTATTCACGGGCCAGCTCAATGTAATCATTCTGGGAGCGCGGGCCATCGCACAACTCGACAAAATCAAACCAGATAATCCCCTCACTAAAATAACGGTACAGAATCATCCTTCCTTCCACTTCTACCTCTTGCCGTTCACGAATTTCTGCACCGGCAGGAACAAGGCTCTTAAAACTACTCATCAGACTTTCATCAGCAGCTGCATCCAGCGGATGGTGATACAGCTCCGCTTGCTCCAATGCGCGCAAGCGATAATCCACTCCGCCATCAACATTTACCACCAATGTATGCTTATTTAATAAATCGATTGCCGGTAAGAAGCGCGCACGCTGCAAACCATCCTTATAAAGACCGTCAGGTACAATGTTGGAAGTCGCAACCAAAGTCACGCCACGCGCAAACAACTCCTCCATTAACGTACCAAGAATCATCGCATCAGTAATATCTGATACAAAAAACTCATCAAAACAAATGACTCGCGCCTCGGCGGCGATAATGTCAGCAACCAATTTAAGTGGATTTTTTTTACCATCCAGCTTTTTGAGTTCAGCATGGACACGACGCATAAAACGATGGAAGTGTGCACGGATTTTTTGTTCGAACGGCAAGCTTTCAAAAAAATTATCCATCAGGTAAGTTTTGCCACGCCCTACTCCACCCCAGAAATACAGCCCGCGCACCAACTCGCGCGATGAATCCCCCATGAAGCGCTTTAAGAAATTTCCAAACAAACTTTGCTGCTGCTCCGCTTTCCAAGCCACAACCAACTGCTCGTATAAATGCTGGAGGTGCTTAACTGCCACCTCCTGAGCAGGGTCATAGCGAAAGCCAGCGCGCTGCAAATCACGTTGATAACGGGAAAGTGGAGAATTGGAATCTGGTGATGTCATGAAATTAACGATTGGAAATAATCAGGAAGGGTTTATGGCTACAGATCGCCACTTTAGCGATTACATTGAGACTTGACCACGCTTATTGCAATTGCCGCTGCAGGACTTGGGCAAGATCATTCTTTAGCACCGCCAAATAGCCATGAAAGAAATGCCCGGCATCGGTGTAGCGCAATAATTCAACATCACCTTGCAATCCGACAGACCAATCGTAAACCCCTTGCGCATTAACACGTTCATCCTTATCCCCCTGAACTATGCAAATCGCACACGGAAAGCGATTGTTCCGCTCATAAGGATAACGCTCCACCGGAGGAGCAACCAATGTCAGGTGTCGCAATTTACCAGCTTCATAACTACCTTGCGCTGCTATTGATGATCCGAACGAAAAACCAGCCAACAATAATTCTGTTTCAGGTAACGATGCTTCAACCCACCTCAAGATAGCCGTCAAGTCATCGCGCTCACCAATCGCATTATCAAACTCCCCCTCACTCTTGCCTACACCACGAAAATTGAATCGCAATACATGTATGCCAAGATCACGATAGGTGCGCATCAAGGTAGTAACCACTTTGTTATCCATAGTTCCGCCATGAACAGGATGGGGATGACAAATAACAACAAGCGATTGCTGCCCTGCAAAATGCCCTTCGACATTACCTTGATGCAAAACCGCTTCCAAACTTCCGCATGGCCCGGGAATCATTAATAACGCTTCTTTACCAAAGGGGAATTCCATGAACCACCTCAAATTAAAAATACCCGGGCCTGAACCCAATAATTTTGCCCATTTTAATGAGAAAATGGACTTATAATAGGTCTATGAGTGTTTATGAAACATATATATCCATAAACACACTTCTTGATGAGGAGAATCCTGTGTATTCATTTAGTACGCTCGTTATAACCGGACTGCTTTGTTTACTGGCAGGTGGCGCTATTGGTGCTGCTGTATTGTATGTTTTTCGCACCAAGTTACTAGGGCGCGATTTGGAGCAACGTCTCCACGAAGCAGAAAATTCTTTGCAAGGTTATCAACGCGATGTAGCCGAACATTTTGCACAAACATCGCAATTGGTTAATAACTTAACCCAGGCTTATCGTGAAGTGCATGAGCATTTGGCTAGCGGAGCGTTAAAACTCGCAACACCTGCTATCAGCCGTCAGATCATCGATTCAGCCAATAACAATTTAAGTGGCGATACCCGAGCCTACATTAATGAACAACGTATTGAGCCACCTCGTGATTGGGCACCTAAAGCGCCAGGAGCCAAAGGAACATTGAGTGAAGATTACGATTTGCGTGAAGACCAACATCATGGTCGGATGCCAATGGAATCAGCGGATGATTTTGATTTTGATGGCAAGGCAAATCGCTACTAATATTGCTCAAGATCAATTGGTTTAAAGTACAGGACGTCGAACATATGTATAACCCCGCACCCGCGGGGTTTTTGTTGATTGAATAAAATCGACGGGGAGTCCGGATGTTTTTACAGCGCTTGCTTAACTTTATCAGCTGGCCAGTGGCAGCAGGCGTGATCATTGCCTTACTCTTACTATTGTTGTTCCCTCAACTTCGCGGTACCACTCCTACCACAAATATACCGCCCAATCATCCGGGCAACGGTGTTGTGTCTTATGCCGATGCAGTGAATCGAGCCGCCCCTGCAGTGGTAAATATCTACACAAAAAAACGCGTAGTGCAACGTTACCAAAATTTTTACAATAATCCTTTTTTTCGCCAGCTCTACAACAACTCCAACATTCCACAGCAAGAACGCATGGAAAGAACGCTTGGTTCAGGTGTTATCGTTGACGATGAGGGATTCATTCTCACCAATAATCATGTAATTAACGGAGCTGACAGTATTGCGGTCTTACTTTATGACGGCAGATTCACGGCTGCCGAGCTGGTGGGAGTTGATAAAGCCAATGATCTTGCCGTATTACGCATCAAACTTGACGACATAACGGCAATAAACCTCGGCAGCTCCGATAATATCCGCGTTGGCGACGTTGTACTCGCCATTGGAAATCCGTTTGGCGTTGGTCAAAGTGTAAGCCAAGGAATTGTGAGTGCAACAGGGCGATGGAATCTGGGCATCAACACTGCCGAAAACTTTATTCAAACCGATGCAGCCATTAATCCGGGAAACTCTGGTGGCGCACTGGTAGATGCTTATGGAAATTTAATTGGTATCAATACTGCAATGCTGGACGAGACGGGTGCGTCCTTTGGAATCAGTTTTGCTGTACCTATTGATAAAGCGATGAATTCATTACGTCAAATCATAGAATTCGGCGGAGTAAGACGTGGTTGGCTTGGTATTTCAGTAACACAACTTATGCCAGATGCTATTAAAGAATTAGGAAGCGATGGACTGCTTATTACCGGTATAGATAAAGACAGCCCTGCAGAAAAAGCCGGGCTCAAAGTAAACGATGTAATAACACATATTGATAATATTCCCTTGGTACCTGAAATCACTGTCAGTCACGCTCTTGCCAACATCCAACCTAACGCAGAAATTAATTTTCGAATTATTCGCGAAGGCAAGAGTATTGAAATAAAGGCAATCGCTACTTTTCCCCCAACAAAAACCTGATAAGAATATAGGTCGCAATTAATAAAAAAAACGGGCGCAGAATTGCGCCCGTTTTTTTTGCACCGCAGAGTAACTCTACTTAATAATTCGATATTCTGCTGAACGAGCATGCGCTTCAAGTTGTTCGCCACGTGCGAGTACTGACGCTGTCGTGGATAATGTCGACGCCCCCTCTGGTGAACACATAATAATTGAACTGCGCTTCTGGAAATCATAAACACCCAAGGGCGAAGAAAACCGCGCAGTCCCTGATGTTGGTAATACGTGATTTGGCCCCGCACAGTAATCACCTAGCGCTTCCGGTGTATGGCGTCCCATAAAAATCGCACCGGCATGGCGAATTTGCGGCAACAACGCTTCCGGGTCAGCCACTGATAATTCCAAATGTTCAGGTGCAATACGATTACTTAACGCAATTGCTTCTTGCATATCTGCCACTTTAATTAAAGCACCGCGATTTTTTAAGGACACGGTTGCGATATCCTTACGCGCAAGTGTCGGCAATAATTTTTTAATCGACGATTCAACCGCACTTAAAAATTCCGCATCGGGGCTGAGCAAAATTGCTTGTGCTTGTTCGTCGTGCTCTGCCTGGCTGAATAAATCCATCGCAATCCAATCCGGATCGGTCAAACCATCGCATACCACTAAAATTTCCGAGGGTCCCGCGATCATATCAATCGCCACTTGCCCGAAGACCGCGCGTTTTGCAGTCGCAACATAAATATTACCGGGGCCAACAATCTTATCGACTTTAGCGATAGATTCTGTGCCGTAGGCAAGTGCAGCCACGGCCTGCGCCCCCCCAATAGTAATGACACGATCAACGCCGGCAACTGCTGCCGCAGCCAATACAATCGGACTAATTTCGCCATCTGGCGCGGGCACTACCATCGTCAACTCATCAACACCGGCAACTTTTGCGGGAATTGCGTTCATTAAAACCGAAGATGGATAAGACGCTTTGCCACCGGGTACATACAGCCCCACACGCTCCATGGCAGAAATTTGTTGGCCAAGCACAGTGCCGTCCGCTTCCGTGTATTGCCAGGAGGATTGCAATTGATGCTGATGATAACTGCGAATACGTTCGGCAGCGACTTCCAATGCAGCGCGCTGCTCAGGGGTTATCTCATTCAGGGCCGCTTGCAGTTGCGCCGGAGCAACAACCAAATCAGCAAGCGTGCTCGCTGAACGACGATCAAATTTATTGGTGTATTCAACCACCGCTGCGTCGCCACGTTTTTTCACTTGATGCAGAATTTCATCGACCACACTGGCAACATGGGCATCGCTAACGGACTCCCAAGCCAATAATTGATCCAGGCGCTGATTAAAATCGCTCTGGCTCGCATCCAAACGGGTGATGACAAATTCAGACATAAAAAACTCGTTGCGACTTGAATAAAAAATTAACGGAAAAACGAAACGTATGATGCTCGTCCACGATTACATTTACCCATTAGGCTTTCCAATGGCGCCAATAGGCAATCGCGGATAGCGAAGAATTATCGGGCAAGCTGTATTGCACCAGCAACGCAGTCGATAATCGTCTGGATTTGCACATGCTTCATCTTCATTGAAGCTTTGTTCACGATTAACCGAGAACTAATATCGGCAATAAATTCGCGCGGCTCCAAACCGTTTGCGCGCAAGGTATTGCCGGTATCGACAATATCCACAATCTCATCAGCCAGATTCATAATCGGTGCCAACTCCATTGCACCATAAAGTTTAATCACATCAATCTGGCGGCCTTGCGCGGCGTAATACTGCTTGGCAACATTCACATATTTGGTCGCCACACGAATACGACCAGACGGTGTAGCTTGACCTTTTACACCGGCAGTCATTAATTTGCAGCGTGCGATATTCAAGTCAAGCGGCTCGTACAAACCATCCGCGCCATTTTCCATGAGAGTATCTTTACCGGAGATACCCATATCCGCCGCACCGAATTGCACATAGGTAGGTACATCGGCACCACGCAACAACAAAAAACGCACATTCGGCTGGGTAGTTTCAAACACCAACTTGCGGCTTTTTTCCATATCTTCGAGCGGACGAATATCTGCTGCTGCCAATAGCGGCAAGGTTTCATCCAGAATTCGCCCTTTGGTCAGGGCGATAGTCAGGGTCTGACTCATGTTCAGGAACCTTTTACACGGCGCACGCTGGCACCCAGACTTTGGAATTTTTCTTCAATCGCCTCGTAACCGCGATCAATATGGTAAATACGATCAATCAGGGTTTCGCCATCAGCTACCAGACCGGCAATCACCAAACTGGCCGATGCACGCAAATCTGACGCCATCACCGGTGCCGCTTTCAAACGCTCAACGCCTGTTACAATCGCGGTATTGTGTTCGAGCTCAATATGCGCCCCCATACGATTCAGTTCAGCAACCTGCACCAACCGATTTTCAAAAATCGTTTCCGTGATATGACTTACCCCTTCGGCAACCGCATTCATTGCCATAAATTGCGATTGCATATCGGTTGGAAATGCAGGGTAAGGCGCGGTACGCAAGCTTACTGCCTTGGGACGCTTGCTATGCATATCCAGAGTGATCCAGTCTGCCCCGCTCTTGATATCTGCACCCGCTTCCTGCAATTTCAAAATCACCGCCTCAAGAATATCAGCACGAGTATTAGTGAGTTTGATCTTGCCGCGAGTTGCTGCAGCAGCTACCAGATAGGTACCTGTTTCGATACGATCCGGCATTACCGCATAGTCACAACCTTGCAATGACTCAACACCTTCAATAGTCAAGGTGGAGGTGCCAATACCCTGGATTTTCGCCCCCATGGCCAGCAGCATAGTGGCGAGGTCGACAATCTCAGGCTCACGCGCGGCGTTTTCCAGAACAGTTTTACCCTCTGCAAGAACAGCAGCCATCAGCAGGTTTTCCGTACCGCCAACGGTCACCACATCCATCAGGAAATGGCAGCCTTTCAAGCGCCCATTGGAACGGGCACGGATGTAACCGCCGTCAATATCAATGCTTGCGCCCATAGCCTCCAGACCACGAAGATGAATATCCACCGGACGCGAACCAATCGCACACCCCCCCGGGAAAGATACATTGGCCTCGCCGTAACGTGCTAATAGTGGACCCAAGACCAAAATGGAGGCGCGCATGGTTTTCACCAGCTCATAGGGTGCGGTGTAAGAATTGATCGTGTTAGGGTCGACAATTACCACATGGTCGCCCTGAATCTCGATAGTCAAACCCAGGGTTTTCAACAAAGTGACCATGGTAGTCATATCTTTCAAATGCGGAACATTGGTCAACCGCACTTTGGATTGGGCAAGAATCGTTGCCGCAAGCAACGGTAGCCCTGCATTTTTAGAACCTGAAATACGGATTTCACCCACCAAGGGGCCGCCACCTGAAATTAAAAACTTATCCATTACTGACCTGAAAACTGAAAATATATAAACGGGACGGATGCAAATTGAATGGTTTATTGCTGTTGCTGCTGTTGCTGCCACTGCTCAGGGGTAAAGGATTTAATGTAATCCACGGCGTGGATACTGCGATCCGCAAATTGAGCACTCAGGGTAGACAACACCAGTTGCTGCTTTTTAACCGGAGTTAAACCCGCAAACACAGGGCTAACAATGACCAAGCCTATATGATCGCCCTGCACTTCTACAGATTTCACATCGCTATCAGGGATTTGGCTCTCAATAAGCGCTTTGATTTGTTCAGCTTGCATAGTTCTATCCGGGAGAAATAAATAAGGCGCGAAGTTTACCGGAACTGCCAGCAACTAGCATCCCAAATCCGGGATTTGCCCAAAAACCCTTACCACAAAAAACAAAGCCCCGATACATACCGGGGCTTTACAACAATTTAAAAGAATACTGATCAATCAAGCATCAACTAACCAATTGGCAATGACTTGATCCACATTGTTATTGTGCTTCTTCAAGCCTGCCTTGAACTGACTGCTAAAGGACTGACCGAGATTTACACCATTCAACACTACATTGATCAATTTCCATTCACCCGATTTGCCTTTTACCATGGTGTAATCCAGTTTATGGGTATTGCCCTCCGCAGAGACTTCTTGCTTGACCACCACGCGAGTGGGGTTAACTGTGTCCACGCCAGCAATAACCACTTTACTATCGGCATAACCAAGAATACCTTTTGCCAAAGACTTTACCATTCCGTCCTTAAACACCTTAAGGAATTGCTCGCGCTGGGCCGGAGTCGCTTGTTTATAAGTTGCTTTGCCCATTACCGAACCAGCAATAAAGGGGAAATTCACCACCGGGTCCATTACCTTTTCCACTTGCTTGTAATACTGGTCATCCGGGGTCTTGTTAGCGTTTTTGGTTTTAACCAAACCAAATAATTCCTGGGCAACAGCTTCAACAATTACTTTGGGTTCACCAGCAGGCGCTTGCGCACTGGAAAATTGTGACCACACTAAAGCAATTGAAAGCGATAAACCAAATAGGGATTTAAGCAGAAAAGCAGTTTTCATCATAACCTTCCATTAACCAATAGGGGCATAAAGCCCGATTGCCTTATAGCAGAACTCAGACAGCGCTAATTCCTGAAGGTGCCATTCTTTATGATTGATTATGAGCGTGGCGATTTGTTGTACGGGAGCGCAGTACACAGCTTTGCGGGCGCACTATATCATTGCCATTGCGAAATATAAGTTATCGCAGTAAAAAAAGCAGGTGGCAACTCGCCTTAACACCACCGACCGCTATAATGCCCACCCCCAAATTGTCTGAACCGGGATTTATTATGGTTGAATTCGATTATGTCAGCTCCGCTTTGCGCACTATTCGTCTTGAAGCCGAAGCAGTTACAGCGCTAATGAGCCGCATCAATGGCGAATTCAGTAAAGCTTGCGATTTAATGATGAGCTGTCACGGAAGAATAATAGTAACCGGCATGGGTAAATCAGGTCACGTCGGGAAAAAAATCGCTGCAACTTTCGCCAGTACCGGAACCCCTTCATTTTTTGTTCATCCAGGTGAAGCCAGTCATGGTGATTTGGGCATGATCACAAAAAACGACTTGGTGCTCGCAATTTCCTATTCCGGCACATCCAATGAAATAGTGGCTTTATTACCATTACTCAAAAGAGCGGGAATCAAGATTATCAGCCTGACCAGCAACCCTAATTCTACTATTGCCGAGGTTGCCGAGGTTAACCTGGACATCAGCGTAATCCACGAAGCTTGCCCATTGGATCTTGCTCCCACATCAAGTACGACCGCCACTTTGGTTATGGGGGATGCATTAGCTATTGCATTATTGGAAGCACGGGGCTTTACCGCCGAAGACTTTGCATTCTCCCACCCGGGAGGTGCACTTGGGCGTAAATTACTGCTTCGCCTGAGTGATGTTATGCATAGTGGCGACGAAATTCCCCGGGTCCAACCCGAAACACCCATGCTGGACGCACTAATGGAAATGTCGCATAAAGGGTTTGGCATGACCACAGTGATGGATAAAGCAGGCAAGTTGTTGGGTATATTTACCGACGGTGATTTGCGCCGCAGCATTGATCGCGGCATTGATATTCGCATCGCTAAAGTCGGCGACCTAATGAACACCAAGCCAAAAATGTTGCCCCAAAACACGCTAGCAGCTGAAGCACTCTCACTAATGGAACAAGCAAAAATCAATGTTCTATTAATTACTGACGAACAAAAAAATCTGGTTGGTGTCGTAAAGATCAATGATTTATTACGTGCCGGAATTATCTAGCCCATCTATTGGACCGAGAAAATTATGAATCCCGAACTGCGTGAACGTGCTGCGCGAATCAAACTTTTTTTATTGGATGTGGACGGTGTGCTAACGGATGGAAAACTTTATTTTGGCAATAGCGGTGAAGAATTTAAGGCATTCAGCACTTTGGATGGACACGGTATCAAACTGTTACAAAAATCCGGCGTTAAGGTAGGCATTATTACCGGCCGAACCAGCAATCTGGTTGCTCGTCGTGCCGCTGATTTGGGAATTAAAATTCTTGTTCAAGGAAGAGAAGATAAATGGGAAGCATTGCAAGAGATCTTACGAGAACACCCCCTCGAACTGGACGAGATTGCTTTTATGGGGGATGACTGGCCAGACCTGGGGATAATGACGCGTGTCGGGCTTGCGTTTGCAGTTGCGAACGCTCATGTCAGTGTTGCAGCGCGCGCGCACTGGCAAAGCCGTGAACGCGGCGGCGATGGCGCAGTACGCGCTGCATGCGATTTAATAATGCAGGCTCAAGATACTTTTGAAGCAGCGCTCGCTGCTTACATTGCACCTGCTTCAGAGCATTAAAACTATGCGCGTCGTCCAAAGATTGCACAAAATTCATCAACGTATTCCAGGCCCATGGTTGGTAGCAGGAATACTTGTGTTGTGTTTTTTATTATTTTCATTACGTCAAAAGGAAACCTCCCCAAATCAGGAGTTTGATTCTGGCAGCTTCCCGCAAATATATATGAAACAGGTTCAAACCCGTGAATTTGATGCCGAAGGCAAGTTACATTTTGAATTGACGACGCCTAAGGTAGCGTTTTATCAACCTGATACTAATGGCCCTTCACCTCTGGATTACACATTAATTGATGCACCCAAAATGATTTTTTACAACACCCAGAATGGAACCCCCTGGCGCATGTCAGCACTAAGCGGGCGCAGCGAAAACAACAACGCATTGATCCGACTACTGGGCGACGTCATCATCCAGCAAAACTCACCCAGTCAGGGATTAGTCCGTATTACTACTGACGAATTAAATGTGCGCGCGCGTGAACAATTCGCGGAAACGGACAAAGCTGTTAATATGCGCAGCGCTAAAGGTCAGATGACCGCCGTCGGTATGGATGCCGATCTGACGCAGAGTCGGCTCCAGTTAAAGTCCCAGGTTAAGGCTGTTTATGAACCTCGCTGAAAAAATGTCGCGTATCCCGCGCCCCGTTACTTTTTTGATTTTGCTGGCAAGTCTCCATGCCGGCTCAATAATGGCATTACCAAACGATAAAAACGAAACCATTCGCGGATCCGCCGATAAGCTTACCGTCGATCAAAAAAATGGCGTTGCTACTTACACAGGCTCTGTCATTATTCAGCAAGGTACCCTCGTAATTTCTGCCGACTCGATTGTAATTCATACCAATACGGACAACGATGTAGAAAAAATGGTTGCCCAAGGGAGCCCGGCACGCTTTCAGCAACAACCCGAACAGGATCAAGGGTTAGTTACCGCAGCGGCAAAACAGATCACGTATACACCAGAAAACCAGCGCTTATTGCTGATTGAAGATGCATCAGTAGAACAAAATGGTGCCGTGATGAGTGGCCCGCGAATTGATTACGATTTGGTCAAAGAAGTGATGAAAGCAGCCGGCAAAAGCAGTACTGACGGTAGCAACGGACAGCGTATTGAAATTGTAATTCCCCCCAAAGGAGCTAAAGACGCCGGCATTGAAATTAAGGAAAATCCGGAACCAACTGACAATGGCAGCTCTGCCAACTCATCAACCAGTTCGCCACAAAATTAATGCCTATGTCTCGTTTGCACGCACACCACCTCGCAAAAAGCTACAAGAAACGCCGAGTTGTTATTGATGTTTCGATCACCGTAGAGAGTGGGCATATTGTTGGCCTACTCGGTCCGAATGGGGCAGGAAAAACGACCTGCTTCTATATGATCGCCGGACTGGTTCCCGCCGATAACGGTACTGTGCAAATAGATGACTATGACATAACGAACCTTCCAATCCACGGCCGTGCCCGCGCAGGTATTGGTTACTTGCCACAAGAGGCTTCCATTTTTCGTAAATTAAGTGTGGCCGACAATATCATGGCAATCCTTGAAACGCGTAAAGATCTGGATGGCAACCAGCGTAAAGAGAAACTCGAATCGCTATTGAACGAATTCCATATCACCCACATTCGTGGCAGCTTGGGAATGGCGCTATCCGGTGGAGAACGTCGCCGGGTAGAAATCGCCCGCGCGTTAGCAACAGACCCCAAATTTATTCTGCTAGATGAACCTTTTGCGGGTGTGGATCCCATTTCAGTTAACGATATTAAAGAAATAGTTCGCCACCTAAAGGATCGTGGTATTGGCGTATTAATTACTGACCACAACGTACGTGAAACACTGGATATCTGCGAGACCGCTTACATCGTAAGTGAAGGCCATATCATTGCTGATGGCGATGCAGAAACCGTATTGAGCAATAGCAAAGTACGCGAAGTATATTTAGGTGAGAACTTCCGTCTGTAACAGGCGGAGCAGTATCACCAATTCACCCAGCTCTACCCCTCACATTACCCATTTACCCAACTAAACCCTTCTATAAACAACTTGACAAGTAACATTATTTACTCATTAGGCATAGAGATTGCTTATGGTTGTTGCTTGCGGCGTAAAGGCTGACTAAACTCCGCTTATCTGATGTTTTCATCTTATGCGCCGTTTAACCATTTTTTACGCAATAAAAGGTTTGTTTATCGCACAATGAAACAATCGCTCCAGCTTAAACTCGGTCAACAGTTGACCATGACACCTCAATTGCAACAAGCCATTCGCCTGTTGCAACTTTCTACTTTAGACCTGCAGCAAGAAATTCAGGAGGCACTTGAATCCAATCCGATGCTCGAAGTCGAAGAAGGTTTTGACTCCTCAGATCAAACCACTGAGTACGAAGGTAGTGATCTCGATAGCCCTGATTACACCCGTCAGCAAGAGGTAGCCGCCGATACCCCGGGGGACAGCCCAACTGATTTCAGCAGCGAAACTTATACATCAAGCACTGACAGTTACCAGGAAAATAGTTACAACGAAAACGACAGTTTTGGTGACAGTGAAAGCTTTAGCGACTCAGAGGGCTTTGGCGATACTGACGTATACGGTGAGGGAGAAAGTTTTAGCGCCGATAGCGGTGACTGGAGTGACGCTATTCCCAGTGATTTACCGGTAGACACCAGTTGGGATGATGTTTACCAGGCCTCATCATCCGGCAGTTCCAGTAATTACGATAACGAAGATAATGATTTTGAGAGTCGGCGCGCAGCTACCGATTCTCTTTATGATCATTTGATGTGGCAATTGAATCTCACCCCCATGTCTGATCGTGACCGCATATTAGCCATGGCAATTATCGACGCGGTTGAGCCCAGCGGTATGCTCTCAATCACCATTGAAGAAATCTTTGATGGAATGAAAACCGAAATCGACGATTTGGAGTTGGACGAGGTAGTTGCTGTACAGCATCGACTACAGCAATTTGATCCCTGTGGCGTATGTAGTCAAAACCTGTCGGAATGCTTGCTTGTGCAGTTACAGCAGTTCGATGGCAAAACCCCTTTCCTCGAATCGGCGAAATTAATTGCAAAGCAATATTTACCGATACTGGGCAGCCGCGATTATCGCCAATTAATGCGTCGCACCAAACTGAAGGAGTCCGAGTTAAGCCAGGCAGTCGCCCTGATTCAAAGTTTGAATCCACGCCCGGGCGACATGATTGCCAGCGGTGATACTGAATATGTTGTCCCCGATGTATTTGTGGAAAAGCGCGATGGCCGCTGGCTGGTTGAACTCAATCCGGAAATTGCGCCGCGCCTGCGAATTAACGCCGACTATGCCTCTATGGTTAAACGTGCCGATTCCAGCAGCGACAACACGTTCCTGAAAGACAATTTGCAGGAAGCCCGTTGGTTCCTGAAAAGCTTGCAAAGCCGTAATGAAACCCTGTTGAAAGTCGCCAGCTGTATTGTTGAGAAACAACGTGGCTTCCTGGAATATGGTCCCGAGGCGATGAAACCGTTGGTGCTGCACGATATCGCCGAAATTGTGGAAATGCATGAATCCACTATTTCACGTGTGACAACCCAAAAATACATGCACACCCCGCAAGGCATTTTTGAACTTAAATACTTTTTCTCCAGTCACGTTAGTACGGACAGTGGTGGCGAATGTTCATCGACTGCTATTCGCGCCATTATTAAAAAGTTGGTAAATGCGGAGAATCCCAAGAAACCACTCAGTGATAGCAAGATTACTGATCTGCTGGCCGAACAGGGCATCCAGGTTGCGCGTCGCACCATTGCGAAATATCGTGAATCCCTGAATATTCCACCTTCAAACGAACGCAAAACAATTTGATTTTTGTTGCAGGAATCCAGACATGGAGGTGGGATACCGAATTTTCTGTATCAACTTTATTGAGCAACTGACCCACAAAAAGCCAGTGAACCCATGAGGAAGTACTTATGCAAATAACTATCAGTGGTCACCACCTTGAAGTTACCGACTCACTAAAAAATTATGTCACCAGTAAATTTGAGCGATTGGGTAACCACCATGACCGTATTACTAGCACCCACGTTATTCTTTCAGTGGACAAATTAATCCAAAAAGCAGAAGCCACCTTGCATGTCAGTGGTAAGGATATTTTTGCTGACGCCACTCACGACGACCTTTATGCCGCAATTGATGCACTGGTTGATAAATTGGACCGGCAAATAATTAAACACAAAGAAAAATTGCGCAGCCACCGTTAATCCAACAACCGCTGCCAACCAACAGAGGATGCCGAGGCATCATTCCGCTATGCAAATTGAATCCCTTATTAGCCCCGGCCGCACTTTATGCAGTATTGAGGGCGGCAGTAAAAAACGCGCACTGGAGTTGTTAGCCAACACCATTGCGCAGGATATTCCCGATATCGATGCGGATGAACTATTCCGCCGACTCATTGGACGTGAGCGTCTGGGTTCGACGGGCATTGGACACGGCGTGGCAATTCCTCATTGTCGTGTAGAAAAATGCTCCGGCGCGGTAGGCGCATTAATAACCTTGACTGACCCGATTGATTTTGACGCGATAGATTCACAACCGGTCGATATACTTTTTGCCATGCTGGTGCCGGAAGATGCGCATGATGAGCATCTCCAAACCCTGGCAACCCTGGCGGGCGCCTTGAACAACCCTGCCTACCGCCAAAAGCTACGCAAGGCAGAAAATGATGAAGCCTTATACCAGGCAGCAATAGCACCCTTGTAGGAACAGATTTTTATGCATCTGGTGATTGTTAGTGGTCTTTCCGGTTCAGGAAAAAGTACTGCGCTTCATGTACTTGAAGACGTTGGGTTTAACTGCATCGACAATCTACCCGTTAGCCTGCTACCGGCACTGGTCGCACAAATCCAGATCCATAAAGATGACCAGCAAAAATTTGCGATAGGCATCGATGTGCGCAATGCATGGCAAGATCTGTCAATTTTCCCGCAGATGATTAATACCCTGAAAGAGGCCCACCTTCCTTTTCGCACCCTGTTTCTGGATTCACATCCAGCGGTATTGATCCAGCGATTTAGCGAGACGCGGCGCAAACATCCTTTATCAGATAAACACACCAGCCTTGAAGAGGCTATTGCCGCAGAGCAACACCTGCTTGAGCCCATCCGCGATGCCGCAGACCAGATTATTGATACCAGCCACTTGAACCTTCATGAACTGCGCGATCTGGTTAAGGAGCGCATTGTTGGGCGCACCGAATCCACAATGGCAGTGTTATTTGAATCTTTTGGTTTTAAGCATGGTTTGCCGGTCAACGCTGATCTGGTTTTCGACGCCCGCTGCTTACCCAACCCACATTGGAAACCCAACTTGCGACCACAGACAGGAAAAGACCAGGAGGTCATCGATTTTTTGGAAGAGCAAATGACGGTAAAGGAAATGTACGACGATATTGAGCACTACCTCGCTCGCTGGTTACCCCGTTACCAAGCCAACAATCGGAGCTACATCACCATTGCAATTGGTTGTACCGGAGGCCAGCACCGGTCTGTTTACCTGGCAGAAAAACTTCAAAAACATTTCGACCAGAGTTTCCATGATGTGCAAGTTCGTCATCGCGATATCAACAAACACAAAAAACACTGACTACAGATCCGGACAATGTTTACCGACACTTTAGACATCATTAATAAACGCGGTCTCCATGCGCGTGCCGCAGCAAAGCTGGCTACCCTGGCCAATAAGTTCCAGGCAAAGATCCTTGCGCGCGTAGGCGAAGGAAATTGGGCGGATGCCAAGAGTGTCATGTCACTTATGTTGTTGGCGGCAAGCTGCGGCAGTTGTCTACAAGTCAGTGCAGAGGGTGATGATGCCGAAGCTGCATTGAATGCAATACGCTCCCTGATCGCTGACCGCTTTGAAGAAGGCGAATAAATCGCCTATTGTTTAACCAAATCCTGTGCAGATATTGTTGTTCCGGAGCAACTGCTCTAAGCTGCGCGCCCTTTTCTTGATTCCACGTTGATCGCAATACCATGGTTTACAACTACGACGACATTAATCCCGACGATTACATCCTGAGCAAATCTCAGGTCAAGCGCGATATGCATGCGCTTCAGGATCTGGGTGAAAGCCTGATCCATATGAATGAAAAGCAGCTGGCTAACATCCCACTGTCCGAAGAAATGCTGGATGCCATCCACATTGCGCGCAAAATGCCGCTAAAAGATGCCCGCCGTCGCCAAATTCAATATATTGGCCGCTTGATGCGCGAAGGCAACCACGAGGAGATCAAAGCAGCGGTCGAGAAAATGCAAAACCGCAGCGATCAATATATCCATCGCCAACACCAGATTGAGCGTTACCGCGACTTATTGATTGAAGGTGATAAGCAGGTGTTCCAGACACTGGTGACGTCTTGCCCTGGAATGGATGTCCAGCATTTGCGTCAGTTAATTCGTGCGGCGCAAAAAGAGCGGGAGGACAACAAGCCCCCGGCAAGTGCGCGCAAGTTGTTCGCTTTTATCCGTGAACAATTGGAATTACATGATTAATTATTGGCTTCTACGAAATAGGGCGCCTTGAGCGCCCTTTTTATTATGTTTGATCATTGGGACTGGGGAGATGCCCCCTCATTCGCAGGGGGCTTTTTCTTTCTCGCAACACTGTCCCGCAAACTTTTTTCACTTTCAAACAATCGATCAAAACTCATCCTTGGCTGATCCCAATTTCCCTCAATGGTGTAACTGATACTGGTAGCCTGATCAACCTGCTTCTTAAACAGTTTACTCACTAAATAGACCCCGGCAGCGGCCGGCAAGCCAGTTGCCAAAGCAGCAAAAAAGGTGAGGTTACTGGCGACTGGTAATGTCGCCACCAAACGAGTATCGATGGTCTCATCACGCAGGTTAATGGTGCCTGCCATCTGTAAACCACTGGAAGGGGTACGCACCAATAAGGGTTCTTCAAACACGACTGTGCCCTGGTTAAAACGTACTTTGCCGTTGATGTCATCGTAAGCAAGGCCGCTCTTATAAAGGTCCGAGAAATCGAGGCGCATGCGGCGTGCAAGGGAATCAAAGTTAAGGATCGACAGCAACCGCAACACACCATCACCGGCATTCGCTTCGCGTTTAAAGCGCCCGTTTTGCATATGGATTTTCATTTCACCACCCAGCTCGACGATTTGAAAATCCTGCGGTGAACCACGCCAAAACAGATCCGCATTGAAACGGGCCAACTGACTTTCAATAGTGTCCGGCTTTTCCCACTCACGTAACACAGCCCCCATATCCCCGGCCACTAACGTGCCGATGAAGCGGGTTTGCATGCCCTGTGGCGTGTACTGCCAAAACATTTGCGCACCCTGCTTTTCATCTGCCCCATGGACGGTTACACCACGGATAGCGCCGCGGATATTCTCAATCGCGACCCCTTTACTATTGGGGCGTAATTGCAAAGACCAGCTCCCAAAATTGTCGGCATCGTAAGAAAGGTTATTAATACTAATATTCGCCAAAGGCAATTTGCGTGGATCAAGAAGCCGGTCCCCGGCAGGTTCAACCGGCTCGGTTCCAGAGTCTGCCTCTTCCACCTGTCCCAATGCTTCTTTGGTAATGGTCAAATATTCAAGCTTGACATCCAGAGGTGTGAACTGATTGCTGGGGATAGTGAGTTCTCCTGCAACCTGGGGGTTATTCACTTGCAAATACCAACCTGTTTGAACGGGAACAGCCACCACACTCAGATCGGTCAGGTTAAGAGAACCCAGTTCATAACGCCCAACCACCAAATCCGTCCTGAAAGGTAACCCTGCGATTTTTCCCACTTCTGCCGACTTTGTAGCCAGCATATCCTCAATTTCCTGCGGCGAACCCGGATTCTGGAGCGAGTTAACAACCACAGGCGCCAGCTGTTCCGTGTAAGCCAGGTATTTGGCTTGCACCGCTTTCCACGGATCCAGCTCAACCGAGGGTACGTAACCCGAGACCAGGAATTCGGCATTGTGGCTTGGTTTTGTGTCTTTACCCAACGCTATGTTGGCGGTTAGCAAATGGTTACGTCGGCGATCCATGCGCAGGAGTGCTTGCACATCATCGCCATAAGCCAGATGGACTTGTGACTGGATATCCTGTAACCAGTATTGGAAAACGAATGGCCGAAGTTCTTCCGCTTTTTTGCCATAAGGTGCAGGAAGATCGACATTCACCCCCTGCAAATTACTGGTTACGGTAATGGATGCAAAAGCTTCGCTGGCAAATGCAGCTGGAGTGACGGCTATTTCTTCCTGAGTGTCGGGCCGTAGTTCCGGTGTAATTGTTGATCGAGGCCGATGATTCAGCTCTACCATCATCTGATAAGGAAGATTCCCTTCCATAAACAAAACCTCTGGGCGATTGCTCCAGAAAGCCAACTTTCGCGCTTCAACCTTACCATCCAGACTGATAAGGGTTTTATTAAAACCTTCGAGCTTTTGTGTATTCAACTGGGCTTGCAGCAACTGGTCAAATACGTGTCCACGCAGCTCCCGGCTTGATACCCCGGTATCACTGTTGTAGCTGATTCGGCCACTTAAATCAGTCACGCTCAAATTCAGGTTTTGCAATTCAAATAACGGTGCTTGCAGATCTACATCGACTTGTTGGCGATGCCCAACGGACTTTTCTTCACCGGTTCCGATAGGAATATCCAGGTCCAGTTGGGCATTCATCTGCCCCTGCATTGCCCATGAATCGAGGCTAGCCCCCATATATTTGCGCATTTCTCCTTCGCGCAATACACGAATACCGTCGCTGGCAGGCCCTTTGATTTGCCCTTTTATCTGCAATAACGATCCACGTCCTTGAGCTAACGGGTTTGCACGAACCTCCGCCTGCGTTAACTGGCTTTCGAATACTTTTGCTGCGGAAACACTGGCAGCTACCTGGGCGTCTGTTATCAACAATCGACCATCCAGTTCAGCCAGTGCAGGCCAGCCAGGATGGTAATTAAGAGAGGTCTGCTCCAGGTTGAGATACAACTGGTAAGTTCGCGCCATAGGATTTTTGGTATTCAGTGTACCGCGATATACAAAACCGGCTTCTGTCGCCTTACCCGGGTTATCAAGCCCTACACTTTTCGCCAGCCATTCCGCCAAAGAGGCAGGCACTGTTGCGGGTGTGTATTTCTTATATTTACTCGCATTAAGGTTCTGGCCCCCCACTTGCAGGAATAAATCGATATCACCGGTATTGCGTTGCCAGGGCAAACCCAACCACATATAACCGCGCGCTATTTCCTCGCCCTGGCGAAACTCCAATAAACCACTGTTCACATAAATCTGGTTTTTCTCACGTTGCAAATGCCAGGCTATCTGACCTTTTGCCGAGTCATAGACCATCGGAGCCGAGTAAGTCGGGTTGTAGTGCATGGAAAATCGCTGACGAGCATCAATATCAACAAACCCGCCCTGCTGGCCCGCCTGGACATAACCATCCACCCCCACCAATGCGGGAACTCCTTGCCATGCATTAACCGCAACTTGATTTAGATTGGCACGCAATTGCCACTCTTTCGGTTGTTTTATTGGCAGGCTGAGCTGGATATTTCGCAGGTGACCCCGGGGGTCCAATGTCTTGAACACTTCCTGCAAACGACCTGTCCCCAATACTCCGGCATCATCCAGAATATGATTCAGCCGCTCCAGGTCGATGCTGTCCAGATTAACCTTCACCGGCTGCTGAAAACCGGTCGACGTGGCAGCGATATTTACCCCACTGATTTGCTGCTCTTTCATTGCAGCGTTAATTTGCTGCAATCCCAATCGCCATTCACCACCGGGTAACCAAAATCCCGCCAGCTCAGTGGCAAAATCATCCAACGCCAAATGTCGCTCACCAAGGGGAATAGACAAACGTTGAACACCTAAACTGCCAATCAGGTCGTAACCTTTGCCTTCTTTGCGCGTTTCAAACCAGATATTCGCATCCACCTGCCCTTCAGCGTTCACGACTGATTTTCCACCCAGCAAAAATGCGCTGGCGGCGGCAATGGGTTCACTGGTGGGAAACCGGTTTAGCTGCAAATAACCCTTGCTATGAAAGTGTTGTTGATCGCGTGGATCACCATTCCCCTCCATCACCATGAAGATACTACGTGGTTGTTCATCCACATCGATCTGGAGGGACAGCCGGTGGAAATCATCCGCGTTTTCCAATAGCAGATACGGTGAATCCAACACCATTTGCTGGCCGGAGTTGAAAGCAAAATTAATATGGCTGCGTTGGAATTCGATACGGGTGGATAACAAAAGCATGTCAATCAACGCATCCAGCTGTGCCCGTTGGTCACGCTTCTCTTCGTCCGGTTTGGCAAGGTGCGGCAAGCCAGGTATTTGCCAAAAACCTTCTTCCGTTTGCGCAAAACTCACATCGACCTGCTGGAGGATCAAGTTGCTCCACACCGGGCGAAGATTAAGGAGTGAATCGAGAATATCCAAACGCAAGCGTGCTTGCTCAAGCGCAATGATCGGTTGGCCGCTATAGCTTTTGATACTGAAATCCTGAATAACAATACTGGGTTTCAGGCCGGTCCAATCTGATTCGATCTGACCAATATTGACTTGGGCGTTTAGTTTCGATGAAAAATAATTGGCAATGTTTTGCTCGTAATCGCCCAACAAATGGGAAAAGCTTCGCCCGGATTGCACCAACACCGCTAATAAAATCAGGGTGAGGGCAATCAGGAAATAAAACCATTTCACCAATTTTCGAAGTGCGCGACTCATGAAACGTCAGGGGTTCCCGGCTAAAAATTAAACCAACACAATATCGTACTGCTCTTGCTGGAAGAGCGCTTCAACCCTGAACTCTATGGTGCGTTTGATAAAGGCTTCCAAATCCGCCACATAAGCTGCCTCTTCATCCAACAGACGATCAACCACCAACTGGGATGCCAACACTAAAAATTTTTCATTATCGTAAGTTCGCGCCATCCGTAAAATTTCACGGAAAATTTCGTAACAAACCGTTTCGGCCGATTTCACCTGACCCCGCCCCTGACACACAGGACAAGGCTCACACAGCATCTGTTCCAGCGACTCCCGCGTACGCTTCCGCGCCATCTCCACCAATCCCAGCTCCGATACTCCCGTAATACGGGTTTTGGCATGATCCTTTTCCAGAGCCTTTTCCAACGTACGTAAAACCTGGCGCTGGTGCTCCGGGTCTTTCATATCGATAAAATCAAGGATGATAATTCCACCCAGATTACGCAGCCGTAATTGGCGAGCGATAGCCGATGCCGCTTCCAGATTGGTTTTGAAAATGGTTTCTTCCAGATTGCGATGGCCGACAAAAGCGCCAGTGTTTACATCCACCGTCGTCATCGCCTCGGTTTGTTCGATAATCAAATAGCCACTGGATTTGAGTGCTACCCGCGGCTCCAGTGCACGGTGGATTTCTTCCTCCACACCGTACAACTCCAGCAGCGGACGATCACCGCTGTAAAGGTCAATTAAATCGATCAATTGAGGCGCGTACTTTGACGCAAATTCGAGCATTTGCTGAAAGGTCAAACGCGAATCCACTCGTACCCGATCTATTGGTGCACGGGCCATATCACGCAAGGCGCGCAAATAGAGCGGCATATCGCGATGAAGTTCCGCCGGCACGCCCAAACCAGGTAGCTTTTCTGTCAAGTCATCCCATAACCTGAGTAAGAAGGGGATATCTGCAACAATGGACTCCGCATCCGCCCCCTCCGCTACTGTACGGACAATAAAGCCGCCTTTGATTTCTTGCGCGGCAACAGCTTCTTCCACCGCTTGGCGTAAACGCTCGCGTTCGGGTTCATCTTCAATTCGCGTTGAAACCCCGATGTGGCTGGCATTGGGCATATAAACCAAATAGCGTGAGGATAACGTCAGGTGTGTCGTGAGGCGGGCACCTTTGGTGCTGATAGGATCTTTCGCGACTTGCACCAGCAGGGTTTGCCCTTCGCGAACCAACGTGCGGATATCAGGCACTTCAGTGCGGCGGACTTCTCCCTCAGGGGGTTCCGGCATCATATCGGCCGCATGGATAAAACCGGTGCGTTCAAGGCCAATATCTACAAAGGCCGCCTGCATTCCGGGCAACACGCGCACAACCTTGCCTTTATAAATATTACCGACATAAGACTCGCCGTGGCTGCGCTCGATATAAAACTCTTGCACCACGCCGTTTTCTACGAGTGCCACACGAGTCTCTACCGGTGAGACGTTAATCAGAATCTCTTCGCTCATGTTTTCGGCTCCAACCGCGCACGCTGCCACCAGGGAATATTGAACTCACGTAACAACTCGCAGGTCGCTTCTATTGGCAATCCCACAACACAGGAGTAACTCCCCTGAATTTCCTTAACAAATACCGCCCCTAATCCCTGGATACCGTAGCCACCGGCCTTATCCTGCGGCTCGCCTGTTTCCCAATATGCTTGTATTTCTGCATCACTTAATTCACGAAAAGTGACGCGGGTAATGGAAAGACGCTGTGCCTGTCGATGCGGTCCATGCAAAGCAACCGCCGTAATCACCTCATGACTACGACCGGATAGACGACGCAGGATTTCACGGGCATGCAGCTGATCGCGCGGCTTTTCCAGAATTTCGCCATCAATCACCCCCAGGGTATCTGCCCCCAATACCGGAGCCAAATGCACTTTCCGGTGCTGTAATTCAGCATAACCTGCTGCTGCCTTCTCACGCGCCAGGCGCTGGACATAATCCAATGCGCTTTCACCTTGGGTGGGCAACTCGGGTACATTAACGCGCACGACCGCGTGATTGACGCCTATCTGGTTCAGTAACTCCCGCCGGCGGGGAGATTGGCTGGCAAGGTATAAATCAGGGATCACCGGTGTCACCACTCCTGCATGTGAGGTTTTATTCTAATTAACGGTTTATGAACCGGAACTGCATTAATGCTGGTGACGATGGGTCAAACGGTTCAACCAGGACCAGCAGAATGGCCAGATAAGTGCGCTGGTCAATGCAGGATATAGAAATTGAATACCCGACAATGGTCGCCCCGCCATTCCCTGCACCCAGTTATCCGTTAATTGGGCAATCCCCACCAATACAAAAACCCATGCCGCCTGCCGCCAAACTGAAAAATTACGCACACGTTGGTAGGACAAAATACAGATATAACCAACAATCACCAAACCCAGGCTATGTTGGCCAAACGGAACACCTTCCAACAAATCCTGGAACAATCCCAATCCGCATAAAAACAGGAAGCTCACCGTCAGTGGCATAAAAAATATCCAGAAAATAGCTACTACCAGCACAAATTCTGGCCGCCACCACCGCATATCCATTGGCAACGGATACACCGACAGCACCAATGCAACAAGAAAGCTAAAGCTGATTGTCAGGTATAGGTTTAACGATTGGGCTGGCATTTACTGCGCCCCGTTTTGCGAGCTGGTTGATGCACTACTGACAGTTTGTGAAGACGTAGATTGCGAGGAAATGGCGGCAGGCTTGATATTCAATGCACCGGGCACGCTAGCCTGATCACGATTTTCGAATACCAGTAATAGATGACGGCTACGATCCAAACGTGCCATCGGTTTAGCGATAACTGTTAAAAACGCTTTCCCGGGGTCGCGTACCACTTGCAGCACTTCGGCAACAGGGTAGCCCACCGGGAAACGGTCCCCCATGCCGGAGCTCACCAATAAATCACCGACACGAATATCCGTATTGGCAGAGACATGGCGCAAACTGAGGCTATTTAAATCGCCGGTCCCTTCCGCTATCGCCCGAACACCGTTGCGATTCACCTGCACAGGGATTGCATGGGTAGAGTCTGAAATCAGCAATACAGTGCTGGAGCTTTCACTCACTTCGATAACCTGCCCCATCAATCCAAAAGCATCCAGTACCGGTTGCCCTTTGAATGCCCCGTCTTTAGTACCCCGGTTAATAATCACCTTATGGCTAAGCGGGTTAGGTGAAACACCAATCAACTCCGCGATCAACACCGTATCCTGCAACATCTGGCTAGCATTCAGCAGTTGACGCAGACGCACGTTTTCAGCCGCTAATGACGCAAGTTGTTGCAGCTTGCGCTGATGGATTAACAACTCGGTTTTGAGGGCATCATTTTCCGCCTTAAGATCGACCTGGGACACAAAAGTATCCTTGCGCCAATCATTAACGCGGGTGGGAACATTGGTGATTTGATAAAAGGGAGTAACCAGTTGCGCCAGCTTTTCACGCAACGGTTCGAGCTTGTCGGTATAGAGACCAACAACAACCAGCACCATCATGATCACAATGAATAAAAAGGCGCGGCTGGTCGCTGATGAACCTCTGGCAAAGAGCGGTTTAATGGCCGTATCTCCTGTCTGTTATTTACCCCTGCAAACAGGGAGCGGGAGCGATGCATCGCTCCCGTCATTTATCAGGATGAGAGTAGATCCATATTGCGCTTGTCGCTCATCTCCAGCGCCATACCACCACCACGCGCCACGCAGGTAAGCGGATCTTCCGCGACAATAAATGGCAAGCCGGTTTCGTTGGATAATAGACGATCAATATCGCGCAGCAATGCGCCGCCGCCGGTCAGAACAACACCACTTTCAGCGATGTCAGACGCCAATTCCGGTGGCGATTGCTCCAGCGCACTTTTCACAGCCTGGACGATTCCCGCCAATGGATCTTGCAAAGCCTCCAGCACTTCATCGCTGCTCAACGTAAAGCTGCGCGGCACACCTTCCGCCAGGTTGCGGCCACGCACATCGATTTCGCGGATCTCACTGCCCGCAAACGCGCAACCAATTTCTTGTTTGATACGCTCGGCAGTTGCATCGCCAATCACGCTGCCGTAATTGCGACGCACATAGTTAACGATAGCTTCGTCAAAACGGTCGCCACCGATGCGCACAGAATCGGAATACACCACACCGTTCAGGGAAATAACGGCGATCTCGGTAGTACCACCACCGATATCCACCACCATCGAACCGCTGGCTTCAGCCACTTTCAAACCCGCGCCAATTGCAGCGGCCATAGGCTCTTCAATCAAACGCACTTCACGCGCGCCAGCACCCAGGGCTGATTCACGGATCGCACGCTTTTCTACTTCGGTGGATAGACAGGGAACACTGATCAGAACGCGGGGGGATGGGTTAAACCAGGAGTTTTCATGCACTTTGCGGATAAAGTGTTGCAGCATTTTTTCGGTAACCTGGAAGTCGGCGATAACACCGTCTTTCAGTGGGCGAATTGCAGTGATGTTGCCCGGAGTACGGCCCAGCATACGCTTCGCCTCAACACCTACCGCTTCCACAATCTTGGTGCCATTGTGATGGCGAATAGCAACTACCGAAGGTTCATTTAAAACAATGCCACGACCACGCACATAAATGAGGGTATTTGCTGTGCCGAGGTCAATAGATAAGTCGTTGGAGAAAGCTCCACGCAGAAGTTTCATCATTGTGATGGGGCCTTAAAAATTAGGTTGAAATTGAATTCTGTTTCCAGCCTGAACCCGGGGCACGCTGGTTGGACCCGCTTTCCGTGAGTGGAACCTCGAGCTTTTCCGATCTGTTATAACTGATCCGATACTCAAGGTGTTTCCCTACACTTTTTTGGCGAGCGCGCAGTATAAGGGAATTTGATTTTTTATCCGACCCGATTCGTACCGAAAGTTCACCGGATGTCGGATAATTTGCACGAATCACGTTTAAATTTTGCGCAAATTCACCAAATTCAAAAGCCAATGCCCGCCGCGTTAAAAACTGGCAGCACTCTATCAACCACAGGGTTTCTGGGCAAGGCGCAAATGTGATACCTTTGGCGCCCGTTTTTAGCGGTATATCGCGGGTTGGCCGCATGTTCACCGCATGTTTCGATTTTCTCTGCTGGAGCTTTCCATGGCTGTTGACCGTTCCGATATCGCCAAGCTATCCAAGCTGGCGCGTATCCAGATTTCCGATGAGGCTGCTGATGAAGCGGCGAAAAGTATCTCCGATGTACTGGCTCTGGTTGATCAACTGCAAGCGGTAAATACCGATGGCGTATTGCCCATGGCGCACCCGTTGGATGCGGTACAACGCTTGCGCGCCGATGTGGTGACCGAAGCGAATCAGCGCGAAATGTTCCAGTCCATCGCACCCGCTGTGCAGGATGGTTTATATCTGGTCCCGCAGGTTATTGAGTAAGTGATTGAGCATTAGCTCTAGCTCTGTGCCAGAAAAAAAAGTGATAGTTTCCAGGACACGCCGTGAATACATCCTTGTAGGCTTATCGTCGACATCCCTGTCTCCGATAGTCTTGAAAACTATCACTCCTTTTTCCTCAGGGATCTCAGCAAATTTAATTTAAAAAACGGCGAAAACTCGTCGACAAAAATCAGGATATTAGCAATGCATCAATTCACCATTGCCGAACTGGTAAAAGGTCTGCGCAATAAAGACTTTTCCAGTACCGAAGTAACGCAACATTATCTGGAACGCATCGCGCGCCTCGATAAAACCTACAACAGTTATATTACTGTCACGCCCGAACTGGCATTAGCACAAGCAAAAGCAGCGGACAAACGTCTCGCTGACGGTAATCAACCTGCGTTGTGCGGCGTACCTATCGCGCACAAAGATATTTTTTGTACCACCGGTGTGCGCACCAGTTGCGGCTCAAAAATGCTCGACAATTTTATCGCGCCTTACAACGCGACTATTGTCGACAATTATTTAAATTCCGGCGTGGTGATGTTGGGCAAAACCAACATGGATGAATTCGCAATGGGTTCATCAAATGAAACCAGCTATTACGGTCCGGTAAAAAATCCCTGGGCGATTGATTGTGTTCCCGGCGGTTCTTCCGGCGGTTCTGCGGCAGCGGTTGCTGCGCATTTGGCACCGGCAGCAACTGCATCGGATACCGGCGGTTCTATTCGCCAGCCAGCGGCGTTGTGCGGATTAACCGGTATTAAACCGACTTACGGTCGCGTATCGCGCTGGGGCATGATTGCGTTTGCGTCCAGTCTTGATCAAGCGGGAATTTTATCGCGCACTGCCGAAGATGCTGCCATTTTGTTAAACGATATGGCGAGCTACGACGCCAAAGATTCAACTTGTGTTGAACGCGATGTTCCCGACTACACCGTTGATTTGAATAAACCATTAAACGGGTTACGTATCGGCGTGCCGAAAGAATATTTCGGTGAAGGTTTGAACCCGCAAACGGCTGCGCATGTTGAATCTGCCATTAAAGTTTACGAAAGCCTCGGCGCAACTATTCACAGCGTCAGTTTGCCGCACACGCATCTCGCCGTGCCTGCATATTATGTTATTGCGCCGGCAGAATGCTCCGCAAACCTGTCGCGTTTTGACGGCGTGCGTTATGGTCATCGCTGCGAAAATCCGAAAGATTTAAATGATCTTTATATGCGTTCACGCAGCGAAGGTTTTGGTGCAGAAGTGAAGCGCCGTATTCTCGTCGGTACTTACGCATTGTCTGCCGGTTATTACGATGCCTATTACAGCAAAGCGCAAAAAATTCGCCGCTTGATCAAGCAGGATTTCGTCGATGCATTCCAGAGCGTGGATGTCATCCTCGGCCCAACCTCGCCATCACCAGCATTCCAGTTTGGTTCAAAAACCAAAGACCCGGTGGCAATGTACCTGGAAGATATTTACACCATCGCGACCAATTTAGCTGGCTTGCCCGGCTTGTCTATTCCTTGTGGTTTAGTGGATAACAAACCCGTTGGTTTGCAATTGATTGGTAATTTCTTTGCGGAATCGCAACTGTTAAATGCAGCGCACCAATTCCAGCAAACCACCAACTTCCACCAACAAACTGCCGCTGGCATTGAGTAAGGAGCCCTTTCCATGCAATGGGAAACAGTAATCGGGTTGGAAGTTCACGTACAACTTGCCACCAAAACCAAAATCTTTTCCGGCTCCAGCACTGCGTTCGGTGCTGAGCCAAATACACAAGCTTCAGCCGTTGATTTGGCATTACCCGGAACCTTACCCGTTGCCAACGAAGAAGCATTTCGTTTTGCCACCATGTTCGGTTTGGCAGTGAATGCGGAAATCGGCAAGCGTTCAGTATTTGAACGTAAAAATTATTTTTATCCGGATTTACCTAAAGGCTATCAAACCACACAACTCGCCGAACCCATTGTTGGCGCTGGTTTTGTGGATTTGGAATTGGAAGGTGGTCGCACCAAACGCGTTCGTATTCATCACGCACACCTGGAAGAAGATGCGGGCAAATCCTTGCACGAAGATTTTGCTGGCATGAGCGGAATCGATTTAAACCGCGCCGGAACGCCATTGATTGAAGTAGTCACCGAACCGGATATGCGCAGCGCCGAAGAGGCCGTCGCCTTCGCAAAAAAATTGCATTCAATCGTTACATCATTGGAAATTTGCGATGGCGAAATGTCGCAAGGCTCCATGCGTTTTGACGTAAACATTTCCGTTCGCCCGAAAGGCACCGAAAAACTCGGCACGCGCACCGAAACCAAAAACCTCAACTCGTTTAAATTTATGGAAGAGGCCATCGAGCTGGAAGTAGAGCGTCAAATTGATGTGCTGGAAGACGGCGGGAAAATTACGCAGGAAACTCGCCTGTACAATGGCGACACCAAAAAAGCCCGCTCCATGCGCAGCAAAGAAGACAGCAATGATTACCGCTACTTCCCCTGCCCTGATTTATTGCCAGTAATTCTGGACGATGAGTACATCGAAACCGTACGCAAACAAATGCCGGAATTACCGGAAGCAAAACGCGCGCGTTTTGTGGAGCAATATGGTTTGAGCAGCTATGACGCGGGCCAAATCACTATGGATAAATTCAGCGCAGCATTTTTTGAAGCATCGACCAAAATTTCCGGTGAACCCAAACTCACTGCCAACTGGATCATGGCTGACCTCGGCGCGTACTTGAATCGCACCGAGCAACGGATTGATCACTCGCCGGTAACTCCAGAATTACTCGCCGGTTTAGTGGTTCGTATTAAAGACGGCACACTCTCCAGCAAAATCGCCAAGCAAGTATTTGAAGCGATTGCCAACGGTGAAGGTGATGCAGACACCATTATCGAAACCAAAGGTTTGAAACAGGTTTCTGATACTGGCGCGCTGGAAAAAATTATCGATGACATCATTGCCGCTAACGCTGCACAGGTTGAAGGTTATCGCGCAGCCGCTGAAGACAAGCGTGCAAAAATGCTCGGCTTCTTTGTGGGGCAGGCAATGAAAGCATCCAAAGGTCAGGCAAATCCGCAGGCGTTGAATGAGTTATTGATTAAAAAATTGAATGGTTAAGAGATTTTTAAAATGAGCTTACGTAAAGACAAAGAAAAAGTTCTCGGCGAGACTTTCGACGATGAACGCATCAAAACCTTTTTAAATTTTCCGGCACCCGCTGGTGTAAACGCAGACTTTCATCTGCTCGAAAAAGCCTATCGCGGTATGCTAGGCGGAAATTTTGCTACCTTTGTGAAGTTCTTTGTCGAAGCGGGCAAAGATATCAATGCAGTAGGCCCGGAAGGCAAAACATTCTTGCAGGTCGTAAAAGCCCATCGCAACGGTGAAGAATATGTGATCGCACTGGAAGCAGCTGGTGCTAAATAAATTAAAAAGGGCCTCTTTTGCGGCCCTTTAATTTATCGCAACAATGACATCGTAATAAATCGTTAGCAAATTATTTGCGGAAGTACATGAATCTAAAAAGCATCCATGTAACCACCTACTTCAGCATCGCAATGAGCCTAGCCATGTTACTTCTCACGGCGTTAGGTTCTTTCCTATTTCATACCTTTAGCCTTGAACCAACATTCATCAGAGAGGGCCAGTACTGGCGCTTGCTAACTGCCAATTTTGTGCATTTTGGCTGGGCACATACGTTGATGAATGTTGCTGCACTCATACTTTGCACATTAGCGCTTCTGAACGATACCTCCCTAAAAAAATATCTTTCATTAATCATTTTTTGCGGTGTTGCAGTTGGCTTGGGAATTTATGTATTTGATCCCCATTACCAACCCTATGCCGGTTTTTCCGGTGTAATCCACGGGTTGATAATTGCAGGGCTTCTACAAACACGCGCATACAGCAAATGGGTGCAGATAGCGGGATTATTACTGGTGGCCGGAAAACTGGTACAGGAAAATCTTCCCGGCTATACCCCCACTGACTTGCAACAACTCATTCCGGCTGCTGTGGCGGTAGAGTCCCACTTATACGGCGCAATCGCAGGCTTTATCTTTGCGTTAATCGATAATCTGGTTCAAAAATTTAAAAGGATCACCTAAATGCAAGGCTCACCCGGCAAAGCTATTGATTATTTTTTTGAAGGTATGCGCCTTGTATTAAAACCGGGAATGCGCCGTTTTATTCTTATTCCGTTGCTGGTGAATATAGTGATTTTTTTCATAGTCACGGCAGCGCTATTCAATGCATTTGGCGATGCATTTAATCAAATTCTGGAATGGTCGCCTGACTGGTTGGATTGGCTCACGTGGATACTCTGGCCACTTGTTGCCTTTATTTTCCTCATCGTGTACGGCTACAGCTTTAATGTCATCACCAATTTCCTGGCGGCGCCATTTTTCGGATTATTGGCCGAAAAAATTGAAACGCAATTAACAGGCGTAGCTCCACCCGACGAACCCTGGAGCCAATTAATTCCGCGGACATTGCAACGTGAGGCCGTTAAACTTTGGTACTTTATTAGCCGCGGTTTTTTAGTATTAATAATCTTTGTTGCGTTATTTTTTGTACCGGGCGCAAATTTATTAGGTACATTAATTGCGGCGTTATGGAGTTGCTGGTGTATGGCAATCCAATACTCCGATTATCCTGCCGATAACCATCAATTGAGTTTCCGCGAATTGCGTCGCCGTTTGAACTCGCAACAATTGACTAGTTATTCCTATGGCGGAATTATTTTATTAGGCAGTATGGTTCCGGTGCTTAACATTTTTGTAACGCCCGTCGCGGTCGCTGGTGCGACCCTTTATTGGGTGCGTGAAGTGAGAAAACTTTAGCGTCGGATCGCCTGCTGTTTTTACCAGCATCACCCGCATTTATTATTAACTTTCCCTTACAGTGTTTACGGCACCCACAGGTTATATACACCTTGACTATAAGATTGCTTTAGGTGATCCTAGTGCCGACTTGTACACGAGTATTAAACCTCCCGCGGTATAAGGGTGATTGATCAGCATGGACTGCTATGCTGACTGTACAACCCCCATTACATTGATAAGAAGTCATAACAATGAATCAAACCACGCAAAAACTCTCTGTTGTAGAGAAAGTTGGCTATAGCCTTGGCGATCTCGCAGCCAACCTGATTTTCCAGACACTGGTTACTTTCCTCGCGTTTTTTTATACCGACGTCTACGGCATATCGCCGGGCAAAGCAGCAATGATCATGGCAGCAGGCGGTATATTCGGTGCATTCTTTACCCCGGTCATGGGTGTTATCGCCGACCGCACTAACACTCGCTGGGGGAAATTCCGCCCTTGGTTGTTGTGGACTGCAATTCCCTTCGGCGCCGTGGCGCTACTCGCATTCAGCACACCGGATTTTGATGAAAATGGAAAAGTGGTTTATGCCTTCGCAACTTATATCGCACTCCTGGTGATCTACGCTGCGAACAATCTACCTTACTCGGCGTTGAGCGGGGTGCTCACCGGCAATATGGCCGAGCGCAACAGTTTGTCGGCATATCGTTTTGTGGCAGTGATGGTTGCGCAATTTATTATCCAGGTATTACTGCTGCCACTGGTGCTGATCCTTGGTGATGGCGACAAAGCGGTAGGCTTCCACAACACTATGTTGCTGTTTTCCATCACCGGAACCATTTTCTTTTTGATCGCGTTTATCACGACCAAAGAACGTATTTTGCCTGTGGTAGAAGCGCGTAATAGCATCGCGCAGGATCTCTCCGATTTAGTCAAAAACCTGCCGTGGATTGTCATGCTCGCCGTTACGATTCTGGTGTTTGTGACTCTCGCATTGAAAGGCGGCATGTACATTTATTATTTTGAAAACTATTTGAGCGAAGCACACCTCGCACAATTTTTACATGATATTGGCTTCAACAGTTTTATCGCCGGGCTTAACAGTGTTCTCACCAGCATTGGTTTATCAGAATTCCAGTGGCCAAAAGATGCACCGACCTCTACGTTCAGTTTATTCAATGGCTCCGGCATTATCATGATGATTGTCGGCATTGGTTTTTCAAAAAAATTGGCGGATAAATTTGGCAAACGCAATGTATTTGCCATCGCGCTGTTCCTTTCTACCGTATTCGTCTTTGCCTTCAAATTTTATTCGGCCGACAGCATCGGCATCGTGTTTGTCTCGCAAATCCTGCATGGCTTTTTTTACGGTGTAACCATTCCGTTATTGTGGGCGATGATCGCCGACGTAGCCGATTATTCCGAATGGAAAAATAATCGTCGCGCAACGGCGATGGTATTCTCGGCCATGATTCTCGGTTTGAAACTGGGATTGACCATTGGCGGTTCACTGGTCGCCGGCCTGCTCGCGCATTACGGCTATCAAGCCGGTTTGGCGCAACAAAATCCCGAAACCATTGAAGGTATTAAAACCGGTGTGAGCGTATTTGCATCCCTGCCCTTCTTTATCGCCGTGGGTTGTATGTTCTTCTACGCCATCAACAAAAAGTTGGAAGTGCAAATCGAAGCCGATTTAAACGAACGCCGCAAAGCCGTGGGCAAATAATTCTTTAATCCATTGTTACAGATAGTAGTGAGAAATAATTATGGCCGCTGAAGAGACTTTAGCCCCGGAAATCATCGCCGATTTAAAAGCACGCGCGATTTCCCAACCACTGGTTGAGCACATTTACACTGCTGATCCGTCAGCGCATGTATTTAACGGCAAGATTTATATTTATCCCTCACACGATATTGAAGCCGGCATTCCGTTTAACGACAACGGTGATCATTTCGGGATGGAGGATTACCACGTAATCTCTCTCGATTCTCCAGAAAGTCCTGCTGTCGATAACGGTGTTGCATTGCATGTAAAAGATGTTCCCTGGGCGCAACGCCAAATGTGGGCGCCGGATGCAGCACATAAAAATGGCAAATATTATTTATATTTTCCCGCGAAACGCGCTGATAATATTTTCCAGATTGGTGTAGCCGTTAGCGATTCACCCATCGGCCCCTTTAAAGCGGAGCCGGAAGCGATAAAAGGCAGTTATTCCATCGACCCTGCGGTGTTTGAAGATAACGATGGCAATTATTATCTTTATGCTGGCGGCATCTGGGGCGGCCAATTACAGAATTATCGCAACAACGAATACGATGCACATCGTGGCGAGCCTGCTGACAACGAACCCGCGCTCGGCCCTATCATGGCGCGCTTGACGGATGACATGAAAGAGTTCGCCGAAACACCGCGCGAAATAAAAATCCTCGATGAAAATGGCCAACCGATACTTGCGGGCGACCATGACCGTCGTTTTTTTGAAGCATCATGGATGCACAAACACAACGGCAAATATTATTTCTCCTACTCCACCGGCAATACCCACTTTTTGTGTTACGCCACCGGCGACAATCCTTACGGCCCATTCACTTATCAAGGCCGTATTCTGGAACCGGTGATTGGCTGGACGACGCACCACTCAATTGCCGAATATCAAGGCCAATGGTATTTGTTCTATCACGATTCAGTATTATCCAAAGGCATAACGCATTTGCGTTCGGTGAAGATGGCGCCACTCACGCACAATGCTGATGGCAGTATTCAAACTATCACGCCATATCGCGATTAATTGATCCCATCGGAAATTTGAAAAAGCTGGCACTTCGCCAGCTATTTATTTACTCAACTACATCTTATTTGCCGAATGCCATTTTGTTTACCTATTTATAAACAATCCGTATAAAAACCAAACATCCACTTCGCTTGTAAACCGGCAAATAATCGCCATATAGGATTACAGCGAAAAGCGGTATGACATCGGCTGGTAATAGAGGTAGAATGCCGCCACTCGCTGGCTTGGACTCTCAATATCCCCTCGGATAAAGACCGTCCAGCGACTGGGGCCGATTTGGATTCGACGCCGGTAACAAAACCCGAGGTGCATGTCGTGATGACAGCCAATCACGTTAATCCAAAGCTGTACTTGAATAGTCGCAAACGACGATTCTTACGCTTTAGCTGCTTAATGCAGCTAACGGTCTCTGACAAGGTGCCAGTACCGCGCTAGAGCCCGTCATACAGAACTGGATCGCAGCAAAGCATGCCTGGGGCGGCGCTGCTAAAACTCTACAGGATCGCGCTTATCGTCCTGCCTGTTGGGCTGATACAGCGTTAAATCAATAAACGGATCTAAACATGTAGAGCCGAGGATGGAGTGCTGGCGGACGGGGGTTCAAATCCCCCCGGCTCCACCAACTTCAAGTTTCAAGAAATTCCGATACACCCCAAAACCCGCTAACCATGCGGGTTTTTTATTGCGCAGAAGTCTCATTAAGTTCTAATATGTCCTATAAAATCCGCAAACACTGGGGGTATTATTGGGGGCATTTTGGATCACCTCAATTTGATACCCCCTTATTAAGGGGTAAACATGCCTTTAAGCGACGCAAAAATTAAAGCGGCTAAAGCTGAGGAGAAACCGTATAAGCTCCGTGATGAGAAAGCGCTTTATCTATACATAACTCCAAACGGTTCCAAGTTGTGGCGATTAAAGTACCGTTACCAAGGAAAGGAAAAAACTCTTTCTTTTGGAGCTTATCCGGAAACTACGCTTGCTGATGCACGCAAAAAAAGAGATGCAGCGAAGGCATTATTGAAAGACAAAATCGACCCAATGGAGCAGAAAAAGATCGATGCTATTGCCTTGGAAAGAGCAAATGAAAACAGCTTCGAGGCAGTCGCTAAAGAATGGCTACTGAAAAGAGGAAAGAAATCTGATAGTGGAGACAAACGTCTGATCAGATTATTGGAAAAAGACCTCTTTCCCTATTTGGGTAATCGTCCCATTCATGAAATAAAGCCGCCGGAGTTACTCCAAGTCCTAAGACGCGTCGAAGAAAGAGGCGCGATTGAAACAGCACACAGGGCTAATCAATACGCAGGACAAATTTTTCGATACGCAATTGCCAGTGCGCGTGCGGAGCGCGATCCAAGTGCGGATTTACGAGGCGCGCTTTCTGTTCCCACAGAAACCCATTTTGCAGCAATCACCGATCCCAAACAATTTGCGAAACTTTTGATGGCTATTGACGAGTACCGAGCCACCCCAGTCGTCCAAGCGGCCCTCAAGCTGTCCCCCTTACTTTTTTGCCGCCCAGGCGAACTAAGACACATGGAATGGAGCGAAGTCAATTGGGATAACAAACAAATAGAACTCCCTTCCGAGAAAATGAAACTGAAACAACCACACATTATTCCATTAAGCACACAGGCACTAACGATCCTTTCAGAACTCAGGCCGCTTACTGGCAGAGGCAAGTATGTATTTCCGAGTGCGCGTGGAGCCAGCAGACCGCTGAGTGACAATGGTGTCAGAACTGCACTGCGCTCATTGGGCTATGCGAATGAAGAAATGACTGTGCATGGATTTAGAGCAACTGCTCGAACGTTACTTGACGAGCAGCTGAACTTTCCTATTGAGATAATTGAGCAACAACTTGCTCACCAAGTGAGAGACCATAATGGCAGGGCTTACAACAGGACAAAACACTTAGCGCAGCGCAAAGACATGATGCAAGCGTGGAGTGACTACTTGGACGATTTAAAAGTCCAGTAATTTTCAGTGAGCACTGCCCTCCAATAAGATAATTTGCTTTGGCAAATAGACTTTGTTGAGAACTGAATCCCGGTTCTGACGCGTAAGACAAGGGCTAATTGTCGCCTATCGCGTAATTCCATCAGTGAGATGGTGGATAACCTGCCTGCCTTCCCTTGCGATTTCGTTCTAATGCGCGGCACATTTCGCAGAATTTCTTTGATTCGACTGCTACGTTGATGACCTGAACGACTTGCTTGCCAATTTATCTTTAACGGATGGTGTCGATGAATCAGGAATTTTTACATGGAGCAGGCGCGGCCGCCCGATATGACGAAATGAGTCCCTTGGACCGGGCAATAGATACGTACAACCGTAAGGCGAAGAAGTATTTTTCCGCTCTGAATCGAGCAGAAAATGCGCCTAAGGATGTTCGCGAAGCGCGTAAAAAGGAATTGGCATCAATCAGGAAGCATTTAGAAAATGAGCGAAGGTTGATGGAAACCATAGTTGATGTGCGTGCAAAGCTTGAGATGTACCGGGAAGGTGGTCGTAATGCCGTACGCAAGGTTGGGGAGTCCAGAATCGACGGAGCGGACAGGCGTACCGGGTTGCTTGCAGAAGAGCACCATCCCACGAAAATCCTGGAAGAGTTTATGAGGGCGGTACCTATGCCAAAACCAAGCCCTCAGCATACCGCCCACCATATTGTTCCTGGTAAAGGTCGAACGGTTCACTCAGCACGTGCACGATCCAGGATTCATCTTTTTGGAATTCGAATCAATGATCCGGATAACGGCGTGTGGTTACCATCCGCTTCCAAATATACCCCCAATTGGTCGATGCCCGAAGCCCTCGGACATAAGCAATATCATACCGAAGGTTATGAAAAATGGGTGTCGATGCGATTGAGGAATCAATCTTCAGAAACATTTGTTCGGCAGGAATTACGCATGATTGCATTACTCCTCGAGCAGAATAAACTGCCCCCAGAAGCCAGAATCAAGAGCTGTAAATGATATGAAGATTTTCAAGATTGATAATGACGGTTTTCGTTATCAGGAACTGGATTTATTTATTGACGATTTTATCGATGCCTTTCCAGCTGATATGAGTGATATTGCTATCCATGATTTCAGCAGGAACAACATGTCGTTAGCCCCTTACTGGCCTTCTATGGTTACTGGATTTTCCGTTATTGAGGGGAAGGAGAATTTGATACCCGACATAGCGGCGTGGATTGATGCTACGTTGCTCTTGTCACCCAGGTCTTATCGTCTACTCGGTGACTTATTATCTCCCTATGGGGAATTTCTACCGATTCAAATCGACAATGAGATTTATCAAATATTCAATTGTTTGACTGTGGTTGACGTACATAGCCGCTCTCAAGATGAAGTCGTATTTAAACCCTTGGAGATAACGGATGGAATTGCCATGGCAACCTATTGCACTGACCGTTTCAGGGAGGCCGTCCAATCCTTCGGATTGAAGGGAATTATTTTCGAACCATTCAATTAATGTTCACACACATATTCCAAAACGTCATTGCCAGTCATTTACGGGTGCCGTCATCAAGCAATTTAAGGATATGGTGCTTCATAAAGAGAATAGACTCCGCAACGTCATCAACTCGAGTAGCTATAAGGTCGCCTTCACCCCCAAGGTAGGCTTGTTTAGCCTCTTGCAGTACTGACCGATATTTGAGTGGCAAATACTCCATCACCCAATCAGCAGCGACACTCTTTGGTGCGATTTCACCAGTTGCCGCGCTGTACCAAATACGCGCCAAGGTAAGCAACACATGCCGTTCATCTCCAGCCCAATCTGCGGACGAATGCCACAGATCTAGAGTCGCCGTTAGTGCGCGCACCATATCGACATCCGGAATCGTAGCGAATAAATCTTCTGATGATGGTCCCATCAATGCGAGCCCGTGCTGCCTCACTTTGGTTATGAGAATTGTTAGATCGGGATCAATAACAGCGGGCTCATAGGTACCTGCGAGAATATCGTTACGCAACCACTCGCCAAATTGCAGCTCACGTTTTGGCGGATAATGCCATGGCACTACTTCGCTTAGCACAACGATAGTGACCTCCAACGCGCGGTAGACCTTACTGTCCCCTGGCGGACAGGAAACAGTGAGTAATTCATTAAGCAACATGTGGCGAGACTTTTCACAAAGAGGGCCCGACACCGTGACCAGCAAATCAATATCGCTATAAGGTTTCAATCCGCCATCAAGCGCAGAGCCGTACAGATGCACAGCAACCAACGCAGATTCCAAATTGCGCTCAATCACCTCAAGCGCTTGTGATACCTGTGTGATGATTTCCTTAGGGATGACCTTATTCATGAGTTGCTCGCGAACAATATAAGAAGCCGATGATACAGCTCTGTGAAGGTTAGGGAATGGGATCGTTGTTTTCCCCATGATCTTCCCTATGGCTTAGCTGTTTTCAAGCCGCTAACCAACCATAAAAATGCTTCAATCGCATTGTCAACCACATGCTCGGGCATATCGCTGGCGGCAATCCACAATGCCGCATTCAATGCTGCCCCATTCAGCAAACGCGCTGCTGCTTCGGCATTCACCGGCTTTACGGTGCCTTCTGCGATCAATGTGTCGAGAGTACGAATAGTCATCTGGAGACAATTGTTTTGACTCGGCCACCGGGATGGATCGCCAAGAACCGCCGGACCGTCCAGCAAAACTATTCGTTGCACTTCCGGGTTGAGTGCCATCTTGATGTAAGCGACTCCTTCGGCCACCAACCCGTCCCATACGGTCTCCGACTCAACTGCTAACGCGTGGGCACGCGATGCCATCTCCGTGTCTATTTGGTCTACCACCGCCTGGAGTAGCCCTTTTTTGTCGCCGAAGCAGTGATAGAGCGCTCCCCGAGTGAGGCCTACAGACGCGGTGATGTCATCCATTGAGGCCGCAGCATACCCCTTCTCTGCAAAGGCCAATCGCCCTGCCTGGATAAGCTTTCTGCGGGTATCTTCAACTTTCTCAGCTCGCTTCATAAATCACCATACCATTACTTATTTACATACGACGCGTATGTATTTATGATTGACATACGCTGCGTATGTTATTGGGATCGATTCGTTAACTCAACTTTTGCTTAACTCATAAGGCTGGTGTCAGCCTCTATCATCGAGGAATTAAAAAATGAATCAACGTCAGGCCATTTTTCCCACAGAACGGCACGCGCTATATGAACAACATCGTTATTCAGCCGCAATACGCTCCGGCGACTTACTGTTTATCTCCGGGCAGGTCGGAAGTCGGATTGACGGCACGCCTGAACCGGATTTCGAGCGTCAGGTGCAACTCGCATTTGATAATCTAAATAATGTTTTGAAAGCCGCAGGTTGCACATTTCAGGATGTGGTGGATGTGACGAGCTTCCACACCGATCCCGCAAAACAATTTGAAACATTCATGGCGGTGCGGGAAAAAAACATCGGTGACGCGCCGTATCCAACCTGGACGGCTATCGGTGTCAACTGGTTGGCCGGGTTTGATGTTGAACTCAAAGTAATTGCGCGATTGCCGCAAGCAAAATAAAGCTATCGCCTGCGTCAGGGATTGATGCGAACGAATTCTGTCTGGTCAATTAATTTTTACGTGGAAAATTTGGATGAGAATAGAGCAGTTGGGAGGCGGCTTTCGGCGATTAGCGGACATTAGATGAGATAAATTTCAATCCAACTTTAATGAATACTGATTTGATGATCGAATAGCTCTCTTAACTTTTATTGCAGGATCTATACTTTTAATTAAATCAAATATTTCTTCATAATTTGCGTTGCATCCGATGATTATGGATTTTAAAGCTCCGTCCGGTAAACTAAGAATGCCTTCTCTACAACATAATGGGCTTTCATCATAGTTAGGTTTCCCTTGGGGCTCTCGAGCGATGACTCTATACTCATGCTCGTAACTCCATACATTTGACTTGTGTAACAAGTGAACCAGAGGATCGACTGTTTTTTCGTATAACTTTATATTCGGGAACAGTTCGTTGTATTCAACTTTCCATGCAGAACCAATCACGGCATTATGTGTATCGTATTCAAGACATATTCCGCTATGCTTATTCGCATAGTGAGACCACATAAGCGAGTTCGTCGGGTCTGGCGTTAGGCAGTAAATTCGGAAGCAGCGATCATTGTCCCTTGCCATACCCATCGAAAGTCTATTCAACATTTCTTCTAACTTAATTCGATTCCCAGCTAACATATTGAGGATTTCATCCTCGAAGTTTGCGTGCTCTTTGATAAAATCCATATGCCGTTGACACTCAGTCTCGTCATCCAATAACGAAGTGTTGAACCAAGGTTTGCAATCCCAAGGATCGTTGAATGAGCTAGGATTTGAACAATAGATTGTTCTATCTCTTAAAAGCTGCTCAAGATACTCTTTCTTAAAGGATTGGTAGTGATAAAGAGTATCGATTTTATTATCCAGTGCGTTGCTGGATTTTTTTACGAACATATCGCGTCTCACCTAAATCGTTAATTGCTACTTTAAATTCCTACAATGAAAAACCCGTAATCGGCCATTTGCGGACATTGGAGGTACGATACTCGCAGAATAAAAAAGGTGATTGTGGTGCCAAATAAAACGTTTTCTTACCACAGTCGTTTGTTATGTGCTTTTCAATTTTCAAGTGTTGAATAAATTAAGAGTGCTGACCCATTTTGACATGCAGCTTGGTACATTGCACCAAATGGCTCTTCAGCACGCTCTGTCAATTCTTTAGACAGAATTCCTGTTTTTCTTAGCTCAATTGAAACCCAGCTGCTTTCCGAGATTATTTTTTCTGCACAATCAAAGTCTGCCTCAGTCTCTCTTGGCTACCTTAGAAAGAGATTAAAAGCATGCTTTTCCCCAACAGGATAGTTTTGGGCATTGCCCTCACCTGCATGGGCTGTTCCGATGAATGTTCTAATTTCATATTCCATATTTGGCACTTTCTTTACGTAGCGAACACATAACGCTAAGCTCAGCCGCAGTTTGTAAGTCGCTTTTTTGTCGAAACTTTTTACGAAGCAAAACCACAAAAAAGCGACTTACAAACTGTCGAGCACACCAAGTGTGCGGTGCTGGGGCGCCTTGTTAACTTGCCTTTTTGTGTGAGAATTTATAGCGGGTTACAATTACAAAAAATAAGCCAACTATAAATAATATAGCTCCTAGAGCAGCGTCCGATATGGTTGATTCTGCACCAAATATTTTGGCAGTCCAGCTAGTAGAGCCTGCTACACCGTTTAGAAAAAGGCTTACACTACCAATAATGCAGCAAAAACCAAGAAGCTGACCAATTACAGCATAAATTAATTCTATTTTAGCTAAGCCTAATTGAGTTTCTTTGTCTGTGGATGGATCTATGTGTGTTTGATTCACCACGAAAGTTCTTTTGCCATTATTTTCACTAGACACTTCGATACTCCATTAAGTTAACGCTCAGATTTGCGGTGCCGTAGGCATCCGCAAGATTGCCTTGTATGATCGATTTCGCCAGTTTTCATTCAATTCATAAAGCGATAAGGTGAGCCTCATACCTGCGCCAACAGGTATTCAGCAAGGTAGCCCGATGAACGCCCGGGACACACGAGTTATCCCGTTAACAAGCCAGGGCGCCTTACTGACCAACATTTAACTCGAACAGTCGAAAGAGCAAATGCCGCGAGGCTCAAGCCTAGGCGGCCCCACCCGAATGTAGCAAGGGTGAGTTATGAAAACAACTGCCGCCGCACACATTGATCGCAATGACAGAAACGTGGGAATCGATATCGGAAAAAGCATGCTGGATGTCTGCATTTTTGACCTCGATATTTATTTGCAATATCCGAATACTACTGAAGGAGTTCGGGAGTTAACGAAAAAGCTATCGCGCTACAATCTGACGCGTATTCTGGTTGAAGCAACCGGTGGTTACGAGCGCAGCTTGGTGGAAACCTGTGCTGAAAAAGAATTACCGCTCATCATCCTGCAACCAACACAGGTACGCCAGTTTGCCAAAGCGCAGGGAATTATTGCCAAAACAGACAAAATGGATTCGCGCTTAATTGCACAATTTGGTGCAATAATGAAACCGGAAGTCAGGCCATTAAATAGTAAAAAAGTCCGCTATATCAGGGATTTATTATCGCGCAAACGCCAACTGAATGAGATGCGCACTCAGGAATAAATCGTCAGCACAAAACCCCAGCGATTCTTGCTGCAACTCATAAACGCCTGATTAAAGTGCTCGATAAAGAAATTGAAGGAATCAATAAATTGCTTACCAAAGCAGTTAGTGAAGTCACTGAATGGCAGCATACTTATGAGATTTTAAACTCAGTGCCTGGTGTGGGAGATGGAGTTGCTTTTACTTTATTGGGCGAATTGCCTGAGTTAGGCCAGCTATCGCCGCGCAAAATTGCTGCGCTCTGCGATCTCGCGCCGTTCAATCGCGACAGCGGCATCATGAAGGGGTGACGCCGAATCAAAGGCGGTCGTGCACCGATTCGCACAGTGCTGTACATGGCCATGTTGAGCGCGATTCAGTGCAACCCAGTGATGAAGAAATTTTACAAGAAGCTCGTCGAGCAGGGTAAACACAAAAAAGTTGCACTTACCGCCTGCATGCGAAAAATGATTACCATTTTGAATGCAATGGTGCGGGATAATTGTGAGTGGCAAGCTAGCTAAATTTGCGTTGCAGGTATTGATTTTTTACCACAGTCGCTTGTTAGGCATGCGCCTGATTCAAACAAAAAACAATTTATTTAAGAACCCGGCATAAGCCCATATTAACGTGCCGATTATAGTAAGCACCAAATAATAAATTACATTTTTATATTTTTTTGAAAACTCTATTTTTCTCTTCTCAAGTATTTCTTTTATTTTTGATTCGTCTTTAACATGAGAACCAAAATTAAAACCTCCAACAACCATTTCATTTGGCGTTTTCTCTAAGTGAAGATGGTATATTTCCGTTTCGTAGTCGGCAAGAAAAGACTGCGATGCGATTAGCAATATTGCAATAACACCTAGCAGTGCGCCAAATGACGCAAGCCAAGCAAAATCTTTAACAATAAATGATAAGAGCACATGCAAAGAAAAAGCCAAAATCAGGAACAGGTTGATTTTAACTTTACTTACTTCGGAGAATGATTTTAGTAATTTTCCAAGCATAATTATTTTGCGCGCAACATCTTCACTCATAAATTGCCCCCCCTTAATACTGCCTAACGCCGCGATAAACGGTGGTTTTTAAGTTGCACTTTTGCCATAAAATGGAGCGAAGCGGAATGGCAAAAATGCAACTTAAAAGCCATCCGTTTGATTGCTTTGTGATGAATAAATCTCCAGCGGCGGCAATGTAACATTATCTATTTGTTCACGCAGCGCTAAAAATTGCTTTTTCTTAGCTGTAGTAACATATTCTCTATTGCGATAAATTTTTCCGTTCCCTAAATGCATTACAAAGTTTTGATCGTAGTTGTGGGCGTGAGGTGATGATGGAAAAGGATCTACGTCGTTCTTATGTACAACCCATACCTCACCTTTTACACGATATTTCTTTTTACTTATTTCAATAGGAACTTCGGAAGGAAGTAGTGTTTCAGCACATACTATTTTTTTATAAACAAACGGGAATTGATCCAAAAATTCTGTTTTTAGTGAGGCAGCAACCTGCTCCATATTATCAATATTGACATTTCGCTCTAACAAATAATTTAAAATTTTTTCAGCACTCAAAGATCGGGATAGCTTATCCTCTATTTCTTCAAGAAATGATTCAATTTTCACCAATTTCATGAGCTTGTTTATATCCACTTTTCCTCCTGGCACGGTGAGTCTAGTCTTACTCTAAAAAAGTAGACACCCCAACTATGCAACTATGGACTACCTATGACCAGCCCTATGCTTGTTGCTTTGATAAAAGATATGTTCCGCACCCCAAGCATGATCCGCAGCTTCACATAGAGAAAAGTATTCATTCTGAAGATCTTCAGGAACCGAAATAAGGGGAGCGCCATTAAATGTTTTTAGCTTTTCTTCTACTGCCTCGCTCGCTTCCCAAGCCTTACGCCTAAGCAGGCTCAACTCTCTGTAATAATTCTCAGCATCACTCATTTTTATCTCCTTTCAATTACTCTCATAACGTTGCGCTCACCTGCGAGTTGTAAGTAGCGCGTGCGATAAAATTAGCGCAGCGATATTGCATAAGCGCTACTTACAATTCGTCTGGTGCAGTGCCTTGTTAGAAAGCTAAGTGGTTGGCAATTAATGCAACTGCATAAAATATAATTGCAGCCTGCAATAAAGTAAGAAGCCCCTGAACCTGCGCAATTATAGTGAATGAGCGGGCAGCGGCGGTAATGTTACCAGCGGAGGCTTTTTTGAAGCTATTACGAACGAAGTAGCGTATAGGAGGCAAAATGGCACTTGCTGATTCTGCAAACACAACATCTACATCAAGTTCGACCCCGTTCTCTGCGTACTTAGTTCCAAGCTCACGCCCTACCGCAGCGCCAGCACTTGCAGACATGACAATAGTGGCTAAATATTTTTGAATAACGCCCACGACTAGCACAGCCAAAAAGAGATAGATAATGCATTTCAGAGAGCTATTTGGAACCTTGCCCGAAATAGTTGAAAAGTTTCCGATTAAAAAAGCAATTGATGCGGCAAAGCCACCAAGTAGCCAATTGGAAAATGTATCTATCATGGCTGATGCCTTTCCGACAGATTCAAACAGCAACGAACTTACGAATGCTTTTTCTTGTAAATTCTCAATTTGGCTCATTGCTCATTCCTAGTATTTTCTAACGTTAAGCACAACGGCGGCTTGTAAGGCGCGCGTTGTGGAATACTTTTGCGAAGCAAAACCACATAAGCGCGACTTACAAACTGTTCAGCCGCGCAGCGGCGTGTTGCTGCGCTTGTTAGGTTGCTTTACCGCAACCATTGCTTTTTCCGTAAAACGATTTTTTTCTTTATAAGAAAAAATGGGAAAAATTCATACATATAAGGAATATCTGGTGAAGAAGTATTTTGCATGGCATGCAACTTACAAGTTTGAGCTTTTAATAAAAAATAGAATGGATACAGAAGACTGATAATAGACCAAACTACGTGATAACTAGCCTTTTCGGTTGCTTGTAAAAGATAATGAAACTCACACGTAGAAATCCACTCTCCATCAATATTTTGTTGCCAACTATCTACGCAGCCAAACTTCAGCGCCCTAGCTTGTAGCTTTTCAAGTACATCACTTCGTAACCCAGAAATATGCTCTTCAATAATACACAACCATTTCGCTATTGGGTCTACATTTATATTACTAGAGGTCAATTCATCAAGATTGTAATATCTCGAACCTTTTGCAAAGGCTGATAATGAGGTTAGTATTTCCATTTGTAAGGGATCTAGCTGAACTTTGGTATTTAACTCATAACCGCTCGCCAAATCTTCACATTTAGCATAAAGATCAAGGAGATTATGCCCAAAATTTTTGAGTTGGTTATTGGTTGGACTTTGAAAATTGTTATTAATTTTGTATTCAAGTAATACAACAATTTTCATTAGCCTTTCAATACCAATTGATAATTCAAAAAGACCAGAATAAAAGAGACCTCTTCGAGAGTCATCAATATTAGCATTGCGTATCGAATTGATACCGCCAAGTAAACTAGATCTTGTTAGGTGGCCTTCTTGAGCAAGCAGCCTGTAATCTTTCTCAAACATTAATGACCATACTCTCTATAGAAACCTAACGCCGCGATAAAAGGTGGTTTTTAAGTTGCACTTTTGCCATAAAATGGAGCGAAGCGGAATGGCAAAAGTGCAACTTAAAACCATCCGTTTAATTGCTTTGTTATGTATTAGATTTCAATAATTTCTCTTCTCATTTGAAATAATAGCCGGCGTGAGTATTTTTGAAGCTCCGAACCTAAGCTCGCTACTTTCGATTGAAATAGTGCAGTTTCCTCTTCTTTTTGATTTATTACACAATCAACAAAATTGCTCATATATTCATTAGTTATGTCATATATCTTCTGGTTTAAATTTTCGATAGTATCGAATGTCACCAGCATCTCTTCAGTTGCAATTAGCTTTAATCTATTTGATTCATACTTTAATTTCATTACATCTTGAAGCCCTTCATTCATTAACGATTGAATTTCCGAACTAAACCAAACAATAACTTCACGCTCTCGCTCGGTACTTCCTGATTCGGATGCTTCCAGATATTCTCGAAAAAATGTCTGAAAAATTGGATTCATCTTCGCGGGAATTTCAACTTGGTTCTTTTTCCCGAGCATGTCTAAATCGGTGACATATGTACTGTGTTGCTTTTAGATCAAAAATTTTCAACCTACGATCAAAGCCATATTTGATATCTTGTTCTAAGTGCTTTAGCTTTCTTTCGTGACTTTGTTTATTAAAATAAAGAAATCCACCCCATAGAACATTTGTTAAGCCAAAAGCCCATGCATAGTAATGCGGATTTTCTTCTATTAAGCTATAAATTATTTCCATACTCTGCTCTATACATAACGTTAAGTTCAGCCGCAGTTTGTAATCAGCGCATTTGCGAAAAAACTTCGCGCAGCGATTCGCTAAATTCGCTGATTACAAACTGTCGAGTGGAGCGAAGCGTAACGGTGCTGCAACGCCTTATTAGCCATTTCTGGACTTAAAGTTAAATAAATTCATTTTATAATCATTTGCTACACATCATGTTATATGCTGATGCAAACCCTATTAAATTTATGCTTTTTGTTTCCCAACCTAAACTCCCAAATTTTCCAGCAACTTTCATGATTGAAGCATTTTTCATGGCACTAATATCTTCTGCATTTATTTTGAACGAGTAGTACCTGCTATCCGTAAGCATGTCTGAACCGCCAAGGTAAGTGGAATATTTTCCAGTTTTGCTTTTTGCTGCATTTTCATCAATTAAATATTTTAATTCTGCACCAAAGCTCAAACTTTCATATCCATGTGATTCGCCCCTCATGTTCAACTCACCGCACTCAAACGTAAACCCTTCTTTGGTGATTTGAATGACTTTCACGACAGAACTATTAAATGGGTCTGTTTGTTCAGTTAATGCCAACCAGCCATTGTCTAATTGTTTAGTCTTTATTTCAGCTGCGGCATTAGAACAAGCTAAAATAGTGAAGCTATAGAGGAATAAATGGAACATATTTATTTTCATGTGCGTACCTACTATTAAGTTTCGCTACTTACAATGCGTCATGTGCAATGCTTTGTTAATTATTGTTACAGATAGAGTGTATTTGAGCTTCCTTTAACCCTTGAGCTTTCATATTTGATACTAATTTTTCACTACACAATGAGTTTTCAAGTTTTTTAGGTGCTTCAGCTTTCTCAGAGATTGGGCAACCTGCATTAATACTAGCCAAAGCCTCTTTGGCACCAGTTAAATCAATCTCGGCAGAAATAATGCCATTAACCAAGGTGGATATTTGATAGCGCAATTTGTTGCTCGCAATTAATTTTGAAAATTCAGTTCCCGTAACAATTACAAAACCAACTTTCTTTTCCATATCAGAGGCTAAGCGAAGCGGCTCTGCTGGAGAATCACCGAAGCGGAGTGTCACTGCTTCAACCCCACCCCTCGCAGGTAAAAATAATGAATCGCTTACTAATTGCGTGCCATAATCTTCTTTATAAATTCCAGTACAATTTGTTTTATCAGTCATTTGATCTGTAGATCTCAATACCTTCCAATTACCTGACTTAAATGCAACCGTAGCCTCTGTTAAGTTGCCTGCGGCAACAATGGTAGAGCTTAAAGCGATAATTGATACAGTGCTCCATTTGATACACTTTTTATACATGTCATTCTCCAATATTGATTAATTAACGCTAAGTGCAGGGGCGGATTGTAAGTTGTGCATTGCTATAACCTTCGCGCAGCGATTCGCCAAATGCGCAACTTACAATACGTTCTGCCCACGCAGTGGGCGAGCCTGGCACGCCTTGTTATAGGCGCGTTTCTGTGAATGCAAAAAATAGGTTCTTGCAGAAACAGCTAACACGCCCGATTAAAATTACTAAAGCTGATTTTCACAACGATTTTGCTTAGTGGCAACGGGAAAGAAGCTAAAAGACTAGAATTCCAATTTCACCAACCAAGTAAACCTTTACTTCCGTAAACCTTGCCCTTGTTAACCTGAAGACTTTCGTATTAGCACAAGGAACGACGCTACTGACTTTGAAAGTTACCGCGATGCTCAAAAGTAGCTGCTTGCGAAAACCTTTCTACTTGCTCGATTAAAACGAACGAGCACCTATAACGCCGAGTTCAGCGGCAGTTTTTAAGTTGTGGTTTTGTGGAATACTTTTGCGCAGCAAAACCACAAATCCGCGACTTGAAAACTGTCCAACGTAGGCGCGAAGCGCCGGAGTGACGCTGCAACGACTTGTTATGCTTTCTTCTTGGGCCCCTTAGCTTTGATTATTTTCTTTGCTATTGCTTTTACTTTTGATGATTTTTCTTCAAAGATTTCGCCCAAAATGTGCTCGATAATCTCGTATGAGTCCATGACATCATCCACAGACAATGTTTCGCCCGAATGACTTCCTGCATTGCCAAGCCATTTCACCGCAAGAAACAGATCTTTCAATTCATTGTATTTAACTGGGAGCAAGCTAATTCGTTCATGAAGAGTTATAAACCTACGCTTACCTTTGATAGTTAAGTAACGCTTAACACCTAAGGACGTAAGTAACTCTTCCACAGCTATTCTTACATTATTCGCTGCTGATGCAGGACTTGCAAAAAATAAATTAAACGATTTTTCTAAAGATGATTTTACTTCTTCTGGCGTATTAGCTGGAATTTTAATTAACATTAGATGCGGGTAAAAATATAATGGTTTGAAGTAGTCAGAATATACTTGCTCGGGAATTCCCTCTTCATCCAGCTCAACATCCCAGTCAACACGACCGGAGCCTATATTTGCCACAACTTCTTTACATTTTTCATTTGAGCATTCAAGCATGCAAGAGTATGTATATTGTATCCAATCAGGGTCCCACTCAGGATGGTCTTTCCCTCTTTTGGACAATGCCAGTTCTCTACTAACGAATGTCTTATCAACAATTAATAGAAACCCCTTTTGACAAGTAGGGCATTGCCAATCTGGAACCGAATTTTCTTGAAATGGGACTTTATATAATTTTCTATCCATTGAATTTAATCCTATATTAATTCATGTATTTGCATAACGCCAAGTTCAACGGCAGTTTGTAAGTTGTGATTTTGTGGAATACTTTTGCGCAGCAAAACCCTAAAACCGGGACTTAAAAACTGTCCAGCACACGCAGTGTGCGATGCTTGAGCGACTTGTTATATTATTCTTCAGCTTTAATATTACTTTTTTTGTCAAAGGATCCCGCAATTAAAAACGGTATACAAGACGCAATAAATACACCAATAATAAATGTGACATTAAAGTGAACATACTCTTTAAAGAAATATTGATGCACAATGGGAATTAATGAAAAAGCCAAAGGAAATGAAATAACAGCCAAGCTAATTCTGATAGTTTTTATTGTATATTTAATTAAAACTTGTATGTACTTCCATGCCAGAAATAGCATAAAGCCTATTATAGCCAGCTTAAAAGCAGCGGTTAGCGCTTGGTTGGCACCGTCAAAGAATTCTTCTACTGTGCTGATTAGCCATTCAATCATGCTTTTTACCAATTAACAGAACAATCACTGCTCTTTTAATATAACGTTGCGATAAACGGTGGTTTTTAAGTTGCACTTTTGCCATAAAATGTAGCGAAGCGGAATGGCAAAAGTGCAACTTAAAAACCATCCGTTTGATTGCCTTGTTAGGTGACACCTTTATTGGCAATAACCTTAGCGAAAAGCTCATCACTAGATTTTGATTCGAGAGACATATATTGCTTCCCAGCAGCTTCATTTAGCCGCTGTCGCAATATAGGATTTACCTGAGCCTCCGATAGTAAGCGCGCCACGCTCGACTCAACTGCATTAAGAAGGTCATCGGCACGAACTGCAACAAATTTTCCCGGATAGCTTTTGTCGTAGGCTTCCTGAGCTAAAGACGGATTATCTGTTCCAAAAGAATAAAATATGGAACGCGCTTTTCCAGAGGTACTAAGATTGGACTCCCAACCTAAATTATGAACTATTGAGCAGCGAGCAGAATATAACTCCAGCGACGTGCATTTTAAATTTTCAACCGTCAATAAATATTCGTCACAAAATTTAACAAAACGCTCACCTACGTTTTTAGTTGAAGCGCCAAAGACCGCCCATGCAAGAGTATCAATGGATGAATAGATAAGAACCAACATGGGTATATCCAATCCTTGCAGCCGACAGAGCTTCGCGGCCTGAAACATTTTTTCAAATGTACTGAGGTGGATCATCGTGTATTGCACCTAACGCCGCGTACAACGGCAGTTTGTAAGTTGCAGTTTTGTGGGTTACTTTTGCGCAGCAAAACCACAAAACTGCGACTTACAAACTGTCCAGCTGCGAAGCAGCGGGTTGCTACGCCTTGTTATAGGCGCGTTTATTAAACCAAACCTTGCGCACTTTCAGAACCAAAAAAATGCGGGTCAAAATTACCAAAGCTGATTTTCACAGCGATTTGGCTTAATGGCAACGGGAAAGAAGCTACAGACTAGAATTCCAATTTCACCTACCAAGCAGACAATTCCCGCCGCCCTACCGCGCGACAACCTTTTAAACTTTGAAGGCTTTCTTACTAGCACAAGGAACAACGTTGCTGACTCTGAAAGTTAGCACCAAGCCAAAAAGTAACTGCTTGCGAAAACCTTCCTACTTGCTCGATTAAAACGAACGAGCACCTATAACAGTTTATTAAATTGCACCAACTATATAACCCGCCAAAATTTATTCAAACTAATTTGGCGTAATACCGTATAACTCCAAGAAGCAGATGGAGTAATAATAATTAAGTTCGTGGTAATTCAAAGGCTTAACTATTAGCCCGAATTAACTATGGAGTTATACGGCACAAGTAATCTCAATTAGTTACCACCACTCATCATATGGCCGAATGCTCGCTTTGCACATAGCGGACTGATATCACGCGTTTCGATTGGCGTCAATTACAGCAGATTACGTTTCGGGGAAGTGATTACTGTCGGTAACAAATTTTCCAAACCTGTTACGACATGAGGCTGAAAGCCATGTCGGTTTCTTTTAATAGGTTGTCAGAGTGGTTCGATGATGAGCGATTGATTTTTGGAAAAAATCGTTGCCACGAGATAACGGTAAGTGTCCCTGTCAAGTTGAGGAACGGTTGAACGATTGAGTATTTCTGGAATTTCATCCAGGGAGTCGGCCGTACCGAGAATGCACCAGTTATCTACCAACAAATAGCTTTGCTGACCTGCAGTATTTTTTTCAAGTATTGAAACTGGCCCGCCGTATGGCCAGGTTTTTAACGCTAACGCACCCAGAGCCTCTAACAATTTGACGTTGTGTTGAATTGCCAGCTGCTTCCCAACGCAGTAGCCCTTACACTTTCGAACCTGATGGCTGGAGCATGCGCGGCTATTCGATTTTTCCAAACCGCAAACCCGATAGCAGAGATTATGTTCGTCGCAGATCGACTGAATCGTTTGTTTAGCCTTTTTGTTGGAAGGAAATAAGCCGTAAAGTTTTTCTTTGGCTAATGGCATGTCTGCAATAGAAAATATTTGCGGCGTTAGTAGTCCATCGGATTGTTCTTCCAAACGAATACTATGAAAAGTGCTGACTCGACGTAGCTTGCGGTTGTATATGGGTTGGAGCTGTTTCACTTTCCTGGATTCAAGTATCAGTGCTGATAATTCACCCGCTGTTTTATCAAACGTAATATTCCGTGTTTGCTGGCATATTTTCATTTCGCGTGAGGATTTATGGTCAGCGGTGAAATGGGAAAGAACACGTTTGCGAATATTGATGCTTTTTCCGATGTATAGGAGCTCTTTGTTTTCACCCCAAAAGTAATAAACGCCGGGCGAATTCGGTAGTTCATCAATCAAACCGGAATCAAAGTTGGCAGGCATGCTTTCCTTGCGATACTGATGCTGTATAGCGGCCTTAACCAATTCCTCCCCTTTTTCTTCCTCTGCAATTGCCATGAATTTATAAGTCGCTTTCGCATCGTCGAGTGCGCGGTGACGATGAGTTACGTAGATTTGGTGCCGGGCAATAATTTTCTCAAGACTGTGCCCTTCCCTATCTGCATAAAGATAACGTGACAGCTTTACCGTACACATTAATTTCGATTTAAATGCATATGCCAGCCGTGCAAATTCATTACGAATGAATCCATAGTCGAAACGAACGTTGTGTGCAATAAACAGCTTGCCTTGAAGTCGCAATAATATTTCTTTCGCTACTTGCTCAAAGTATGGCGCTGTTGCCACCATGTCATTGGTAATGCCGGTTAACGATTGAATCCCTTCAGGAATATAAGCCCGCGGATTAATCAGCGTTGACCACTCCTTCACGCCGGTTTCAGTGACTTCGATAATGCCGATTTCGGTAATGCGATCATAGGTCACATTACCTCCGGTAGTTTCAATATCAACAATTGCGCACGGTATTGGAAAATATTTCAGCATCGCCTCGATCTGCACTAATGAAAGTCCCGCGACTTGAGCGCAAGACGTTGTATTCTACGCCTGACACACTTCAACTAAAACCTGATAAAAGGCCAACCTTCATTCAGTAGCGCACTATCCAAATCATCATTTGGGCACCGCTACGCGAGCAGTGAAGCGTTGGGAATGTCCCCATCCACATATCGTCACGGAGTAGCAGTTGCCCACCGATATATTGGAAGAGGATTCGAGTGGCGTCTTATTTATTAGGCTGTATATGAATACAGCATAATCCAGCGACCGGCTGTTTAAGTCAACCTCAACAGATAGAACTTTTTGGCGGGATGGACAGGGAGAATATTACATGTGTTGTTATTTGATGCGACACATCGAACCTAACGACTTGAAAGATTTAGCGTTGATTGGGAAATTTTGAAGGCCAAGACATAAAAAACCACTTGCCTGTCAACAAGTGGTTTTTCAAGGGTTAATTTCTGCCATGGGTGGTACTACCACCTTTTTTTCCAGATTCACGAGCATTGCCGTGACCACCGCTCGAACTGGTGGAGTTTCCACCTTTGCTTGATTTGGATTTTCCAGATGTCTTTTCGCTTCTATGTTCAGGATGTTGGCTCATATCGATACCCTCAGTTAATTGAACAAATGTGCCAGGCACATAGTTATGTCCACAGCAAATGAAGGTTAGTTCCAAAAAATTTTATGTTCATTAAAAAATATCGCGCAGCAATATTTCTAGGGAAAAAAACAGCGGCGGCTTATTGGGGTTCGTTTATAAAGCACTGCCGGTGCGGGGCGCGATCACTCTAAAACCAAAACATTAAACTTAAAAAATAAATGACTAAGAATGCCGCTAAGCGTTCTTCAATATCGAAAACGCAGCGATCTCTGCCATTTCGTAGGTATTAAATAATCCTAACGATATATCCGGTTTTTTTACCACTTCAAAAAAAGACAATACTGCGTCTTCAGATACATCGTATACCTGAACCAAATTTATTTGGAAAAGATGATTTGAACAAAGAACAGTCTCCATAAATACCTCTGCAATACTATTCATTCGATTTACGGATAGCTGCAAAACCTGGACTCAGTTCAACGTCAACATTGATGTGACGATAAATTGCTTCGATAGTACTGTAAATACCGAATGAAAATAAACCTGCAGCAGCAATACCAAATAACCATACACCTTGGGGGCTTTCACGTAACAAATCGAGGGCCTCGATAATTCCTTTGACTTCACCGCTCTTTGCCGATAGTGCTGCCTTTATAAAGAACCAGGCAACGATACACCAAACCACTCCGCGTGAAATCAAACCAAAACGACACACTGGTCTCGCCCAAACATTTTTATCATGCGGGATGCGCATGTATTTTTCAAAGCTCGCCGTCCATCCCTTATAAATATGTGCCAACCCCGCAATTACAAAGGCAACCCCTGTAACACCAATAATGATTTGCCCAAAATCTGTTGTCAGGAATTGTTCTCCCTGCTGAGTTCTTTTTTCATCACCTAACAATACTTTTATGGTCCATCCGGCCAACACCCCGTGGCTAATCGCACTCGCAATTAAACCGCTACGCACCGCAAAACCCTTTGCAGATGTGCCATGGCCATCGGTATCTTTAATACCTTGAATAAGTCGCCAGATAAAAAAACCAAGTAAGCCAATCACCAATACAATTAATAAAAAAGTGCCGAAGGGTTGTCGCATAATTTCAACCACAGCCCCTTTACTATCTGTCGTTTCGCCGCCCTCACCGACTGCCGCAAGCACTGCCAAACCACCAATAACCAGATATACCGCACCACGCGCAGCGTAGCCCATTCTTGCCAGTGTTTTAAAACGATCAGAATTTACGAGAGTGTTCATATCAACCAGCTCCTTGAATTGATTGCCGTGGGACGATTGATTAATTGTGAGACTATTGTTGATGACCGCGAATTCCTGGCATTGTTGCATTCCAGAAACGTTAAAAACTATATGCGAAAATTTTTGACGCATAAAAATAAATCAGTCACGAGTAGGTCCGAACGAAACATTGTTTTATAGCTTCAAAATCAGATTGGATGTAAAAGTTTCAATTCTCCTTTCGGTATTCGTACAGAATTTCGTAATAATGTCATCCGTCTTTTCCTAATGTCACTTGCTGACAAGAATTCACGATGGTATCGATATTGCTAAGAATAAAATACCGTACTTACATTTGGAGCAAGAAAATGCAAAACGAACACATTTGTGATTGGCTTCGCGACGCTCATGCAATGGAGCAACAGGCGGAGAAACTTTTTGTTGGACAGTCCGAAAGACTGAAAGATTACCCTGAATTGTCGCTGAAGTTGAAAGAGGAAATAACTTTCATTAATGCGAATCAGGCATTGTTGTCTGGGCTTATAAAAATTTTAGGTACCTCACCATCGGTCATCAAGGATTCGCTCGCTAAATTCATAGCATTTGAGCAAAACATGTCTGGATTGTTAGTGGAGGATGAACCGGTAAAAGGAATCCTGGCCTTACATACTTTCACGCAAATGGCGGTTGGCTCATACAAAATATTAGTCGCCGCTGCAGACGCTATTGCAGAAGAGGACGTAAAAAAAACGTGTGAGACTTTATTACTTTCTTCTGAAAGAAGAGCGGCTTGGATAGAAAAAGAATTGGATGGAGTATCCCGCGCATTTGTGGCTGCAAAGGCCGCCTAATCTTTATATTAAGTAAGTGATGTAATCACCCATATAGCGGAGCGATGCTCCGCTTCTTTACATCCAAGACTTAGCTCGCCTCTTACCGCACCGCTTTATCAGCCGTTGCGACTGCCAATAAAAGATAAACCTCTGCTTCAAAGTCTAATCAAATAATTCAGCTTGCAGAGAAAGGGTTTTACCAGAAGCGGCAATTACCTTTCGTACTCAGTGCTTGGCAAGAGGTGTCTTGGCCGGACCGTGTAAGACTTCGCCATCAATACCGAAACGGGACGCATGACAAGGACAATCCCACGACTTCTCTGCCGAATTAAAACTGACAACACAGCCAAGGTGGGTGCACACAGCCGAGACGCAATGAAGCTGGCCGTCTGGATCACGGTACGCTGCAACTTTGCTCACACCAGACTGCACGATTGCGCCTTCGCCCGGCGGAATATCATCGACAGATTTGACATCTCCCCCCTTTAACCAATCGCCATACTGGCTCAGCGTGTTGGCGTTTTCAGTAACAAACTCGCCCAGTTCATGCCACGGTTTTCGGGCAGGATCGAAGAGGCGGACGTATGGGTTGTCGCGGCCGTGAATCAAGTCGTTGACGATAACCGCACCCAGCGTGCAGTGGGTCATGCCGTTGCCCGAATCGCCGGTGATCACGTAAACATTGTCGCTATCCATCGGATTGCGCCCCAGGTAGGGCAAACCATCAGCAGGTTCCATCACCATGCCCGACCAGCGATATGTCACCTCAGCGGCCATGGGGAAACGCTCGCGCACCCAGGATTCAAGTTCGGCGTAGCGATGCTCAGGATGCTCATCCTGACCTACCTTGTGATCCCTCCCGCCTACCACCAGGATTTCACCATCAGGCGAGTCGAGTCGCAGGTAATAATAAGGATCGCCTGTATCCCATAACAGCAACGGGGGAACCGCGCCTTTGGGCACGCGTATACCTATCACGTAACTTTGATAGCCCGACTGCTTGGTGTGCATGACAACACGGTCGTTGAACGGTGTATTAGTCGCCACTACCACTGCATCAGCGGAGATGACGCCGCGCTCTGTGTGTACTTTGTGAAGATTACCGTTCCGCCTTAAATCGACCGCTCGTGTCCGTCCGAAAATGCGACCGCCATTGCGTTCAAAAGCTTGCGCCAGTCCGTTCAGGTACTTTAACGGATGGAACTGGGCCTGGTTGGCAAAGCGCACGCAAGGACCGGTGTCGAAAGGAAGTCCCGGAACGCGGTCAAGGCGCTGCACTTCGGCCCCGGCATCGATGGCTGCGGCCAGTTCCTTGTCGATCTCATTGGAACCATGTTCTTTAGCGGCATAGAGGTAGCCATCCAGTCGAATAAATTCGCAGTCAATATTTTCATTCGCGACGATGCGTTCGACCAGGTTGATTGCTTCGGCAAAGCCTCTGGCTACCAATTGCGCCTGCTCTGTACCAAAAGAATTGATAAGTGTGTCGTACCATTCGTCCGGCGGAAAAAAGTGCGCGGTTGTGCTTCCGGTTTCGCCAGCGCCCACGTCGTGTGCGTCGATCAGCACAACATTCTTACCTTCGCGGTTAAGTAGATACGCTACAGTGAGCCCAGCAATACCCGCGCCGATAACGCAGACATCAGCGTGGACATCTACATCCAGCGGAGGATGAGTTGGCGACTCTGCGGTCGCGGCCCAAATTGACACCGATTTTTTCGTTTCCATGTTCGCTCCTTTAGTGAGGTGTGCGTTGCGGAATAAATTCACTTCAGTGTGACGTAGCTAAGGAATGAGAGTTCACTTCACGATCAGTAAAGAGTTCTACTATTTCGCCTTGATCGTTTTTTATAGTGAGGAAAACACACAAGCGAGATGCCTATCAACAAAAGCGCGCCAAACGGCACGCTCCTTTTTTTATTAAAAATTAAAAGTTATACACCAGTGAGGTTGCGTACTCAGTATTCGTTTTGTGATTATCTATCGGAGGCGACACCAAGAGATTTTGCGCAGGCTCACTATCGTGCGTGAGTCGATAATTAACTTGTAATTGCAAGCGAGTCGAAATTTTTACCGAGACTCCCGCATCAAACAGTACACGAAAATCATTAAAGTTGCTTAAGCTTGGTTGATAATAGGCTGTATTGGCGAGCTTAACATTGTCGTTAATTTGGTAGTTGTACGTGTAGTAACTATTCATTCGCCACAGTTCATTGGTTTCCTGATAAGAAACCAAATTTTGTTTTTCTGTTTCATGAAACGCACCCAAGCCAAGCGCAAAAGAATAAACATCGCGCTTCTGCGCTACGGAATAACGCCCGCCTCCGCCGGCTAAAACGCGAGAGGTCAAATTATCAAACTCATCCGTCTCCCACTGCCCGAAACCTTCCACCGCCCAATCATAATTGATTAAATGAATCCAACGTCCGTGCAAAAAATCTTTATCGGTCGTTTTAACTCCCCGCGTCGAACCATAATCCCTCTCGGCAACAACCATGAAAATGTCGTCATTTAATCGATAAATGATTTTGGCGGCGCCTTCGTGAGATCGTTCCTCCTGGTTGCCCGTCTTTCCATTTAGCCCAACTTTAACTGAACCCGACCATCCCTGTTCGGGTGGATTTGGTCGCTCGTTTTCTATATTTGAGATTGCCTTTGCAAATGGGGCCGCAAGCACCACAGTGGAGAGGAGAAATCGAAATTTTTTTGAAGCGGATTGTTCGAGATAGGTCTTCATATGTTGTGAATTACCCTCCGTGCCCGATTATTTGAACGAAACAGCAGCATCTGCCAATGCGCATTTCATTTTTTGACAGACAAATCAATTTGCTAATAATTCATTCCTCTAATCGATGCACAAGAAGTCCAAATAAAAGAGCGACGAATAAATTATTGCGATTTCTATCCATTCCCAGACCGGCATCAAGGCCAATTTATCTCGATCAGCATCAGCTTTTCAAAAGACGTTTACCTAAGAGGGGTCTCACGGAATACCGAATAATTTAGCCAATTGCAACTCACCCTCATTTTGGATATACCGCTGAGCGAACTGGTGGCCTTGACGGAACAGTTCCTCATGATCATCAGGTGAAACGTCCGGACATTCAACTTGCTCAACAATGGCGTGTTCTCCCTGGCCAATATAGACACTGACATGTGCTGTTCCTGGATGGATATCTACTGAATAGGATATGCCACCGAACAACTTTGTCTCCATGAGACTATCTTGATTTTTGACCTCATAAATCACCGTCAATTTGAACGAATTTAAGATTAATGTAATCGAATGTAAAACTATGAAAATACTCATCAAGCGCTGCACATCTCCAGATTGCGCGCTAATATAAAAATAAGCACAGGAGGTATCTATGAAAAAAATAATGACCAGTAACGATCTATTTAAAATTTTCCTTGTTGAAAAATATGATCCTGATAAAAATTCAATTACATCGTATTACGAGTTAGTAGAAGCTCCCAATACGACGGTGGACGTGTTCGAAACCTTCTCATTGGCCGAGCACGTTATGCAGGAAAGAACGGAATTCTGGAAGACGCTTATCAAGAAAATTCCACTGTATTTTGAAGTAAGATTTATTGCCTAAAAGAAATTTAAGGCAAAAATCTACGTCAAGTTTGGCTCACCCAACTTGACGTAGATAGGACCTAATTAAATAGCAGCAGCAAGTAATTCTTCTTTGCGGGCAGCAAGCTGAGTCCCTAATTCGACTAAATCCAATTTGGATTCTTTGACTTTATGGAAAATTTCATTTTGCTCTTCTTTGACGTGGTGCTTCACATATTCGGAAAGCACAATGACGCTAGCGTCATATTCTTCACTTCCTGGCGCAGTCTCTGAAATTTTTGCAATCAAATATTTTAATGTTTCATGCTCGACACGCGCTTCAGGAACCAGGGTTTTATCCTTTAATACCTTCTGAACGGCAGGATAAAAAATTTCCTCTTCAATTTGCGCATGTACAGTCAGCTCTTGGCAAATTTCAAGTACCAGCGATTGCTTCTTGGATGTAGAACGAGACGATTCGAATTGCTCAAACAAGTCGCTCACATGTTTATGATCAGCTTTTAGAAGTCGAGTGGCATCTAACGCTTTAGTTTGAGGATTAAGTTGAACTACTTTTTTGGCTGAATTAGGCATCTTTGCCTCCTTATAGAAAACACGGTTACTTAGTTACGACGCCGGGAATTCAATAAAGTTGGTTTTATTATGGAAATACAAACATTTAACGTGGACAGTGAGAAATCATCTCAGGTGGAAACACTGGTGAGATTTGTTTTAAATTTTAATTTTGTTGAGTGATTTTCAGTAGCTTAAGCGTTTGCAGATCGCGTTCTCCATTGAAAAACCTTTCTAATGCGTCACTGAAAATTCTCTCGGAAGGTGCTGCTAGTGAGAACAAGGTAAGGCATGATTTAAATTTGAGGGCATCCAGCTCTCCAAGTACATCATTAGCGTTCGAATTTTTCTGATCCAACATTAGCTTAATGGCTTCCTTGAGTCGCAGCCCTAAAACCGGATGGTCTAAATATGCGTGTGCTTCCTTTAGGCTGGCCAAACTGTAAGTATGGGATGTGGGACTAACCCCTAAACCTCTCAGCTGCGGAAAAATGTACCAAATCCAGTGTGAGCGTTTCTTTCCCGCGCGAAGCTCAATTAACGCAGTGCCATAGGAATGTTCCTGTGCATCCAAAAAACGTTCAAGATTGAATTTATCCAATTTCATAAAGCATCACCACTTCAAGCAGTCAGTTGCAGCTAAAAAGAAACTAACTACTTATCGATTTAAGTATTTACATTTAACTAATGCTCAATATTCAAAAGCGTGCCATCGGTTCTAAGAAGTTGATCCCCGTCCATATGTCCGAGTATTTCGTCCTCATCGACCAGCTGACCAGACTCATTCAAATAACCGATACAAGTACTGGTGCGATACTCGTACAACCGGCCATCCAGAAAATAACCGAATGGAAACCCGTCGGAGGTGAAAACTTTATGCTGTTTGCCTGCTTCCATAATTTCCTCGTCAAATGCTTGATGATCTATTTTGGCGGAGTCTTAACCCCCAATTTTTTCCACATACTGGCCGTAATTTTTTGGCTCTTTTTGTAACTAGCACCCGAATAATTTCCCCAGGGTTTTAATTTGGGATCGTCAAGGCGCTTGTGCAGATTTTTGATATTCCATTGATCTGGACGCTTAATCTGATCCAGTTCTTCGCGGGCAATGGGCACTGATACCGCCAATCCCGGTCGTGCCCGAACCGAATAAGCGCATACAGTACTGGCACCGCGTGAATTGCGAAGGTAGTCGATAAAGATTTTACCAATCCGATTTTTAGGGCCCATCTTCGCAACGAAACGCTCGGGAATTTGCCGGGCCATAAACTCTGAAATAGCTTTGGAAAATTCTTTCACCGTTTCCCAATCTGCTTCAGGGGTAAGCGGAACAATAATATGCATTCCCTTGCCACCGGTTGTCTTCAAAAAGGCAGTGAGTTTTAACTCGTCCAACACGGCTAAGGTAAGCTTCGTTGCTTCCACGACACTGCGCCAGGGCAATGCCGGATCAGGGTCAAGATCCAAAACAAATCGATCCGGAGCTTCGATATTTTTAGTAGTTGATCCCCATGTATGGAGTTCGATGGTATTCATCTGCACACATCCCACCAGACCTTTACCGCTATCAATTGCCATCAATGGATCGTGGTCGAGGTCTAGTTTGGGATCGAGGTGGATAATATGCGGAATGCCCCTACCTTCGGCGTGTTTCTGGAAGAACTGCTCACCGGCGATACCGTCAGGTGCACGCAGCAATGAAACCGGGCGATCATCCAAATGCGGCAAAATAAATTCGGAAATGCTGTCGTAAAATTCTGCGAGATCGAATTTTGTTCCGCCACTTGCAGTATCGATTATTCTTACCGGATGACTTATAGGGATTCCAGCAACTTCAGGTTTACCGCCTTTTGTCTTACCCACACTTTTGGCGGACGCCGTTGGTTTTTTTGAGGTTTTGTCAGAAGGCGCGGCGGCAACTTGATCTGCCGATTTTGGTTGTTCGCGAATAATGTCTTTAACCGGTTTATCGGTGCGCAAAGATATAAACGAAGCTTGGCGAAGAATGCCTTCACCGGTCCACTCTGCAAACTCAACCTCACAGATCAGTTTTGGTTTTACCCAGTGAACGCCTTTCGCTTGCAAGCCGGTTAGTTTTGTTGATATCGGAGACTTGGCTTGTTCCAGCGCTCTCATTTTCTTATACATCTCATCAAGACGTGCCGTATTGAATCCCGTGCCGACACGTCCCGCATAAACTATTTCTGAATCATCTAACGCCTTATGTACGCCCAACAAGATCGCCCCGAAGCCGCTCCGGCTTCCTTGGGGTTCGGTATATCCCACTATGACGAATTCTTGCCGTAGTCGGCATTTCAGCTTAATCCAATCGTCGCTGCGCCTCGATACGTATGTGCTGCCAGCGCGTTTCCCAATTACCCCCTCAAGGGACATTGCACACGCGCTTTGAACAATGCTGCGATGATCCGCATCAAATGCAGCTGAATAACGAAGTGGAGTATTGGCTTTGCGAGGAATTATTTTTTCCAGTTTTTTGCGGCGTTCTTCGATTGGATGCTCACGCAAGTCTTCATCGTTGAGGAATGGGGCATCAAACAAATAGAAGATTATGTTTTGACTTACTTTTAAATCAAATGCATTTTGCAACGCCTGGAAGTTAGGGAGCCCATTTTCATTCAATACGACGACCTCACCGTCGAGCCAGCTATCGCCCAGCTTTAATGCCTCAATCGCCTTGGCTTGATGCGGTAGCCGGTCAGTCCAGTCGTTACCATTGCGAGTGAATAAATTAACTGTTCCATTTTTTATGCGGGCGAGCATTCGATAACCATCGAATTTAATTTCATAAAGCCAATCGCCAGCGGGAGGTTCGTTAACGAGTGTTGCCAACTCTGGAGAGAAAGTTTCGGGAATGGCGGCTGACAAAGATTTTGATTTGCTTGTTTTAACCTGTGAAGATTTTGTAGAAAGCTTTGTGATTGTCGCCGATTTTGGAGCGCTGCTGTTTGTAGAAGATTTTGATTCGGTCTTTTTTACGGTAGAGCCTTTCTGTTTGGTTTTTAGATTTTGGTCCGCCGGTAACAGTGATCCGGTAATAACACTTTCTGGTCGCATTTGAGCAACGTCATATTCCTGAGCGGGTCGAGCAACATCATCGCGCTCTTTAATAAGCAACCAACTAGACTGCTTGCTACTCCCATAACCCCGTGTCTTTACGAGTGTCCAATCGCCACTGAGCTTTTCACCGACTAGAGAAAATTTTAATTTGCCGGAGTTGTAGCTTTGCGTTGGATCTCCGTGTGGCTGCCACACGCCGTGGTCCCAAACGATCATATCCCCAGCACCATATTCCCCATGGGGAATGGTCCCCTCGAACTCTGCGTAAGCCAGAGGGTGGTCCTCGGTTTGAATGGCCATGCGTTTGTTTTTGGGATCAAGACTAGGGCCTTTAGGCACTGCCCAGCTTTTTAAGGTGCCATCCAGCTCTAAACGAAGGTCATAGTGAAGACCTCGAGCGTCGTGCTTTTGCACAACGAAGCGTAGTGCATGGGCTTTGCCTTTTTTCTTACGACGCAGCTCTTCCTCAGGCGGTTCAGGTGTGATGTCAAAGTTTCTCTTGCGATTGTATTCGCTGTCGGGACGGGCCATACAACCTCCCTATAACTCAATTAGTTGTAAGGGGATTTGTTGGCCGGTTGCAGCGAAATACCTTCCGCGCTTGCCTTCGATTGTATTGAGCCTTTTGTTCTTCCCAGCTTGAGCCCAATAATGCCTGTCGGGGTATTACCTGCTGCTAGCTCCTTCAGGTAAGCCACATCTTTTTGGGTCCAGGGTTTGCCGGTGTTGCGCGTGGATTTTGCCATTTGAATGTTCTCCGAGTGGACACACTTAGGTAGTGACCATTTTTGGAACAATCAGGTTCCCATGCAGTAGAAGCATTAACTGGATGTCCATATTTTCAGCTAATTGAAAGAGTAATAAAAAGCGGGTGATCCAAGAGGAAAACGCACTTTGATGTGGAGGACAGCCGCATGCAGGTAGGAACCGTTTAGGTGTGGATTGATGAACTTCAGTTGTGTTTATTAACTGATTGCGTGAGTTGATAGCTATCCAATATATTGCTATCGCTAATCAGATTTTTACTCTGGTATCAAATGGATTATTTTTTCCAGAAGCTCAGTAGCGGTTCAGGTGCTCCATAGAATGGATCGTTCTCCGGTAACGAAAGATTTGAAATTTCTTTTTGAGCGTCTGGACATTCCGTTATGCTTTTACAAATATTATAGTCTTTTTGCCCGGGAGGGTACGCGCCGACAACAACCAGGTTTTCACTGCTCGTCACCATTTTATGACCTGTACCAACTGGCAGAACGATAAGATCTCCGGCTTCTAAATCTATTTCTTTGCCAGCGTCGCCTCCAATCATAACTCTGACGTGTCCCTTCGCTATCGCCAGAGCCTCATGGGTATTTGTATGAAAGTGATGATAATCAAAAATAAAACCTGTCCACATGCCGCACCAGCCGCTCTTTTCAAAATGCTTTTTAAAAACTTTATCTTTATCTGCGGTATTAGGATCTAAAACTTTCCTATAGACCAATACTGGCAAGGAGGGATTATTAGGAATTTTACTATCAGCTCGAAAAAAAAGTGCTTGCGGCTGGATGACAGAATTAGCATTTAGATCATCGTAGCTTTCATTCACATTTTGAGGGGTTGGAGATTGCATGATATTTAATCCTGAATACTGATCCTCCTAAGACTCGTGCTGACCGCAAACGGTTCCTCCAATGGCTTAACGATACAAATCTTATGTAAAAGTTTTTATGAGAATAAAGCTAGATGTGACATGTTTTCACGAAATAAGCATCGCGTAATCATTGTTATATTAAATTAAAATAAAAGTTACGCGTGTTTTAATAAATTTCGCGTCAATGGTGCTTTGAGCAGAAACCAGAAAGGGCTACAGACAATACGCTATCTCTGATGGGAAGTGGCTGCTACCCCTATTAATGAGGAATTTGCGCCTGCCAATTTACGATTGGGATAGGCTGCTTGGTACGGCCCAAATCCGATGAGGAGGTAAAGATGAGCGCGCGACATTTATATTTTCAAACTTGCAAGATCCAAATTTTGTTTAATATTCAAACCTTCTTCGCTATTGTTTGAACCTGACCACATTTTATATTTTTATATCGTCAGTTTCTACCTTATCCGCTCCACCTTTCAAGGCAGCGTGGAAATCTTCTTTAGGTGTAGTTTATATTACTACTAATTACATAAAAGTTAATCACGCCCTGAACACGTAAAAGCTTTGCTACCTCTAAATTGCGTTGCAAACACCTGAATATAACTTCTTATTTTCAATGCTCCGGTCATGTTTACTAAATGCTTCTTGATTCTCTGGATTTAAGTTTTTTTACGTATACACCCCTGATAATGTCACTGGCTTTTATTCTGTAATGATCCATTCCTACCTTTTACAGCAGCGAAAATGTCTTGTGATTTTGTCAAATCGATCCTCAGTATCCACGCCCCACCTTCAATGATTTGCAACTTAGAAGCAAATCCTTACAGCGCAAGTCCTGTAGAAGCTTTGTGTAATCTATGGCGGTAAGTTCCTGCTATTCCAAGAAGTACTGGTTACACAGCCTTTTGCTTCGAGCTGGCGATTTTCAGCTGATTTCTGAACCAGGTAGCACAGGCGGGCATTGTCGATGTTATGGCTTTGGCCCGTAAACGTTAAAAACTATATGCGAAAAAAATTTTATTCATAAAATTAAAGTGCGCTTAAATTATTTTTTAGTTAATATTTTTTCAAACTGCGCAGTTTTTGAATATTCATTCCCTTGATTGCTCAGCATAGACGCGAGCACCGTTTGAATCCCGTGTGGAAAGTGCGGCAGGTTTCGGTATCAGAAAAATAAAGCTGTCACCTAAGTCTTAATTATCTATCTGCGTTTTTTTGCTTTGCAGGTGTATCGGTTTGTTCGGTCGATCCCGGTCAACCACATTCAGTGGTTGGCGGCTTATGGGTCATTTTTCTCAACCCCGAATAACGATAACCATGCCGGGCCATAAATTCTGAAATTGTTTTGGAAAATTCTTTTACGGTATCTCAATCTGCTTCCAGGGCAAGCGGAATAACCCATATGTTATACAAATGGTTCCACTGTACAGAATTAACATATAGAGGACTTCAATGCCTCTAATTACGGCTCATACATATTTTGACTTAAGCGGGGATTCCATTGGGTAAAATGGTAGGTCGATTGCCGAGTGGACTTAATATCTAACTAGATCGAAGTGATGCCACAGAATTTTTTCTTATCCTGACTCTATGGTTCTATGGTTCTATGGTTCTATGGTTCTATGCTTGCGCTGGTAAATTCCCGCCTCGTTAGAAATAATTTTATAGAACGATTCAATCGGTTCGGTAAGTGCGCTGGCCTTTTGAACAGCCAATAATCCAAATGCCGGTTGACTGTTGTAAAAAAGTGATAAAGCGCGATCTCTTCCACGTGCGTTCAGGTGGGATAATCCTCCGCAGCAAACGATAACTTCATACTCATTGAATGATGCACCGCCGATTAGCGGATATTGAGACCAATAGACGTTATTTCCCAGTTCCGGATTAAAAACGAACGTATCTTTTATTCTTGAACAATAATACGATAATGATCGACTGCCGCCAGCAAGACGGTAATTATGTTCGTACTGTTCAAATAATTCGGACGGCCATTGTCCGCTTTTTGCTGCGGCGAGAAAATGGATGTTAGGACTGGTGACATACAATTGAGTTTTGCAATATAAATTTTCCTCCATCAATAATATGATCCAACCAAAGATATCCTCAGGTGCAATGCAATCCGCGATCCAGAAATTTGCCGCTGGAAATGAACGAAGCCAGGGAACCATCAAACGTCTAAAATGCATTATTTTCTCGGGCTGATCAAACAATTTCACCGGCCGAGAATCTATGCAACATAAAAGCGAGTTAATAATATCGGACTCATGAAAAATTTTTTCTTGCAATCCTGAAATCGTTGCAATTGAATTTACTTTCATAAAGCTAAACAGTTTTTGGCGGAGAAAATCTTGCCGGTGATAGCGATAATCGCGGCCGACGTACTGAAATATTGCGTCCACCAACAAATTTATTTCCAGCGTTTCAACAACTGCCTGATCCATAAGTTAGTGCATCCAGATACGCATGAGCGATAACAGCTGCGGAATGTCAACCGGTTTTGTGATGTAATCAGACGCACCTGCAGCAATACACTTATCTCTATCGCCTTTCATCGCTTTAGCCGTAAGGGTAATAATCGGCAACGATTTGAAGCGCGGTATACGACGAATGGCCCGCATAGTGTCATAGCCATCCATCTCCGGCATCATAATATCCATTAATACAATTTCGATATCCGGGTTTTTTTCAAGTACTTCAATTCCGTCACGGCCATTTTCAGCAAAGAGAACTTTCATTTCTTGCCGTTCAAGTACCGAACTCAATGCAAATATATTGCGCAAGTCATCGTCTACGACCAATACTTTGCGTCCTGCAAGGCTGCTCCCGATGTCATGCATCGCCTCCATCATACGACGCTGCTGCTCCGGCATGCTGGAATGGGCTCGATGTAAAAATAAAGAAGTTTCATTGAGCAACCTTTCCGGGGAACGAGCGTCTTTCACAACGATTGTTTTTCCAATACGCTTTAATTTAGTAACTTCCTTTCGGCTAAGCTCTTTGGCGGTGTAAATGATCACGGGTATATCGCGCATACGCTCGTCATCAATCATGATGTCGATAACATCGAATCCATCCATGTCCGGTAGTGTTAAATCCAACACCACGCAATCAAAATGCGTCACTGAAAGTGCTGTCAGAGCGTCCTTGCCATTATTCACATCAACAATATTTACGTCAGTAGTTCCTATGAGTTCAACAATATTATTTCGCTGTACTTCATCATCTTCGACAACGAGTAATTTGGGCTTTTCACGATGCAAATAACCCTGAATCCTCGCAAACTCATGCTCTAAACGCTCGCTATGTTTTGGATCAGGCAAATAGGAAATAGCGCCGAGACGCAGACTTTGATCGCGCTCTTTCTGCTCTATCAGAGGCGTCATCTCCGAAGCAGCGGATATCGTATGAACAGGAATATGGCGCGTCGCCGGATCACGTTTCAGGCGCTCTAAAACAGAAAATCCGTCAACGTTATGCAATTGTAGCTTTAATAAAATCGCTAGCGGCTGATAATCACGGGCGAGGGTCAACACCGCCTCTCCCGTCGTTATCCATACTCCTTTAAAATTATGCTCCCTTACAGCATCGAGTAATAATTTCGCGCGCTGTTGGTCGTCCTCAACGATAAGTACAGTCGGCTCTCCCTGATTAATCAAAGCGCGATCATCTAAATTTTGTTCCGATTCAGTTGACGCCTCGAAATTTTCTTGCGGTTGAAGCTGTTCATTCTGTGGAGATCGAGAGACGTATTCGGACGGCATATCAACGATATTTGACGGTAATGCTGATGTTCGTTGGCGAGTCGTCAGCTCAACAAAATTGCTTGCACCTCTTTGGTAGGGCAGGAATAGCGTAAAGGTACTGCCGACGTCAACTTCGCTTTCAACACGAATTTCACCACCGAGCAGGCGTGCGAGTTCACGACTGATTGATAACCCCAATCCTGTACCGCCATAGCGACGCGCTGTACTTCCGTCCGCCTGCTGGAATGCTTCAAAAATCAATTGCAATTTGTCGGCAGCAATACCAACTCCCGAGTCGGTTACAGAGAATGCAAGCACGGCGTCGGCTTGTGACAGTGTGGGGTGATCTGCGGTCCATCCCGTCGTAATCAAATTGATACTCAAAGTGACTTGCCCACGCGAGGTAAATTTAAACGCGTTTGATAACAAATTTTTGAGAATCTGTTGCAGCCGCGTAGTATCAGTCATCATCGATGGAGGCAATGAATTATCGAGTTCAATCGAGAATCCGAGTTGCTTGGCTTCTGCCATATGACGAAAAGTGCGCTCCACATAACTGCGGATGGCGAGAAAGCGATACTCGCTGATTTCAAGCGTAACCGTACCGGATTCAATTTTGGACAAATCGAGAATGTCATTAATCAGGGTTAATAGATCACTACCGGAGCCGTGAATGGTCCGCGCATATTCGACTTGTTTATCGGTGAGGTTCCCATTGGGGTTATCACTTAATTGTTGCGCAAGAATCAGTAAGCTATTCAGCGGTGTACGCAATTCATGGGACATGTTGGCGAGGAATTCGGACTTATATTTGGAAGAAAGTGCAAGCTGTGTCGCCTTCTCTTCCAATTCCATTTTTGCTTGTTCAACTTCCGTATTTTTGCGCTCCACTTCAATATTTTGTTCCGATAACAAGCGCGCTTTTTCGGCAAGTTCCTGGTTGGTTTGTTGCAATTCCTGCGCGAGGGATTGCGATTGCGTCAACAAACTTTCGGTACGACTGTTGGTTTCGATGGTATTCAATACAACGCCGATGGATTCCATCAACTGGTCGAGGAAAGACAAGTGCGTATCGGTAAAACGATCCAAGGATGCAATTTCAATAACCGCTTTTACTTGTTGTTCAAACAGGATCGGCAGAATCACAATATTATTGGGTGGTGCTGAACCCAAACCGGAGGAAACCTGAATGTAATTACTGGGTACATCGGTGAGCCAGATTCGCGTCTTTTCCAATGCACATTGGCCCACCAATCCTTCACCGGGAAGAAACGCAGTGGGCAATTTACGGCTGGATCGATAACCGTAACTGGCGATCATATGCAAACGGGCATCGGCCGAGGTTGCATCCATCATGTAGAACACGCCGTGGTGCGCACTCACCAACGGCGCTAATTCGGAAAGAATCAGCGAAGTTACCGTTTCAAGTTCGCGTTGACCTTGGAGCAAGCGCGTGAAGCGCGCGAGGTTGGTTTTGAGCCAGTCTTGCTGCGCGTTTTTCTGCGTGGTTTCTTTCAGGTTGCGGATCATCTCGTTGATGTTGTCTTTCAGATCTGATACTTCACCGCGCGCTTCTACCTGAATCGAACGCGACAAGTCACCGCGCGTCACCGCCGTTGCTACTTCCGCAATCGCACGCACTTGTGTTGAAAGGTTTGCGGCGAGTTGGTTGACGTTTTCAGTCAAATCTTTCCAGGTACCGGCGGCGCCGGGTACGCTCGCTTGACCACCGAGTTTTCCTTCCACTCCCACTTCACGCGCTACCGTTGTCGCTTGGTCAGCAAATACTGCGAGTGTGTCCGTCATTTCGTTAATCGTATTGGCGAGTGCCGCAATTTCACCTTGCGCTGCCACGGTAAGTTTTTTCTTGAGGTCACCGTTAGCTACCGCGGTCACCACCCCGGCAATACCGCGCACTTGCGCCGTCAGGTTTGCCGCCATGAAGTTCACGTTATCGGTCAAATCTTTCCAGGTTCCCGCTGCACCCTCTACTTGCGCCTGACCACCGAGCTTACCTTCAGTACCTACTTCCCTCGCGACACGCGTTACTTCCGATGCGAATGACGAGAGCTGATCTACCATCACGTTGATGGTATCTTTCAATTGCAGGATTTCCCCTTTTACGTCCACGGTAATTTTTTTCGAGAGGTCGCCGTTCGCTACCGCCGTCGTTACCGTTGCAATATTGCGCACTTGGTCGGTGAGGTTGGAGGCCATGAAGTTTACGTTGTCGGTGAGATCCTTCCAGGTACCCGATGCACCAGGAACGTTTGCCTGACCACCGAGACGACCCTCTGTTCCTACTTCACGCGCAACGCGCGTTACTTCCGATGCAAATGAACGCAACTGATCCACCATCGTATTGATGGTGTCTTTCAATTGCAGAATTTCACCTTTCGCGTCCGCCGAAATTTTCTTGGAGAGGTCACCGTTGGCCACCGCTGTGGTTACGTCCGCGATGTTACGTACTTGCGAGGTGAGATTACCGGCCATGAAGTTTACCGAGTCGGTCAAATCCTTCCAGGTTCCTGCAACACCCAATACGTTTGCTTGTCCGCCGAGTTTACCTTCCGTACCTACTTCCCTCGCCACACGCGTTACTTCGGATGCGAATGATGAGAGCTGATCCACCATCACGTTAATGGTGTCTTTCAATTCGAGAATTTCACCTTTTGCATCGGCGGTAATTTTTTTCGAGAGGTCACCGCGTGCTACCGCTGTGGTTACGTCTGCAATGTTACGTACCTGACCTGTCAGGTTGGATGCCATGAAGTTCACGTTGTCGGTCAAATCTTTCCAGGTACCGCCTACGTCTTTTACTTGTGCCTGACCACCGAGCTTACCTTCAGTACCCACCTCACGCGCTACACGCGTTACCTCCGATGCAAACGAGTTGAGCTGATCCACCATCACGTTGATGGTGTTTTTCAATTCGAAAATTTCGCCCTTTACGTCCACCGTAATTTTTTTCGAGAGGTCGCCGTTCGCTACCGCTGTGGTTACCTCAGCGATGTTACGCACCTGACCGGTCAGGTTACCGGCCATGGAGTTCACTGAGTCGGTCAAATCTTTCCAGGTTCCCGCAACACCCAATACGTTTGCTTGTCCACCCAGTTTTCCTTCGGTACCCACTTCCCTCGCCACACGCGTTACTTCCGAGGCAAATGACGAGAGCTGATCCACCATCACGTTGATGGTGTTTTTTAATTCAAGAATTTCACCTTTTACATCCACGGTAATTTTTTTGGAGAGATCACCGCGCGCTACCGCCGTAGTTACTTCCGCAATATTCCGCACCTGACCCGTCAGGTTGGATGCCATGAAGTTCACGTTATCGGTCAAATCTTTCCAGGTACCGCCCACACCTTTTACTTCCGCCTGGCCACCGAGTTTTCCTTCGGTACCTACTTCCCTCGCCACACGCGTTACTTCCGAGGCGAAGGAGTTGAGCTGGTCCACCATCACGTTGATGGTGTTTTTCAATTCAAGGATTTCACCTTTTGCATCGGCGGTGATTTTTTTCGAGAGGTCGCCGTTCGCCACCGCGGTGGTTACGTCGGCGATGTTACGCACCTGACCTGTGAGGTTACCCGCCATGGAGTTCACCGAGTCAGTCAAATCTTTCCAGGTTCCCGCAACGTCCGATACGTTTGCCTGTCCACCCAATTTACCTTCGGTGCCCACTTCACGCGCAACGCGCGTCACCTCTGACGCGAAAGAGTTAAGCTGATCCACCATCACGTTGATGGTGTTTTTCAATTCGAGAATTTCACCTTTTACGTCTACGGTGATTTTTTTAGACAAGTCACCACGCGCTACCGCCGTGGTTACTTCGGCGATGTTACGCACCTGACCCGTCAAGTTACCGGCCATCGAGTTCACCGAGTCGGTTAAGTCTTTCCATGTACCGGCGACACCTTTCACTTGTGCCTGGCCACCGAGCTTACCCTCGGTACCTACTTCCCGCGCAACACGTGTTACTTCCGAAGCGAATGACGAGAGCTGGTCCACCATCACGTTGATGGTGTCTTTCAATTGCAGGATTTCCCCTTTTACGTCCACCGTAATTTTTTTCGAGAGGTCGCCGTTGGCTACCGCCGTGGTTACATCGGCGATATTACGCACCTGGTCCGTCAGGTTGGTTGCCATGAAGTTCACGTTGTCTGTGAGGTCTTTCCAGGTACCGCCCACTCCGGGTACATACGCTTGTCCACCGAGTTTTCCTTCAGTACCTACTTCACGCGCAACGCGCGTTACTTCCGATGCGAATGAGCGCAATTGATCCACCATCGTATTGATAGTGTCCTTCAGCTGGAGAATTTCGCCGCGTACATCCACGGTAATTTTTTTCGAGAGGTCTCCATTCGCTACCGCCGTGGTTACGTCGGCAATGTTACGCACTTGCGATGTCAGGTTACCTGCCATGGAGTTCACCGAATCGGTGAGATCTTTCCAGGTTCCGGCTACACCCGGCACGTTTGCCTGACCACCCAATTTGCCTTCGGTACCCACCTCACGTGCAACGCGCGTTACTTCCGATGCGAACGATGATAACTGTTCAACCATCGTGTTCGCGGTAGTTGCTGAACGCAGAAATTGCCCTTTAAGCGCACGACCATCTACATCGAGTGCCATGGTTTGTGACAGGTCACCTTTTGCCACGGCACCGATAATCCGAGCCATTTCAGTCGTGGGGCGCACGAGGTCATCAATCAATGTGTTAACCGAATTTACAATCGTTGCCCAACCGCCGGTTAACGATGGAATAATCGCACGTTGCGATAAACGACCCTCGCGACCTACATCGCGGCTAACGTCGGCAATACCTTTCGCGAGCAATGCGTTGGATTCAATAATTTCGTTTAGCGTATCAGCAATCTTCCCGGAAACACCGGTGAGATCAGACGGCAGACGGACGGAGAAATCGCCTCTCTTTAATGCCATTAACGCATTTAATAGGGTTTTCGCGTCGAGTTGTTCATCCAACTGCACGGCGGTATTCATGGTTAACTCCTGATTATTCTTGAATTGTGTTTGGCGATACCTATAAGGAAGAATGATTCATTAAAACGTATTGTTTCTTTTCAATCGACGTCGTCTATTTTTAACCAGAATTGCAATGATGATGAAGCTGTAGGAAATCAACCGAACCAAATAATAACTGGGTGACGCCTCATGCAAACTCGCAAACATAACCAGTGATACACGGTTCAAGCCTTCCAAAAAGAAAGAAATTGCAAAAAAAAGAAAGAAAACATCCTGTGTCTTTTTCCAGAAACGCAGGAAAAATAAACCGATGACGATACAACAAGCGGCGATAGCGCCAATCAACATTTCGTTCATTTTTTTCTACTCGTCAAAGATTAATCCATACAATAAAAAGCAAACGGCGATTAACCCCACTATCAAACGGAGCGTTAGCATATTTTCCTGAGCAAAAAATATTTTATCGGCCACCATCAGCAAATTATTTACAGTGAGCGCTGAGAAACATAACCCTGCCCATAGGAGCAGACGATAACGGCTATTAAAGTAGCCACGCAGGAGAAGGGCCGCGCATACAGACGATGTCACGGCACATAATGTGTAGATTAGAGGGGCCATTATTTGTCCTTAAGAAATTTGAAGGCATCTGCGAACATTTGTACACGGGCTTCCGATGCCGATCTGGCATGAATCATGTTGGTAACCTGAATCAAATGACGCGGATAATATTCCGCAAGTTCGTCAACCAGATTTTTTAGCTCCGGGAATGCCGGTGAATACACGAACTCACCGGCGTCCTCGGAAACCGAACGGCAGATACCGGCCTCTGTTAAGTCCCTCAGCATGGTAGCGGCTTGCGATTGGCTGACATAAACACGTTGCGCAATCGTCGCTATGCTCCATACTTGCTCGGGCGACTGCTGCAACAACAGCATAATTTCAAGGTGTGGAATGGACACAATTGAATTTATGAAGCGTCGCAGTTCGTTGGATAATTCACTCGATTTCATCTTTTCTAGTTGTATTTAATTTATTCAAGTTGCAAAACATTGTTTAACAAAGTTGGATTCAAAAGGCTGGTTCTATCGACGATAACAATGAGTCAATTACTTCCAGCGATGCCGGTTTGATCAGATGGTTATTGAATCCTGCTTCGCGTGAACGATTTTTATCGTTATCTGCTCCCCAGCCTGTTAACGCGACAAGGGTGATTCCACTAACCTCACTTAACTTTCTGATTTCAGCGGCAGCTTCATAACCATCCATACCGGGCATGCCTATATCCATAAACGCAACATGAGGTCGATGGTTTCGCACCATTTTTATTGCCTCGTAACCGTCATGGGCCACGAATAATGTGTGACCTCCGAATTCTAGCAATGCTCTTAAGCTATTCGCCGCATCGATATTGTCATCGACAACCAAAATCCTTAATGCCTTCGAGTTACCGGCAACATCAGCAACTTTGTTGCTGGACAATATATGGCCTGAATTTGTGAGGGGAACCTTTACTGTAAATTTGCTCCCGACATTCTCCATACTTGAAGCCTGTATCGTACCTCCATGTAATTCGATTAATTGGCGGACTAGTGTAAGCCCTATGCCCAATCCCCCCTGTGCATGTCCCATGTTTCGCTCAACTTGGTTGAACATTTCAAAAATGTTGCAGAGCTCTTTCGCAGGAATGCCAATGCCATTATCCTCGACGGATAACACAACCTCGTTTGCCTCTACAAACGCTACCAAATCTATTTGTCCACCGGGCTTGGTATATTTCGCAGCGTTATTGAGAAGATTGGAAATAACTTGTGCTATACGATTGGGATCAACGTACAACGACAGTGCGTCGTCCTGAATATTAATGTTTAGTTTATGCTGACCGCTTTCAATAAGTGGAATGCTGGTCTCGACTGCACTGGTAATCAATTCTTTGATAGTAATTGATTCTTTTTTTAGTTCGATTTTTCCCCCACTGATTCGCGAAATATCAAGCAGATCATCTACTAAATGAACCATGTGATTCACTTGCCGTTCCATCATTTCCCGCGTTTTAGCGGTTGAAGCGTTAATGTCTCCACCCAGGCGCAAGATCTTTAAGCCGTTCTTGATCGGTGCAAGCGGATTCCTGAGTTCATGAGCTAACGTTGCCAAAAATTCGGTCTTTCTTCGGTCAGCTTCTGCCAGGTTTTCAGCCAGCCGCCTTAATTCTTCGTTTGCCAGACGTTCACTTGTTACATCGCGAAAAATTTTACTGAAGCCGTGCACTTGCCCCGCGGTATCTTTTAGCGGAACCATAACACCATCTGCATAAAATAATGAGTGGTCTTTTCGGATGTGCCACCGTTTATCAGCGGCAACGCCGTTCCTTACTGCCAGATCAAGCTCAATCTCCGGATATCCTGCTGCACGATCATCATCACTATATATGGAGGCAATGGACCTACCAATCATTTCGTCGGCGCTCCAGCCGGTCACTGTACTCGCATCGCCCTCCCACTCGGTTATAGTGCCGTGAATATCGGTGACGATGAACGCGTAACCTTTTGCATTTTCCAATATCAGGCGTATGCGGCCCTCTTTAATGCTTAATTCTGATAAATATCGTGCTCGCTCACTTGCAGCCAGCGCTTCGGTACGCTTATAGAGTTCGATAAAAAAATTGACTTTGGATCTTAATACGATGGGATTATATGGCTTGGTCAGATAATCAACCGCGCCCAAAGAATAAGCCTCCTCCACGGGAAACTCCTCCGGGCGAGACGCGGTGATAAAAATAATTGGGGTTTGGGAGCGAGTTCGAATTATTTGCGCCACTTCGAGACCACCAATGGTAGGCAGGTAGAAGTCCAGCAATATTACTGCGAAATCATGGGTGAGGGCCTGCCGTAAAGCCTCTTCACCGGACGCGGCATATATCAAGTTAACATCAGGATTTTCAAGAATAGCCTGAATAGCGATCAAATTAGCTTGCTCGTCATCCACCAGCAAAACATTAATACCCTTTTTTACGCTCATGAAAGTTCCACTTAAAGGAAATGGGTAAAACACCGGTTTAAGCATACTAGATGACATTCTCACTTAATCTCGGGATCAACGCACAACTGTTTGATTAAGAAAGGTCGCGGTATTCATATGCTGTTTGTATTGGTAAATATTCAATCATTATCCTTATGGTAACTCTGGACTTCCCAGAGTTTACCAGACAAATCCGAAGCTCATTTTGAGGCGCGTTCAAACGCATCCAGGCTGACATCACCGAGCTGAGCGTGGTCTTAAGCGGCCGCTTAGTTACCAGCAAAAGCTCGGACATCTCTTCAGTTGTGCCGAGGCAACGAATCATCATTAAAGTCAGCAATCGCCCACTGGCCAGTTGGAAGCAAAAAAAACGAAAACGGAAATCAATACGCGTCCGCGGGCTCAAGCTAAACGCTTATTCCACAGCTTGACACAGCATGCTACACATCGGCTAGCCAAACTGAAGCGACTCAGGTACAGACTACGGAAACTTGGAGATAAAATTTCTTTGAAAGAATGCCCCTAAAGTCCCGCAAGTGGGCGACGCCCCTAACTAGTAGAAAGTTAAACGAAAGAAGAATCTGACAGGATATCAATTTTTAAGCAGGCCCAATTGCTTACACCTCTCCAAGTCAGCAGATTGCAGCTTCTTGAGTTTCTGACTCTCGCATAAATATTCAATTAAGATTCGTAAGAATTTAGAGTTATGCATATATCGCGGGCGTATAAGCGGTTCTCGATCCAGGAA
>DATJLF010000005.1:0-88934 GCA_035490715.1 Cellvibrio sp.
TAACTACACCTCCCAGGAAACTCAGGAAACTCAGGAAACTCAGGAAACTCAGGAAACTCAGGAAACTCAGGAAACTCAGGAAACTCAGGAAACTCAGGAAAAGCCTGGGCTTTTTTCACGCTTGTGCAAGTCTTATCAAGAGAATGGGCTTTTCTGGATTATTGGAGCCTTATTTGCATTTTGGCCAGCGGCAATTATTCATTCCGTCAGGATTGGTAACGATCCACTGTTATATTTTTTATTTGCAGCGAGCCTTTACTATATTGTTCTGTGGTTCAGATACGATCAAAAAAGAGATCTAATGATAGCCGCACTGGTAGGCGCGGCTGCCATTCTCACCAAGGCGAATGGCGAAATTCTTGTCGCTGTTTTAGGTGTAGTTGGCCTTTACAAAATGATTAAAACCAAACAGTGGGCTACTTATTTCAAAATGGCGATAGCACCCTGCCTGATTATGTTTATTGCAGTTGCCATTACTGTTGGGCCTGGTTTGATATTGAAAATGCAGGGTAAACGCGACAAGTTATATATCGATAATATTGACGGACTCTCGCATGCAAACCTGGTAGGTAACACCGCCGCCAATTATTTTTGGTTTGATGCAAAAGTGTTTATTACCGAGCCATTTACCGACCCTTACGATGACAGAATGGGTCGGCAATTTTTCTGGAATTATTTAGGCAAAACCGGTTTATTTGGAGAATTCAAATATCCAGGCAAGCTCTCAATAAATACCGCTGTGTCTACCAGCTTTTTTGCAGTCCTTATGTTCATTTATACCCTACTTGGGCTTTATCACATGGCCAAAGAGGATTTTAAACGTATGGCACCGGTACTACTGTCTGGATTCTTTTTGTGGGCAGGAGTCACTTATATGCGAATGACCTTCCCGGCGAATATCGACTTCAGATACATAGTCCCCATACTTATCAGTGTGTGCGCACTTTTCGCCATGAGCATCATTAAGTTTGAACAATTGGGCGCAACACGCATGGCAAACATCGGCCGATCACTTGCCACGCTATTTACCCTGTCCAGTATTTTATTTATCATGGGCGTAGTAACTGCGAATTAAAAAAACCGTACCTGCGGTTTACTTCACAGTAAACCGCAGAAAAAATAATAATCAAGATCGGGAATCATCCTGCAAAACAAACCTTACCCATCTATAGCGATTAATAACGCTTACCTGCTGAAGGTTTTTTGCATCAACACGCAATAATAAAAGTTTCATCAAAAACGCAAACAATACCTGGAAACATTATTCATAGTGTTTCATGAGTGGATATAGCAGTATGCAATGGATGGAAATAACCAGGTTTCTCGCTGTCGGTGTTTTAAATACCCTGGTGGGCTATTCCCTGTATGCCGCATTTCTCTTCTGTAACTTAAGTTATCCATTGGCATTGTTGCTTGCCACTATTCTGGGTGTATTGTTTAATTTTCAAAGTATCGGGCGTTTGGTTTTCAAAAAATACCAACACACGTTGATCTGGAAATTTATTGGTGGTTACATTCTGGTTTACTGTATTAATCTGACATTTATTGCAGCGATAACAAGCGTGGGCATAAATGCATACATTGCGGGAGCCATTGCCCTAATACCAGCCACCGTATTCTCTTACTTCTTTAACAAGTTTTTTGTCTTCAAAGGATAGTGTATGAAAACAATTAGTGTAGTAACGCCTTGCTACAACGAAGAAGACAATATTCATGAATGCGTCAACGCTATCAGGAAAACTTTTGCGGATTTACCACAATATCAATACGAGCACATTTTTATTGATAATGCATCCACAGATAAAAGCCTTGATATTCTTCGAGATATTGCCAGCCAGGATCGACGTATTAAAATTATTGCCAATAGCCGCAACTTCGGCCACATTCGCTCACCCTACTACGGACTGTTGCAAGCCAATGGTGATGCTGTTGTGCTTTTTGTTGCAGACTTGCAAGACCCTTCCAGCCTGATCCCTGAATTTATTAAAAAGTGGGAAGAAGGTTATAAGACGGTAGTAGGTACAAAACGCTCCAGCGAAGAATCCTCGGTGATGTTTTCTATTCGCAAACTTTACTATAAAACAGTAAACCGACTTTCTAATATTAGCCTGATCGATAATTTCACCGGATTTGGCCTCTATGATCGCGAAGTCATTGAGCATTTGCGCAAAATTGATGATCCCTACCCTTACTTCCGCGGCTTGGTGGCAGAAATAGGTTTAAAGGTTTTCCAAATTCCCTATGATCAACCTATTCGCGTCAGGGGTATTACAAAAAATAATTTCTTTACCCTTTACGATATCGGTATGCTGGGAATAATCTCGCATTCACAGGTGCCCTTGCGAGTGGCAACCATGGCTGGATTCCTTTTATCATTCGTTAGTATTTTTATTGCTGCTATCTATTTCTTCCTGAAATTAATTTTTTGGAACTCATTTAGTTTGGGCATGGCTCCGATTGTTATCGGTATTTTCTTCTTCGCCTCCGTGCAGCTATTTTTTGTCGGTATTTTGGGTGAATACCTTGGTTCCATTCATTTATATAGCAAACGTCGCCCCTTGGTTATTGAACAAGAACGAATTAACTTTCCCTCTGAAAATAATAATTAATAGCAGGCTCTTCCTATGTCAGTAGTAACGCTCGGCAATGCAAAACAATTTGTCTGCGCTGATGACATTAGCATTCTGGATGCAGCAAAAGCACAGGGAATAATATTGGAACATAGCTGTAGAACAGGCCGGTGCGGAGTCTGTAAAGCAAAGGTTATACAAGGCACTACCCGTCTGACCCAGGAAGAAACTGGCATTACCCATGAAGAAACCAATGAAGGCTTTGTACTGACCTGCTGTCGAACAGCAAGTGAGGACACTGCACTGGATATTGAAGATTTGGGGGCATTGGCTGATATTAAAGTGCAGACGCTCCCTTGCAAAATAGATTCGATTACCTACCTCGCCGAAGATATTATACGAGTTATATTGCGTTTACCGCCGACAGGAAATTTTAATTTTTTACCAGGGCAATATATAAATATTATTGCTAAAAATTCCATTCGCCGAAGTTATTCAATTGCGTGCAACCATCAACAGAACGGAAAACTTGAGTTGCATATCCGCAAGGTTCCACAGGGGATTATGAGTCAATATTGGTTTGAAGAGGCAAAGGAAAATGATCTCTTACGCTTTGAAGGGCCACATGGCACCTTTTGTTTTCGCGAAAAAACAGAAAAAAATATTATTTTCCTTGCCACAGGCACAGGCATAGCGCCTGTAAAAAGTATTCTGGAATTTTTGGATAGTGCACCGTCACTGTTAAACGAACGCAAGGTGTCTGTTTATTGGGGGGGAAGGACACTGGCTGATATTTACTGGCAACCGGACTACAGCCACATAGCCATCTCATTTAATCCCGTACTCAGTCGCTCCCAGGCATTCCAATGGGATGGACATCAAGGTTACGTGCAAGATGCAGTTACAGCAGACCAACTCAATTGGAGCGATTCAGTTGTTTATGCCTGCGGTTCACCCGATATGATTCGGGATGCAAAAAAATTATTAGTTCAGCAAGGCCTTAAGATTAACAATTTCTTTTCAGATGCGTTTGTAAGTTCACAATAATTAATCAGGAGCGATTATGAAAGCCGTTATTCTTGCCGGTGGCCTGGGCACCCGGTTGAGCGAAGAAACTGTCACACGCCCCAAGCCCATGGTAGAAATCGGTGGCAAACCCATTTTGTGGCATATCATGAAAATGTATTCGGCGCATGGAATTAATGAATTCATTATTTGCTGCGGCTACAAGGGCTACATCATCAAAGAATATTTTGCTAACTATTTTTTGCATATGTCTGATGTGACATTTGATATGAGCCAGAACAATATGCATGTGCATAACCAACGCGCTGAACCCTGGAAAATTACCTTGGTTGACACTGGCGATAATTCGATGACTGGTGGTCGCTTGAAGCGTGTGTATGACTACATAAAAGATGATTCTGCGTTTTGTTTTACCTACGGAGATGGCGTCAGCGATATCAATATTGCGCGTACCATCGACTTTCATTTAACACATGGCAAGCTAGCCACTTTATCTGCCACCTACCCTCCAGGACGTTTTGGTGCACTGGACATTGATGGAATCTGCGTAAAAAGTTTTAAAGAAAAACCAAAAGGCGATGGAGCGATGATCAATGGCGGTTTCTTTGTGCTTTCTCCAACAGTCATCGATTTAATCGAAGATGACAGTACCGTTTGGGAACAGCATCCGCTGACACAACTCGCCAATGAGGGTGAACTGATGGCTTATAAGCATGAGGGATTTTGGCAACCCATGGATACATTGCGTGATAAAACGTATCTCGAAGAGCTGTGGGCCTCCGGTGCAGCGCCCTGGAAAATTTGGGAGTAGATGTGAAAGCGCAAATCGACACAGTATTCTGGCAAGGCAAGCGGGTTTTCATAACCGGCCACAGTGGATTTAAAGGTGCCTGGTTATCACTTTGGCTCCATCAATTGGGAGCGAAGGTCAAAGGCTTTTCATTGGAACCACCCACTTCACCTTCACTGTTCGATGCAATTAATATTTCCACGTTGATAGAATCAGAAACAGGAGATATTCGCAATTTACAAGCAATTACAAAAAGTTTGCGCGAGTTTAATCCGGATATTCTTATCCACATGGCCGCACAGCCACTTGTCCGATTTTCATATGAAGACCCGGTAGCCACCTATTCAACCAATGTCATGGGCACCATCCATGTATTGGAGGCTGCACGTCAATGCACGAATTTGCGTGCAATTGTGAATGTCACTACCGACAAATGTTATGAAAATCGTGAGTGGGAATGGGGTTATCGTGAAAATGAACCCATGGGTGGTCACGATCCTTATAGCAATAGCAAAGGCTGCGCAGAGCTAGTGACCTCGTCGTATCGCAATTCCTTTTTTAATACCGCTGAAAGCCCGGCACTGGCTTCAGCACGAGCCGGTAATGTTATTGGTGGCGGTGATTGGGCGCAGGATCGTTTAGTGCCCGACGTACTGCGTGCATTCAGTGCGCACAATCCGGTTATTGTGCGCAACCCTAAAGCAACTCGCCCCTGGCAACATGTGCTCGAACCCTTAAGTGGTTATTTAATTTTGGCCCAGGCTTTATTTAAATCCGGCCACACGTTTGCTGAAGGTTGGAATTTTGGCCCACGCGATCAGGATGCTCGGCCAGTAGAGTGGATACTGGATAATATGATTGCCCATTGGGGGCCTGAAGCACGGTGGCAGTTGGATAACAATCCACAACCACATGAAGCCAATTTTTTAAAACTGGATATTTCCAAAGCAAAGGCGCGATTGAACTGGTCACCTACCTGGGACCTCGACTATACATTGGAAAAAATCGTGGGCTGGCATCGCGCATGGCTTGGGCACGAAGACATGTATACATATTCAATTGCAGAAATTAAACATTACATGGCAAGTATGCAAAGCCAGTAATCATGAATTTTTTTTATATAATTTGTAAGGCTGCATTATGACTCCTGAATTCCTGCGTCAAGAAATAGCAAAACTGGTGCAACAATTTGCAGAACTCACCACCGCACCGAAACCATTTACACCCGGTGAAAGTGTTATTCCTCCGTCCGGTAAAGTTGTTGGCGCGCGCGAGATGCAATTAATGGTCGAAGCATCCCTGGATTGCTGGCTCACCACCGGTCGATTCAACGCCGAGTTTGAAAAAAAATTGGCAGAGTTCCTTGGTGTTAAATATTTGCTCTCCGTGAACTCCGGTTCATCCGCCAACCTGGTTGCTTTCAGCGCACTGACTTCACCCAAATTAGGCGCTCGTGCTATTAAAAAAGGTGATGAAGTGATTGGCGTTGCAGCGGGCTTCCCCACTACGGTTAACCCCATCATTCAATTTGGCGCAATCCCGGTTTTTGTTGACGTCGATGCAAACACACACAATATCAATGCCGATTTAATTGAGGCAGCAATTACACCGAAAACCAAAGCAATTATGTTGGCTCATACCCTGGGCAACCCGTTTAATCTCGCCAAAGTAAAAGCATTGTGTGAAAAATATAATTTATGGCTGGTGGAAGACTGTTGCGATGCGTTAGGAGCAAAATACGACGGCAAATTGGTGGGGACATTTGGCGATATAGGAACCCTGAGCTTTTACCCTGCACATCACATCACTATGGGTGAAGGCGGTGCTGTGTTTACCAATAATCCCCAATTAAAAATGATCGCAGAATCTTTCCGTGATTGGGGCCGCGATTGCTATTGTGCCCCCGGCTGCGACAATACCTGTGGCAATCGTTTCGGCCAACAATTTGGTAGCCTGCCTGCTGGTTACGATCACAAATATGTGTATGCACATATTGGTTACAACCTGAAAATTACTGATATGCAAGCCGCATGTGGGCTAGCACAACTGGAACGTGCACAGGAATTTATTGATACCCGTAAACGCAATTATGATTTACTGAAAACGCGTTTGAAAAACCTGAACGATTTTATTGATATCGCCCAGGCAACACCTAACAGTGAACCGTCCTGGTTCGGTTTCCCCGTCACATTAAAAGAAAGTGCCGGTGTAAACCGCGTTGACCTAATCAAATTTCTTGATCAACACAAAATTGGTACCCGTTTGTTGTTCGCCGGTAACTTAACTCGCCAACCTTACTTCCAAGGCGTTGAGTATAGGGTTGCAGGAGATCTGACTAACACCGACAACACCATGAATAATACTTTCTGGTTGGGCATTTACCCGGGGTTAGGTGCAGAGCATTTCGATTTTGTGGCTGAAAAGTTTGAAGAATTTTTTGGTTTGAATTTTTAACCTGCTATGAATAGTTCACCCACCATTTCCGTGCAGACACACTACCAACCCGGCGTTGCGCTGGAGGATCTGGAACTCATCGTAAACCAGCTTGCTACGGTATGGGACGCTCTGCGTAACCAGCATATTTTTATTACCGGCGGAACCGGCTTTGTGGGTTGTTGGTTACTGGAGGCATTGTTGTGGGCAAATGAACAACTGGATTTGCAATTAACACTCAGCGTTTTAACTCGCAATCCCGCTGCATTTACCAGCAAAGCGCCGCATCTGGCAACACATAAAATCATTAACCTGATTCAGGGCGATGTCACTAACTTACAATCCATTCATGGCCGATTTGATATTGTTATTCACGCGGCAACTGATGTAGCTGGAATTAATAGCAATCCCCTCATAACGTTTGAACAAATAGTGGCAGGCACCAAAGAAACGCTCGCACTTGCCCAACGCAGCCACACCCAACGTTATTTATTAACCAGCTCCGGTGCAGTTTATGGCCGACAACCAGAACATATCACGCATCTGCCTGAAGATTTTGCAGGCGCACCAGCATTGCTTGATACAGCCACAGCCTACGGCCAAGGCAAACGAGTCTCTGAATGGCTAACGGCTTGCCAAAGCAACCAACAATTGCATGTTGGAATCGCACGCTGTTTTGCGTTAATTGGTCCCTACTTGCCACTGGATGCACAATTCGCTGCCGGTAATTTTATTCGCGATGGATTGGATAACAAAACAATTGCAGTGAATGGTGATGGAACCAGTTGCCGTTCTTATCTATACGCAGCAGATATGGTAATTTGGTTGTTACGTATTTTATTCAGCAATAACGCCACTGCCTGTTACAACCTTGGTTCTCAAGAAAGCATTTCCATTAAAGAGCTAGCCGAAACAATTTCACACATTATTTACCATGAGAATCGCACTGCGATAGCCAAACAACCCACCATAAATTCTCCCATTCAACGTTACATTCCCGATACAAGCAAAGCACAGCGAGAGCTTGGTTTAAAGCAATATACCGATTTGCACAATGCCATCAGCAAAACAATTGCGTGGGAACAACAACGAAGAAAACTTATTAACCTCTATACGGAGAGGCCGGCATGACTGCATTTACTCCAAACCTACTGCGTCAAACCGTTTTAAAAATGGCTTATTCAGGGGCAACAGTACATATTGCGTGTGCATTTTCTATTATCGAAATTATGGCTGTGCTCTACCGCTATCATTTGCGGTATTCCAATAATAATCCAGCAGCACCTGATAGGGATTATCTGGTTTTGAGCAAAGGCCACGGAGTAATGGCTCAATATGCGTGTCTTTATGAAAAAGGTTGGCTCAGCAAAGTCGACATGGAAAATTATTTTAAAGATGGATCCAAATTAAAAGGGTTATCCGATGCACATATTTCCGGCTGTGAAGTGACTTCCGGTTCCCTTGGCCACGGTTTATCTGTTGGTGTAGGTATGGCACTGGCGGCAAAACTGCAACAAACAGATCAGTTCTGTTATGCGGTTGTCGGCGATGGGGAAATGAATGAAGGAACAATGTGGGAGGCACTTTTATTTGCGCGGCAACACGCTCTGGATAATTTAATTATCATTGTTGACGAAAATGGATTCCAGGCGATGGGAACAACGAACGATGTATTGCAATTGGGAAAATTAACCGAAAAATTTTCAGCATTTGGTTTTGATGCAATTGAAGTCGATGGCCACAACGAAACAGAATTGCACCAGGCATTGACCCAACTCAAAAATAAAAAAAATGGTGCACCAAAGGCAATTATTGCACGCACAGTGAAAGGCAAAGGTGTGAGTTTTATGGAGCACGATAATACCTGGCACTATACCCGTTTGAATGACACCACTTTTGAACAGGCCATGATTGAGCTGGGCGCCTGCACTTTGGAGCCACAAGTATGAGATCGATTTTTTCCCAAGCACTTCTCGCCGCTGCCGAGGCAGATCCGAAAGTCTTGTTGCTCACTGGCGATCACGGTTACGCTTTGTTTGATGAATTTCGTAAACACCGCCCACAACAATTCATCAATGCCGGAATTGCCGAGCAAAATATGGTAGGTGTCGCCGCAGGTTTAGCGAAAGCCGGATTCAAGCCCATCGTCTATGGACTCAGTGCATTCGTACCCATGCGAGTATTGGAACAAATAAAAATTGATGTCTGTTATGAAAATTTGCCCGTCATATTTATTGGCGACGGCGCCGGCCTGGTGTATAGCAGTCTAGGTAGCAGCCATCAATCGACTGAAGATATAGCGGCTTTGCGAGCTATCCCTAACATTTCCATCCTCTCACCCTGTGATCAACAAGAAATGCATTATGCCATGCAACAAGCACTGCAATTTACTGGCCCTACTTATGTACGCATGGGCAAATCAGACGTAGGACAAGTTCACTCGTCCCCCGTAAATGTAAATGCGGGTGACCTTATCCAGATTCGCACATCCCGCAATCCACAGATTGCATTTATAGCCACCGGATCGATGGTTAAAACTGCACAGCAATTAGCAAATATTAAAGATGCTTCTGCCTGGAGTGTTCCCGTCATAAAACCAGTTAACGCACAACAGCTTCGCCATATCGCACAGGGAGTTAATACGATTGTAGTTTTGGAAGAGCATTCTATTTATGGCGGGTTAGGTAGTCTGGTCGCAGAAATTGTGAGCGAGCAAGGTCATACCAAAGTCATTCGGCTGGGCGTGCAAGATAGGTTCTCGCAAAAATGTGGCAGCTATGATTATCTTATTAAAGAACATCAGTTGGACCTTGATTCACTGATACCTAAAATCACCGAACTTAACGCTGAATATTAAATTAGCAATCGGTTGCAAGACGGGAGACCAGCTTGGATTTTCGCAATCATAAGGAAACGATACTGCTTGGCTTATTATTGCTTGGCTATATTATTCTGCGCAGTTTTTATCTGGATGCAGTACCACGCTGGGATGCAGCTACCTATTGGGGCGCCATAAAGAAAGCCGTGGAAGCCACCCAAGCGATCACTAGCGTTTCAGCTCTACCAAAAGTTGTTCTCGATACTTACAACGTTTTTGGTCATTCGGCTATGGGGTATGTTGGGCTCATAGTAATAGCGCAGCTATTTGATTATCCGAATTTATTTTCACTCAATCTTGTTCACTTGATCCTCGCCACTTTTTCGGTGTTTTGCAGTTATAAAATTTTCCGTTGGTTTTTACCAAAAACGGAGCAGCTCCCGGAAGTCTTATTAGCCACAGCTATATACGCGCTTGATCCACTATTTTTTGCCAGTTCCATTTTTATCAATACTGATTTTCCCGTGTTGGTTTTTTACACCGCAGCATTGGCAGCACTGCTTTATGGGCGCTATGGCTGGTTCTCCCTCGCCTGCATCATGATGATTTTTTCCAAAGCAACAGGCACTTTATTTTGGGTCTCGCTGGTGGGTGGCATTGGGTTGTATGGATTGATTATTTTAATTCAGGATATAACATCCAGACATTCACTTAGCCTCAGTCGTTTATTCCCCCCCAATCAACAGCGCCTTAATCCAGTCTTGACATACCGAAGCATCGCTTATCGAATAACCTGCCTATTATTACCGGGAATAGCATACAAACTTTACTCAATTGCACAGCAAGGCAACAGTTGGGTGTTGAATAGCGGAATGAAGTTTGATTCCAAAGGCTGGAATTGTTTTGGCTTTAATCCGCGCGTGATGTCCAACCGTGCAGCAGAGATTTTTATTTTAAATTTTCACTGGATATTGTTGGCAGTAACCATTATCGCATTGTTAATTGGTTATGGTCGTCAATTGGAACGACGCAAGAATCATGCAGTCATTACATCATACACAGAAGATGAATTATCAATCACTAAATCACAGATTAACCACTGGTGGGGACTACTGCCCGTATTGACGGGCTTCATCATCTTCCTTGCTTTTAACCTGAGTTATATCACTTACATTATTCCGCGTTACGTTGTGGCCGGTGGATTTTTTTTGCTGGTTTTTACTCTGCTTGCGTTACAGTATTCAAGTGAATCAAGAAAATTACGGTGCGCATTGTTAACCATCATATTTACTTTATTTGGCTGGCAAACATTCCGTACCGTTGACCCACTATCCATCGCATTTTTTGGCTCAACACCTTTTAGTGAGCACCGCATATTGCAAATCGATAGTCCCGGTGAAGCACAAGGCAATGGTTTTGTATACAACGCCGAGTTTGCACTTGAGGACAAATTGCTTAATCGCATGCAAAAGGCAATTCCAATAGCCAAGGACACGATAATAATTACCTGGAATAAAGACAGCGGTTATTCATGGTTCACGCGCGGTGATACTTTCGTAGACGCCACTACATTGGAAAGAACTATTGATACCCGCAATAGTTTTCGCTACAACATCATTGAAGCCAGTAGCGTACATTCAGCTATCGCTCCGACTAAAGCGGTTTATATTTATATGCCGTGGCTCGCGCAATTTTCCAACGAGGAACAGGAGTTAAAACACTTGAGCCAGTTTTACGATATATCTGCTCCGGAAGATGTTGGTTTTCAGGGTTACAGTTTACGTTTGTATCGACTTAGCCGGAGAACACCATAAAAGAAGGCCCCAACGGGCCTTTGTCAATTTTCGGCCATACGGGCTTCTCGCGCCGCTACACCGGTAAACTTCCACTTTCCTTGCTTCCAACGCCAGCGTTTAATGGAGGCACGAACCAATTCATCCATAATGGCAGCAATTAATAATCCATAGAGTCCCAAACCGCAGGGTATTGCCAACACAAAGGCCAAGGGTACAGAAAAAAGCCAAATCACCCCGATGCTGGAAATTGAAGTGAACGCCGCATCACCTGTACAACGCAATGCAGATCCGATAGTGATATTCACTGTACGCCAGGGCTCTGCCAGGAAACTTAATACAAACGCCCACAAACCGATGGCAACAACTTCCGGATCACTACTGAACAGTTTCAATATCGGTTGATTAAACACCAACCAACAGAACGCTAATATACTGGTGCCAATTAACGATATTTTTAAACTTTGTTTTAATTGCAAATTCACCAGCTCGAATTCACCACGCCCTACACGTTGCGCAATAATGGCTTCGGTCGCCATTCCGATAGCGATAGAAATCATCAAGCAAAATAAAAAGGTGTTATAGGCATACACTTTTACTTTGAGTGCCAGATCACCTACTTCGGCGGCAATCCAATTCAAGGCGATCATGTATGCCTGGAATGACATTGGCTCAAGAATCGATGGTGCTGCGATCATAATGACCGGGGTAATCAATACTACAAAATGTTTCAAGCCTTCACGCAGTGGAATATGGATGCGCAATTTGCAATGCACAACCATCGCCACGAATAACAAACTGCATCCCGCCGCAATCGTACTTGCAATAGCAACCCCTTTGACACCTGAGGGAGGTATTCCCGCAAATCCGTAAACGGCAATAGAGCAACCAATAATATTGGTTACAAATAAAATAATGTTACTGAACGTATTCCATTTTGGCTCACCATAAATATTTAAAATGGTTTGGTAGATAACCCTGCAACCCCAAAGCGCCACCATCCACCCAATAATTGAGAGATAAGTTCGCGCATGCATTTCCACATCAGGGCTTAATGACATCGCCGATGCAACCAACGGCCCGCCAAAATTCACTGACAGCGCGGCGATGAGCGCAAGCACAACCACAAAGATTGCGTAAGCTGCAATAGTGGCATTCCCACGCGCATAGTCATTGGCACCGATTCGCTGGCTAGCGATACTTGCCCCTGCGAATGCACTGACAATTAAAAACGCATTGGCAACAAACACCAATGGTGTAATGGCACCAACAGCAGCGGCGGCACTGTCCGAAATACGGCTGAGAAAATACATATCCACCAAAGGAATTGTGTAAGTCACCGCTTGATCAATAAACATGGGGCCAGACATTCCCCAAATACCTTTTTCCAATACCTTGCTTTGCGGAGGTTGTTTGCGGATATTTTCTTTGACTGATTTTTTGGCGGAGGAATTACTCATAAACAACTCAAAATTGGCACGACCAACGTACAAGACGCAAATCCGTTTACACGAATTTGCGTCTAAAAAGTTTGGAGGGAGGTTTTCTAACCTTTTTCTCGACTAGTTAAGTTACGTTAGTGTAGCGCGAAAGCGATTATGTCGCCTCCCGCAAAACGATAGCAGGTGGCGTAGTGACTACCCGGCGACAACCAAGATAGCCCAGAAGGGTCACAAACAGCGCACCGCTCACAGGAGATATCAACCAAAACAAATAATGTGGTTGGATAGGTGTTTCAAGGACGAAGGTTTGCAAACAGATCAATAGAATTTCGGTTCCCAGAATGGCGATAAATCCCGCCAAAAAACCGAGGATCGCGAACTCGGCGCAGATACTGCCCACTATCAATTGTCGCGGGCTACCCAACGCGCGCAATAAGCCTGCTTGTTGTTTGCGCGCTGCGATACTGCCCATCACTGCTGCGAACAATACCAAACATCCGCCAATCAATGTGAGCCATAACACTAACAAAACTCCATCACTCACCTGGTTCACAATCGAACGAATTTGCTCGATGATGCGATCCAATTCCATCACCAGAATCGTTGGATGATCATGCAATAACGTATTAATAAAAGATTTTTGTTCAGCGGGTAAATAAATACTGGTGATGTAAGTTGGCGAATATCCATCGAGCGAACCTGGTTCAAAAATAAAAAAGAAATTTGGCCTCATGCTGCGCCAATCAAGGCTTCGAAAACTCGCCACCTGTGCATGCATTTCCAATCCACCAAATGAAAACTGTAATTTATCGCCAAGTTTCAAACCAATGTCGGTGGCGGTCTCAATTTCCACGGATACACCAGGCAAATCGGATTCATTTCGTTGCCATGTGTCCCACCACTGCCCTTTTAAAATTTTGTTATCAGCTGCCAGTTTATCGGACCAGGTGACATTCAATTCGCGACGTAATGCATTACTGGTAGAACGCTGTTCTTCCGTTGTTTCTACATTATTGATAAGGGTTAACCGTGCTCGCATCATCGGATAAATAGGCTCCGGACGAACCTGTGATTCTTTTAACAAAGCCTGCACATGAGGTAATTCATCCGGTGGAATATTGACCAGAAAATGATTAGGTGCATCATCCGGCACTTGCACCTTCCATTCTTCAATCAATGAAGTGCGAACAATAGTAAGAGTGAACAACAACATAATTGCAACAGCAAATACCAGAATCTGGATCAAACTCTGGCCACGATTACGCTGCAAGTTAGCGAAGGCCAAACGCCAGAAACCACCAAGATTCACCACCCACTTTTTACTGAGCACCAACAATCCAAACGCAATCACCAATGTCGCCACAATTACAGCCAATAAAGCACTGCTGATACTTAAAGCAAGCTCCAGATCCCGACTGAATAAAATGACCAATGTTAGAACAGCAAACAATGCGAGTGCTGCCTGCATCCATACTTGAGTAGTGTTTACCGTTAGCTCACGGCGCAGGATTTTTAGTGGTGGCACAGTTGGCAAATGCCACAACGCAGGCAATGCAAAAAAAACCAGACACATTAATCCGCTCAAAAAACTGAGTGCGTAAGGATACACACTGGATGGGCCAAGGCGAATTTGATAAGCCTCTTGCAAACTCACTGCAATAAGTTGTTGCAAGAAACTTCCCAATACCAATCCCAATAGTGATGAAATACCGCCCAACAAAAACATCTGGGAAAAATATAAACTGCGAATGCGAGTTGCACTTGCACCCAGGCTTTTCATGAGCGCTACCTGATCCGTATGACGACCGGAAAACTGGCGCGCGGCAATCGCAATAGCAACACCGGCCAGTAATACCGCGATAACGGCCGAGAGCAGCAAAAATTGTTTGCTGGTTTGTAATGTGCGGCCAACTCGCTCCTGGGCAGAATTAATATCGACTAAACGTTGGTGTTTATTGAGCTGTGGTTTTAATTGATCAATAAACTGTTTGAGTTGTTGTACTTCATCACTCGCGACTAACCATTGGTAATCAACGCGACTACCAGGTTGCACAACGTGTGTCTTTGGTAAATCATCGATATTCATAATGAGGCGTGCACCCGTCATGCTAAACGGGCTTGCACTATCCGGCTCACGAATAAGTACTTGGGTCACGGTCAATTCATACTCACCGACGGCAACCTTGTCCCCCAGGTTAATTTTCAGCAACGGTAACAAACGTGAATCAACCCAGGCTTCACTAGGCGCTGGAATCGCTTTCGCAATTTCAATATCGCTCGAGTTCATAGCAAAAGGCACGCGGCTGATTTCAAACTTCCCTCGCAAAGGATAACCCTCTGCCACAGCCTTAACAGAAGCCAGATGCATTTCATCGCCCGCAAATACCATGGACGAAAATAAAGCCGATTGCGTTTGGCGAATTCCTGCATCAGTGGCAGTTTTTTCCCATTCAACATTGTGCGGCTGAGAACTGCGAACAATATAATCAGCACCTAACACACTGTTACTTTCGCTGATTAACGTGGATTCCAGACGATCAGTAAAAATCGCAATTCCGCTTAATACTGCCACAGCAAGGATCAAGGAAAAACCAAGCAGTTTTAACTCCCCACTGCGCCAATTTCGTTTTAGCAACTGAATTGCCAGCATTTTTTACTCCCTACGCGATACAATCGCGCCCGCCGCAATTTCAATGCGCCGTTGGCATAATTGCGCCAGACGCTCTTCATGGGTAATCAAAATCAGTGTTGTTCCTTGTGCACGATTCAACTCAAACAGTAATTCGATAATTCGCGCACCGGTGGTGGAATCCAGATTACCTGTTGGTTCATCTGCAAATAAAATTCGAGGTTCACTCGCAAAAGCGCGGGCAATAGCCACGCGTTGTTGTTCACCGCCGGACAATTGCTGTGGATAATGATGCAAGCGCGCGTCCAGCCCTACCCGGTTTAAAAATTCTTTTGCTTTGACTTGTGCTAATTTATCGCCGCGTAATTCCAAAGGCAGCATGACATTTTCCAGAGCTGTTAAACCCGGTAGCAATTGGAAAGATTGAAAAATAAATCCCACATTTTGGGCTCGCACTGCAGCACGCCCCTCCTCGTCCAATTGCGATAGATTTGTCCCGTGCAAAATAACTTCGCCGCTAGAAGGAACATCCAGCCCCGCGAGAATTCCAAGCAGAGTAGATTTTCCCGAACCCGATGCGCCAGTAATTGCCAATGACTCACCTGCATTAACCGACAACGAGATGGGGTGGAGGATTAACAACTCACCCTCCTGTGTGGGTACATGCTTAGTCACAGCATTTGCCTGAACCATTGATGCAAGTGAAGTGGTGTTATGCACCGTGTTTGAGAAAGGGACCTGACTGGAAAGCACAGACATAATTGATTAACCTGTAACAAGTTGATTAAGCCCATTCTATTGGCAGAGGATTTTGTTCACCATGCAAAAATTGCACATTTACTTGTTTTTACTCCTGACTTTTGTCACCAATACTACCTTTGCAGAACAGCCCACCGACAAAATTTTGGTTATGGGTGACAGCTTGAGCGCCGGTTATGGAATAGATATTCAACAAGGATGGGTGAGTTTGTTAGAAAAAGAATTAAATAAAACCCGCAACATACAAGTCATAAATGCCAGCGTAAGCGGTGAAACTACCTCTGGCGGCAAAACCCGTTTACCAGCGTTATTGAGCGAGCATAAACCTAGTGTGGTTATTTTGGAGCTAGGTGGTAATGACGGCTTAAGGGGGCAACCATTGAAGCTACTGGAAAAAAATTTACAAATCATGATTGATGCAAGTAAAAATTCCGGTGCAAAAGTCATTCTGGCAGGAATGCAAATTCCACCCAACTACGGCCCACGTTATAGCAATGAATTTAAAAAACTGTATTCGACGCTGGCAGAAAAAAATCAGTCCGGATTAATTATATTTTTATTGGAAGGAATCGGCGGAAAAGCAGAATTGATGCAACGCGATGGCATACATCCAACGGCAGAGGCGCAGCCCATTATTATGAAAAATGTGTTACCGGAAATTAAAAAATACCTGCAGGAATAAACGAAGCCGCCTTTAAAGCGGCTCCAGATAATCTACTAATAATTGCAAATTGATATTGCCCCGGAATTCATTGATATCCAATCGGTACGCCATGCGCACCTTTTGTATTTGCGGATTTGGCCAACTATTGATATCGACATTAAAAGCAATTGCATCAACAGACTGCTGCCCATGTGCATCCAGGGCCAATGTCATTTTTAAATGCTTATCGCCGACTTTACGTTGCTGTAGTAAAAAGAATTCACCATCGAAAATGGGCTCTGGAAAATGTTGTCCCCAGGGACCGGCATCACGCAACTGAGCAGCCAGTTGCAAAGAAAAATCGGAGGCAAGTAACTCGCCATCGCTAATAACAACGGCCTGTAAATCAACTTCATTTAATTGCCGACGAACCTCATCATCAAATGCTTTTGCAAAAGCTGTGAAATTTTTACGTTCCAAACTCATTCCCGCCGCCATGGCATGGCCGCCAAATTTTTGCAGTAACCCGGGATACCGCGCAGCAATTGCATCCAATGCATCTCGAATATGTAAACCGGGGACTGACCGCGCTGAACCTTTTATTTCCGTATCGCTCACTTCGGCAAAGACAATGGTGGGGCGATGGTATTTATCTTTAATGCGGGACGCAAGAATACCGATAACACCTTGGTGCCAGGTTTCATCAAAAAGACAAACTCCCCATGGCAAATCGTTTGCGTCAGCCTGTAAGGTTTTTTGCAGCATCCCCATAGCTTCCTGCTGCATTCCACTTTCTATGGCTTTGCGATCGCGATTTAATTCATCCATTTGCGTCGCCATTTCGCGAGCAAGATTTTCGCTTTCACATAACAGGCATTGGATACCAAGCGACATATCGTCCAGACGCCCGGCTGCATTCAAACGTGGCCCTAATGCAAAACCAAAATCGCTTGCCACCAATTTATGGGCTTGCTTGCCGGCAACCTCCAGCATGGCTTTTATACCGGGGCGACAGCGGCCGGCGCGAATTCGCTCCAAACCTTGCGCAACCAGAATGCGGTTGTTGTGATCCAGCGGCACTACGTCCGCCACAGTTCCCAATGCAACCAAATCGAGAAAGCTGGCCATATTGGGTTCGGGAATTCCGTTTTCTTCGAACCAGCCAATTTGACGCAGCTCACCGCGCAACGCATTCATCACATAAAAAATGACACCGACACCGGCGAGATTTTTACTGGGAAATTCGCAGCCGGGTTGATTCGGATTCACAATCGCATCGGCATCCGGTAATACCGCCCCGGGCAAATGGTGATCTGTGACTATGACAGCAATTCCCAATTCGCGCGCCGCGTTCACACCTTCAATACTGGAAATCCCGTTATCCACGGTGATGATAATATCCGGTTGTTGCGCAGCCGCAACGGCAACAATTTCCGGCGTTAGACCATAACCGTATTCAAAACGATTGGGCACAAGAAAGTCTACAGTAGTTAATCCCATTGCCCGCAATGCCAATACTGCCAGTGCACTACTGGTTGCACCGTCCGCATCAAAATCACCCACAATAACCACTTTTGCTTGCGCAACAACAGCATCTGCAAGCAAGCCAACGGCATCAGCCAACCCTTTAAAGTTGGGTTTAAGTAGATGTGCTAATTGATATTGCAATTCACGTCCATGCTGGACGCCCCGCGCAGAATAAATGCGCTGCAATAATGGATGCAGCGGGTGATCAAATTGTGTGAGTTGCGTTAATTCACGACGACGGATGATTTTTTGCATAGTTAATTGCGATATTCATGTTGAATCTTTTTAAAAATAACATCATGGGGTTCTGACACCCCATAATATTTTAAAAAAATAAGAATAAAAAAAGCCGCACTGGATCTACCAATGCGGCTTTTAAACATCAAATAAAATTACTCACGCACATTAGCAGCAACGAATTGCTGCACTTTAACCAATTCCTGTGGCAGCACTGTATAACGCTCTTCGCGCTCAAACAAATCTTTCATATGATGCGGCAATACAGGGTCGGTATCCTGCCCTGCTTTTCTTACAGCTTCCGGGAATTTCGCTGGATGTGCAGTTGCCAGTACCACCATCGGAATATCCTGACGACGACGAGTTTTACGCGCAGCGTCCACACCGATTGCAGTGTGTGGATCGAGCAAGTATTCAGTGCGATCAAATACTTCACGAATCACATTGATAGTTACTTCGTCGCTAACACCGTGACTGGTGAATAATTCGCGCGCGCGCGCCAACGCAGATTCTTTCAATGTCATGCTGCCAGATTTGAAATCTTCCATTAGCTGACGAATTGCACTGCCATCGCGGTCATACAAATCAAATAACATACGTTCAAAATTGCTAGACACCATAATGTCCATACTGGGAGACAATGTGTGCTGCAATTGATTTTTGCTGTGATCGTTACTGCTGATGCAACGATGCAGAATGTCGTTGCTGTTAGTGGCAATCACTAATTGATCAACCGGCAAACCCATTTTTTTGGCGAGGTAACCAGCAAAAATATCGCCGAAGTTTCCTGTAGGGACAGAAAATGCGATTGGACGATGCGGAGCACCCAATGCCAAACCAGCATAAAAGTAATAGACGATTTGGGCCATGATGCGCGCCCAGTTAATCGAGTTTACAGCTACCAGTTGACGACCTCCCGGCAAGAACGATTGATCACCGAAGCTGGCTTTCACCATGTTCTGGCAATCGTCGAAATTACCTTCGAGTGCAATATTAAATACGTTCGGTGCAAGCACAGTAGTCATTTGGCGACGCTGCACATTGGATACTCGATTGTTCGGGTGCATGATAAAAATATCGATGTTATCGCAACGACGACAACCTTCAATTGCCGCAGAACCGGTATCGCCCGAGGTTGCGCCCATCACCACCACTTTTTGATTACGCTTTTTCAACAAGTGATCAAGCAAGTGACCAAGGAATTGCAATGCGAAATCTTTAAATGCGAGGGTTGGTCCCTGGAATAATTCAAGAATCCATTCGTTGTGCGCAGTTTGTACTAAAGGTGCAATCGCATCATGACGGAAAGTTGCGTAAGCATCGGCGATAATTTTTTTGAAATCTGCGTCGCTGATAGCCCCTGCGACAAAAGGCTTCATTACATTAAATGCGAGATCCTGGTAGGACAATCCCGCCCAGGAAGCAATTTCTTCTTTGGAGAATGTCGGCAGGGTTTCAGGTACATATAAACCACCGTCCGGAGCAAGACCGGTAAGGACCACTTCTTCAAAACTGAGTGCGGGCGCCTGTCCGCGAGTACTGATGTATTTCACAATAAATAACCTTTTAAAATTTACTGCTTGGAAGTCACTGATTATTTCAATGCTTCAACGCGGATGCGTTGAACAGAACCACTAACAGAATCCAACGCTTCAATACTGCGAATAGCAGCAGACAGTTTTTTGTCTAGTACTTTATTAGTCAGCAAAATCAATGGAACAGTCGACTCACCTTCCTTTGCCTCCTTTTGAATCATGGCTTCAATACTGATACCAGAATCACTCAGAATTGTGGCAATTTTGGAGAGCACACCAGGCTTGTCTTGCGCAGCCATGCGTAGATAATTTGCAGTTTCAACGTCCTCAATGGCAAGAATGGGTTGCTCGGAAACAAAATCAGCACCAAACCCCAAATAAGGAACACGATGCTGCGGTGAAGCCGTCAAAGTACGAGCTACATCAACAATATCACCCACAATCGATGAGCCTGTAGGTTCAGCGCCAGCGCCAGCGCCGTAATACAGCGTTGGACCTACAGCATCACCTTTAACCAATACCGCGTTCATTACACCATCAACGTTGGCAATCAGACGCTTTTCGGGAATCAAGGTCGGATGCACACGTAACTCAATGCCTTTATCGGTACGACGGGCAATACCTAAATTTTTGATGCGATAACCCAGTTCTTCAGCATAAGTCACATCTTCAGTGGCGATCCTGGTAATACCCTCAGTAAACACTTTGTTAATTTCTAACGGAATTCCGAATGCCAATGAGGCGAGTATTACCAATTTGTGGGCAGCATCAATACCTTCCACATCAAATGTTGGATCCGCTTCGGCATATCCAAGAGCTTGAGCCTCTGCCAACACATCATCAAATGAACGACCTTTATCGCGCATCTCAGTGAGAATAAAGTTGCCAGTACCATTAATAATGCCGGCCAACCATTCAATATTATTGGCAGCAAGGCCTTCGCGAATAGCTTTAATAATAGGAATACCGCCAGCCACTGCCGCTTCAAATGCAACAGTTACGCCTTTTGCCTTGGCCGCCGCAAAAATCTCATTGCCATAATGGGCAATCAACGCCTTGTTAGCAGTGACTACGTGCTTACCATTTTCAATAGCCCTAAGCACCAGATCCTTAGCAATCGTAGTACCACCAATTACCTCAACCAGTACATCTACATCAGGGTTGTTAGCAACCTCAAAAATGTCACGAGTTACATTAAATTTTGACGTGTCACAATTCGGGTTATCACGACGAGCACCGATTTGAACAATGGAAATGTTACAACCGGCACGGGCATCGATATGCGCTTTGTTGCGCGTGAGAATGTTAACTGTACCACTGCCCACGGTTCCCAGACCGCAGATGCCTATTCTTACCGGATTCAAGGTGAATTCCTCGTCAAAAGAGAAGTGAAAATTACGCCAATACTAAAAAAGACGGCCACCATACTCATGGTGGCCGTCAGTGTCAATTGCACAGGGAAAGACGGTCACAACAGTGAACATCAAGCCCAAAAAATTGTTATATGCCCAAGGTACGAGCCAAATCTTCAGGCGGCAAATAGCCCGGCATCAACTTCCCATCGGGCAGGAAAAGTGCTGGTGTGCCATTCACCCCCAACTGTCCCCCCAGTTGAAATTGTTGCGCAACCGGATTATCACAAGTCGCATTAGGAACATTTTCGTCGGCTTTAAGCTTGGTCATCGCGGCTTGCTTATCTTTAGCGCACCAGGCTGAAATTAATTTATCTGCTGAAGGACTGGGAATACCAGCGCGAGGATATGCCAAATAGCGAATTTCTATCCCCAAATCGGTGTATCCCGGTTTTTGTTGGCCACCTTCATCGTAGGCATGCATCTGACTGTGCAGCTTACGGCAATATCCGCAATCAACATCTGTGAAAACATATACCACCGCCTTGCTTTTACCCTTGGGCTTGAAATTAATACTGGATTTACCATCCAATGAGGCCAACGCTTTTTTACGTTCTTCAATCACAAAAGGATCTTCTAATTTGGAAAACCCGTTAGAGTCAATTCCAAAAATCTCACCCGCGATGAATTTATCTCCCTCAGGAGTAACGTAAATCACTGGACCACCAGGCACCTGAACCTGATAAAGTCCCTTGATCATTGATGGTCGAGGTTGACCAAAGTTAATATCAGGGCGCGCCTTGTGCAGATTTTCCAAAATAGTCTCTTCGACCAATTTACGCTTGATCAAATCACCCTGAGCTAAAGCCAGAGGAGTAAATGCCGATATAGACAATCCCGCTAGCGCAACCAATCCTAAGTGTTTCAATGTTTTTATCATAATAGCTTCTCTTAAAAGTCAATAATCATGGTTCTATCCACGCGGATGATGCAACGCATGCTGTTGTTTCATCCGCAATTTTGCCACATGGGTATAGATTTGGGTTGTTGATAAATCGCTATGTCCGAGCAGCAACTGTACCACACGCAAATCTGCTCCGTGATTCAGTAAATGGGTTGCAAATGCATGCCTTAGGGTATGTGGCGATAGTTCTGCGTTTATTCCCGCAACCTCTGCCCAATATTTGATTCGATACCAAAATGTCTGACGAGTCATGGGTTGGGCCCGCGTACTGGGGAATACTATCTCATCCGGAATATTATTCAGCAATACAGGTCGCGCTTCACACAAATAACGCTCCAACCAGATCGCAGCCTCCTCACCCATGGGCACCAACCGCTCCTTACTACCCTTACCGATGATACGTACAACATTTTGGCGAAGGTTAATCTGCGACATATTTAAACCAACCAGTTCACTTACCCGTAGGCCACAGGCATAAAGAACTTCCAGCATGGTGCGATCACGCAGCCCTATTGGATTTTCCACATCTGGTGCAGCGAGCAGCGCTTCGACATCGGATTCTGTTAAAGATTTCGGTAACGGTTTACCTAATTTGGGATTCTCTATTAACGCTACCGGATTTTCCTTCAACAAATTTTCCCGCAGTAAATATCGATAAAAGCCTCTCAAACAGGACAAGAAGCGAGCCGAAGTTCTACTGGAAAGTTTTTGCTGGAACCGAAACTCAAGAAACCTTTGAATTGCCGCCGAATCAGCAGTCATAAGCCCATCAGCATGGTAATTCAGCCAGATAGCAAACTGTGTCAGATCGCGACGATAGGACTCTTGCGTATGGTTACTTAATCCCTTCTCCATCCAACTACTATCAAGAAATGCATTAATGAGAACCAAATCAGGCTCGCAGGGTGTTTTTATTTGCCCAGTGTTGTTCTCCGGCATAACTTCATTCATAGATATCAATCACCCTGAATAAACATCGAAACTAACGACTCGGGGCTAAACTTACCACCCACCAACCTCGAAAAGAAATCAAATTAACTATAAAAAACCTATAAATTTCCTATAAATAACCACACAAACAAAAAAGCCGAAACAGCTTCCTGTTTCGGCTTTTTTTAATCGATAAAATCGATTTAATCTTATACCAGCTTCTCTTTAATACGAGCTGCCTTACCGGTAAGGTCACGCAGATAGTAAAGTTTAGCTTGACGTACATCACCACGACGCTTCAGCACAACGCTATCGATCAGCGGGCTGTGAGTCTGGAAGGTACGCTCAACACCAACACCGTGAGAAATTTTGCGCACAGTGAAAGCAGAGTTAAGGCCACGATTACGAATGGCAATTACAACACCTTCGTAAGCCTGAACACGCTCGCGGTCACCTTCTTTTACTTTTACGTTTACAACAACGGTATCACCAGGAGAAAACTCAGGCAGGTTTGACTTGAGCTGTTCTTTTTCCAGTGCATCGATAATCGGGTTACTCATGATAATCTCCTAAGAGTCTATAGCTTCACAGCTAGAGTTTGTCGTATCAAGGTCACGACGATACTCCGTCAACAGCGCCTGCTGTTCCTTGGTTAAGTTTATTGCTTGCAATAAATCTGGCCTTCTCAGCCACGTTCGCCCCAGCGATTGCTTTAATCGCCAGCGCCGAATCAGTTCGTGATTACCAGAGAGCAAAACCTCTGGAACACGCATTCCTTCAAAATCTTCTGGACGGGTATAGTGCGGACAATCCAGCAACCCATCCGTAAATGAATCCTGCTCTGCCGATAGTGCATGCCCCAAAGCACCGGGCACAAGGCGGATTACCGCATCAATCAGCACCATCGCAGGCAACTCGCCACCACTCAACACGTAATCGCCGATAGACCATTCTTCATCAATTACCGTTTGCAGCAAACGCTCATCAATACCTTCATAGCGCCCTGCCACCAACACCATATTGCGGTAAGCGGCCAACTCAGTAACACCGGATTGATCCAGTGTTCTACCCTGCGGAGACAAGTAGATGACTTTTGCGTCACCACCCGCCCAGCTTTTGGCTGCCGCTATAGCATCACGCAAGGGTTGCACCATCATCACCATTCCAGGGCCGCCGCCATAGGGACGCTCATCCACAGTGGAGTGACGGTCATAAGCAAAATCTCTTGGAGTTAATACGTTCAGCTCCACTAGGCCTTGCTTGATTGCACGACCGGAAATTCCGAAGTCAGCAATCGCATTAAACATGTCAGGGAAAATGGAAATAACCGCAATCTTAAGCAATTGACGATCACTCCTCGCCCTTCAGCAACACTTTAATATTAAAACTCGGGATCCCAGTCGACGAGTATTTCACTGGTATCCAGATCGATACCCAAGACAAATTGCTCAGGCACATAAGGAATGAGTCGCTCGCGTTGATCGATACTTTCTGCATCACCGACGACAACCAAAACATCATTGGCACCCGTTTCAAACAATTTTGAAACCTTACCCAAGCGTTGGCATTGACCACCAAATTGTGTAAATACCACCAAGCCTTCCAGCTGACTCCAGTAATATTCACCCTCATCAAGCTCCGGTAACATAGCACGCTCTACAGCGATATCAGCAGCGGTATATTCGACAGCGAGATCACGGTCATCCACACCAACAATATGCGCTACAAACGCATCACCGTGCGGACGAGCTTCGTCGATTTCGATTTGCTTGACACCATGCTTGGTTTTTAAAAACCAGGGATGGTACTCAAACAAATTTTCTTCCGGATCAGTATAGGAGTGAACCTTTACCCAACCTTTTACACCATAAACTGCAGTAATACGCCCAACATTGACCAGATTGGATTGGCTAGACATCAGGCGTCAACCGCTATTAAAACAGCAATTAAGCTGCTTTTTTGCTTTCTTTAACCAACTGCTCAACGCGCTCAGACAGCTGTGCACCTTGACCAACCCAATGCTGCAAACGATCAGCATCAATACGCAGACGCTCTTCTTGACCACGAGCTACCGGATTGAAGAAACCAATACGCTCAAGGAAGCGGCCATTACGGGCGCTGCGGCTGTTGGTTACGGTCAGATGATAAAATGGACGCTTTTTAGAGCCACCACGTGACAGACGAATAGTTACCATTGAGGTCTTCTTCCTGTATTTACTTATGGGGAAAACTTGTGCTTTCCAGTTAAAAATCGACTTTCAAGTTAAAAAATCGTTAGTCGCACAATTAGCTGTGCGGAAGGCGCGGCATTCTAAGGGAAAGATTTGGCTTTGTATAGGTTAATCAATCACCTCATCACAACGAGTGACCTATTTTCGCTATGTGGAAACGAGCTTTATTAATACCAAATGTTGTGACTCCGCAAAATCGCATCTCACATCAATCACACATATCCGCAAAACGGTTGGTAAATGTCAAATCGACAGACTTGGCGAAACCAGGCAGATGCACACCTTCCTGATCAAGCTTGATTTGTGACTCATCAATCAAACCCTCGCCAAAATGATAAATCGTGGCGAAATCACCACGCTGAGCAGCTAGATCATAAGCCTGCGCCGACGCACGAACTTGCTCACGCTTATCATAATAACGTGCCATTGCCTTAGCGCCGTAACGACGCGTCAGCATACGCTCGGCAACATGCGGGGCAAAAATACTAGCCGTTGCATTATTCCCTCCAAACCCCTTGGAATTTAAAAATGCAACATCTAACGGCTCTGCTGCTGTTACATCTTTTACAGAGATTTGTAACCTATCTGCAAACACATCATCCGCTACTTTATCAATGGTTTTGATACCCGGAATAATACCGTATTTAAACACTCCAAGACTTGCAATCAATTGCTCCCCGCTGGCAGCGGATAAAGAATGCCCTACATAAGCCTTCACAGCGGAAACTGGCCAGCTTTCAATGCCAAAAACCTGCGCAACCTGATCAAAAATTTGTGATTCAGTTACCCGATTTTGAGGCGTGCTAGATCCATGCGCCTGAACTAAGGAGCGCTGCTTAATTGATTCTTCCCCCAGGATCGCTCGAGCAGATGCCACAGCTTTTGCCATAGTAATGTAATTGCCTGGTCCAGGTGCCGAGATGGATTTTTTAAATCCATCTGCATTGATGAATACATCACCAACTGCACCATGGATATCAGCACCTAGCTCAATCGCCAAAGCATCATCCATTAGCACCACATATTGGCTTGCCTCAGCCATAGTGAATCCAGCATTTTCACCAAAAGGGCGACTAGTGCGGCGCGGATCAACTTCTTCAGTACCGTCCAGTTTTCTTAGCTTCTCCTCACTGGCCAATGCCCCCATAGTAGCGTAACCATCAATAAGCTCCGGAACAATTGGCGCCTCAGAACACCCAACAACTGCAACTCGGCATTTGCCAGATTCAATATCCTCTGCCGCAGCCTGAAGATTGTAAAGAAATGAGGCGCAAGCTCCTGTGATCGCTCCTGTTTGACCAACACTGCCAAGAATATAAGCGTTTACGAAATCTGCCGGCATAGTATTTAACCCCAATGGACATTGCTTGGCACTCACTCTCCCTCCTTTTAAGCGCGACTGTAAAAGGCCACCAAAGCCATTTTCATCCATTTGGCTCATCACATTGCTAGCGTATACGGCAATCTGATCCGGGTTCACGACTGCTACAACACTTTTCCATTTCAATCCCATTGACTGTATGGCATCTGACGCCCCTATTACAGCCAATTGCAGCGCGCGCGGATGGTAGTGAGAGTTGTATAAAGCACCAGGATCAAAACCAAGCGGCAACTGCCCAGCCGATTTCACAGGAATATCTCGATAACTATCGAATTTAACCTCAAGACCGTCTTTGGTCGTGATCCGCACACGATCACTGTCCAAATCCTCAACTTCCCACCCACCAGGTATTGGTTCAGGTAAATCGCGTTTACGCAATTCGAACGCTAAAGGGGATTGCCCACCAAGTGTCGCAGACTTCTGCCAATAAGCAGCATCTACGTCAAAAAACGACTTATCAATACGACGAATAAGGGTGCCATCCAACACCTGCTTACCAAAGCGAGTTTCAACAGCATCAAGATCCAACGGATGATCAGCGCTATCGCGATAACTGCCGTCTGCATACGTAACCAGCCCCATCATCACAGCTAAACCGGCGAGAGTTTCCTGCCGTTCTTGAACCGGCAGGCTTTCGATAACCATTCGACGATAAGCATGATGGCCAGAACTACGACCAGCCGCGTTAAATCCACCAAATCCCACAATTACCGGTAGACGCGCAACAGACATAAAAACCTCATTAGTAAAAAAGAACTCCGATTGCTGCAGTTTATGGGCTAGGATTAAGATTGTCCCTGTTAATTCAGTCATTTAAGAGGCTAAATTAGCCATTCATTTATACACGAGCTGATAGATGCCGCAAAACCCACCTATTCGTATTCATTTCATTCTGTGCGAGCAAATGTTAACCACCAGCAGCACATTACCAATGGAAATGCTTTTGGCAGCAGAGAGCGCCGTAAGAACTATGTTGCCTTCAACGCAACGACGGACACTGGAAATTAAAACACTGGCACAAACTAGTGATGCTGTAGTAACTCGCACTGGTCTCCATTGGCAACCTGATTTAACCCTTAACGATTATCCAGTGAGTGATTTAATTTATATTCCCGGTCTATGGCGCAACCCCCGCCCGGTAATCAAGCAAAATACTGGATTGCTTGAGTGGCTGCGGCTGCAGTATCAGAATGGAGCAATTATCAGCGCTGTTGGTACTGGCTGCTGTTTTTTAGCGGAAGCCGGATTATTGGATGGTAAAGTCGCCACCACGCACTGGCATTACTTCGATCAATTTCAAAAAGATTACCCACAAATCCAACTAAAGCGACAGTACTTTATTACTCAGGCGGGAAATCTTTTTTGTGCTGCGAGCGTTAATTCCCTTGCTGATTTGACAGTGTATTTTATTCAACGTTTTTTTGGTAAAACTATCGCGAGCCACGTAGAACGACACTTTTCACATGAGATACGCAAAGCGTATGAAAGTAGTGGTTTTTTTGAAGCATCTCAAAATCCACACCCAGATGAGGACATTACCCAAATTCAAATCTGGTTGCAGGATAATTATTATCGGGAGATTTTATTTCCCCAAATTGCCGAACGATTCGGCATGAGCGTACGCACGTTAAACCGCCGATTTAAAAATGCGCTGGGGCAAACACCATTGGAATATTTACAGGAAATTCGGATTAATACAGCGAAAGATTTACTAAAAACCAGTAATTTATCGATTAGCGAAATAGCTTCTAAAGTAGGTTATGAAGATACTGGCTATTTTACTCGCTTATTTAAAAAACATTTATCGACGACGCCTAATGCGTATAGAGATACTGTCCGAGCAAAACTGTTTCGCACTTAAAAAAACTTATATTCCAAGCTACATCTTGCTCAGCTGGACAAGCTATCCAGTTGAGCAAGACAAGTTCACTTAACTAAAATTTTCTAACCACTAACTAAATTATCAAGCAGCATTTGTCGCCGCAGGAACAACAGTGAGCTTTTCAGTGGTATGCACACCAATAGGAACTGTGCGCGGCTTTAATGCTTCAGGAATAACACGCTGTAAATCAATATGCAGTAAACCACTTTCATAATTAGCTGAAAGCACCTGGACGTGATCAGCCAATTGGAAACGACGTTCGAAACTGCGTGCAGCAATCCCCTGGTGTAAGTAAGTTCGCTTTTCAACCTCGGCTGCTTTATTAGCAGACACCGTCAGATTATTTTGATTAACTTCAATAGCTAATTCAGATTGGTCAAAGCCAGCAACAGCCATCGTAATTCGGTATTTATCCTCACCTGTCAATTCAATATTGTATGGAGGATATGCAGGTTGATTTTGCTCTGCTCTGGACAAGTTATCCAGCAAGTTAGCCATACGATCAAAACCAATTGCAGAACGATATAAAGGGGAAAAATCAAAGGTACGCATAATAAAATATCCTCATGAAGAGCAATACATTGTTGGGCTTATCGAATGATCAAGCCATATTACATACGATGCTCATTGAGCCACCGCATGAATAAAATATGGATGAGAAAATACAATTCAAGTCCATTTAATAAAAAATTTATTGTGCACCATTAATGTTGCTTACTTAAATCCTACGCCCTGACTTTAAACATGCTATTAAAGTTAATTTGATCGATAATAGTTCACGACTACCCAAAAAGCCCCATATAAGGCCTAATGCCTTAAATCCATAACAAGAGATCGAAATGTTATTAAAAATTTTAGGAGAAAAACTTGCTATTTATAACAGGATGATCAATATAGGAAGGGAGGGTCAAGAAAGTTCGCGACACTTAAAATCGGAACTTCAGCCCTCTAACATAAACGTTAAGGAGCTTTATGATGAAACCTGCTGTCGACGTTGTATATCGTGATTTGGATTCTTCTGCCGCACTAAACGAAATTATCACCAAGAAACTTGAAAAGCTGAGCCGTTATACTGATCAAATAGTTCATAGCCGTGTTGTTCTTGATGTGCCTCATAACCACAAACATAAAGGTAAGCAATTTCGGGCCTCAATCGAGCTGGATATTAAAGGCCACCCCGTCGCAATCACCCAGGACGACGAATCCATTCATGTAGCAGTGCGCGATGCATTTTCGAGTGCTGAACGTAAAGTTAAACAACTGGCAGCTCGCCAACGAAATCGGTAACTGCAACAGACTCTTATATTTCATTTTTTAAAAATGAAAAAAGCCGGGAAATCCCGGCTTTCATCAACACTTAATTTCTTTTATTCAGCAATTTCAAATTGGGCTGATTTTTTAGCAATAAGATCATTGAGATTGGATAATGACTGAATGTGGCTATAGATCAATTCCAATCCATCTTTCTTGAAAAAGTCCACTACATCTGCATCACTCAGGGTTTTTAATTTTTCACGTTTAACTACATAAAAACCCATCAAATTCATATTCGCATCCTCACGACCTTTGAAAGTGATGTTGGCTTGCATGGGCTCGAGTAAATTTAACTCATGCAAGCGTTTGCAGAAAAGCTTTGTCATTTCAGCGCGGTACTGATAGTCCTTCAAAAACTCAACAACCTCTTTCAAATGTGACGACTGTTCTCCATTTTCCTCGAACAGACGACGACCTTTACTACCATCTTTGATAACTGTGCTACTGGCTTCATCAATACACAACGCCAAGGTGTCGGCGCCCTTATCTCCTCCCAATACAAAAGGATAACGACGTATAAATGCGGGAATGTATCGGGTGGCAAATTGTTTTTTATCATTCAGGAAAAGATTTTCACCATCCTTCAGGCCCATGATAGCTAAAGGAATATATTCGCCTTCTGTTGCAGTAGCAGAAAAAACAATAGGGAACTCAGTTGCAGCAAAAGGAATTTCAGTAGCCAACACCGGAGCTGAAATCATATGCGATACAAATGAGTAATCATCCACTTGCACAGCCCAATTACGGTGGATCTCAGATGACAGTGGTTGGATGTTGTCGTAAATCATTAATTGTTTGGCCACGAGAATACCTCTATTTATTGTCTTGGCTTGGGGGGTCAGAAATCAGCTGGAATGAACAAGATCAAACGCAGAAGTGCATGGTAGCACTTTAACTGGTTGATGCCACCATGGACAAAAAATGCACAAAGCTTAGCAAGCATATGGAAACAAGATGTAATTAAAAGGAGAGCCTTATTCCAGGCTTGGAGCTTTGACCCCGAGTTTTTTCCACATCGTTGCGGTGATGCGTTGCCGATGCTTGTAACCTTGCCATGGGTCTTGGGTCATTCCTTCCAAACGCTCCAAAAGATTCCCGATAGTCCATTGAGAGGCGCTTTTGAGCGTCAGCAGCTCGTCGCGGGTAATCGGGACGGATACGGATAAACCAGCTCTCGCCCGAACGGAATAAGCTGCAACCGTGCTCGCTCCCCGCTGGTTTCGGAGATAGTCAATGAAAATTTTGCCGATCCGATTTTGCGGCCCCATTTTGGCCACAAATCGGTCAGGAATTTGTTTTGCCATGAATTGCGATAATGCTTTGGAAAATTCCTTCACATATTCCCAGACAAATTCCCTGGCTAGCGGCACAACGATATGGACCCCCTTGCCTCCGCTGGTTTTGAGATAGGAATCCAACCCAAGCTCATCAAGCACTGCCTGGGTTAGGCGGGTTGCTTCAATCACACTACGCCAAGGCAAGGCTGGATCGGGATCCAAATCCAAAATAATGCGGTCGGGTGATTCGATAGTGTTGCTCGTGGCTCCCCAGGTGTGAAGTTCGATAGTCCCCATTTGTGCAGCCCCAACCAATGCTTGATGCGAGTTGATTTCCATCAAGCGAGCGTGGCCTGGATCAAGCGACGGGTCCAAATGTTCAATATGCGGGATAGCCAGCCGCTCCGCATGTTTTTGGAAAAACATTTCCCCTGCAATGCCCTCTGGTGCGCGCAATAATGAAACAGGTCGCCCCTGGACATGAGGCAAAATCCATCGCGAAATTGCATTGTAGAATTCCGCAAGATCCAGCTTGGTATAGCCGCTTTGCGTATCAATAATCCGATCAGGGTGAGTAATACGAATATCCGCCACTTTGGAGATGTCGGTTTGCCCACTCTTTTTTGCCCGCATATTCTTTTTCTTTCTCAACGGGGTGCCAGCAGGTTTAACTGCAGTTTCTCTAATAATTTCTTTAGCAGGCTTATCCGTACGCATGGCAATAAATGCGGCCTGCCGCAATATTCCCTCACCAGTCCACTCGGCAAATTCAACTTCACACACAAGGTTTGGCTCAACCCAATGGACATCGCGGGTAAGCACACCACGCAATGGTTTGGTTAATGGTGGACTCTTCACTTCCAGGGATTTTAGCTGCCGATGCAACTGTTTAAGGCTGAGTTCATTAAATCCCGTGCCTACGCGCCCCACGTAACTCAACTCGGACGATTTAGGGCCCGCATAAACCCCGAGTAATAACGCTCCAAAACCACTGCGGCTTCCCTTCGGCTTGGTATAACCCACAATGACAAACTCTTGCCGCAACCGGCATTTAAGCTTGATCCAATCTTGACTACGTCGAGACTGATATAGACTTCCGGCGCGCTTTCCGATTACCCCTTCCAATGACATCGCGCAAGCACATTCAATAATATTGCGATGATCAGCTATAAAGGCTGATGAAAAACGCAGCGGACTACTCGCTTTATTCGGAATAATTTTTTCTACCGCTGCGCGTCGCTGTTCCAGAGGCGCATCACGCAAGTCGATACCGTTGATAAAAGGCGCATCAAATAGATAGTAGAGAATTTCCTGGCTCCGGCCGATTTCGAACGCATTTTGCAACGCCTGGAAATCCGGGACACCCTTTTCGTTCAATACAACAATTTCACCATCAAGCCAGGAGCTTTCTAGCCTCAATGCCTGGATAGCCTTTGCTTGTTTCGGTAACCGAGCCGTCCAATCATTACCATTTCGAGTAAATAATTTTACCTCTCCGTCCTCTACCCTCGCCAATAATCGGTAACCATCAAATTTAATCTCATATAGCCACTCACCTGCGGGAGGCTCACTAACTAACGTGGCTAATTCGGGGGTAATAAATTCTGGTAATGAAATTTTTTGCTTTTTTGATGGTGAAGAGGACGGTTTTTTCTCAGCGATTTTTTTTACATTCGATTTTTCCGTCACTGGCTTTGCCTTTTTCCCGGAGGGAAGCAAATTGCCGCTGATAACACTTTGAGGCTGGGCCTCAATCACATCATAATCGTCTTCAGACCTTGCGCTGGCATCACGCTCTTTTACTAATAACCACTGTTCTTTATCCCCGCGTGCACGCATACTTGTGCGAACAAGGCTCCAGTTACCCGAAAGCTTCTCCCCAATTAATTCAAATTTCAATTTTCCATCTTTGTAGGCTGTATGCGGATCTGTCAACGGTTTCCACACACCGTGATCCCACACGATTACATCCCCGCCGCCATACTGTCCTTCGGGAATGTGCCCTTCGAAACCCGAATAACCAAGTGGGTGATCTTCAACTTCAACTGCCAAGCGTTTTATTTTAGGGTCGAGGCTAGGCCCTTTGGGAATAGCCCAACTCTTTAACGTTCCCCCTATTTCCAGGCGGAAATCATAATGCAAACGTCGTGCATCGTGTTTTTGGATAACGAAACGTAAAGCATGCGCCGGTGAACTCTTATTTTCCATTTCACCTTGAGGTTCGTTCGTAACATCAAAATTGCGTTTACGTCTGTATTCTGTCAGTGATTTAGCCATAGGATAAAATACCTTTGCGCTCACTTAATAAACGGTAATTTTAGGGCAATAAAATAATTTTAAATGAAGCACCTTTACGGCTGTTCGATCAAGCCCCTTTTCTTTTTCGCGTTGTTTTAACGGCTTTTTTTTCTGGTGCTTTTTTCGAGGTCGACGCAGGTGTTTTATTTGTCTTACGGGCTTTTGATTGCGATGCGCGAGATTTGGTTTTTAGCTCATGGATGTTTGCACTTTTATCCTCCGTCGTCTTGGGTTTTCGAGTGGTGCGCACCTCACTTCCTTTTAAACTCCGTTTAAGTAGTTCGGTTAAATCAATAACATCAGCGGATTTTCTAAACTCAGATTCTTCAATATTTTCCACTGCTTCAATTTTTCCCTCTTTCACTTTTTTCTCTACAAGCGCCATAATTTTTTCCTGAAAACTATCATTGTAATTTTCTGGTGACCATCTACCGGACATATCTTCAACCAGTCGCTTAGCCATTTCCTTTTCATTTTTATCTAATTTGGGGTGAGTAACGGCATCCCCTAACTCTAATATATCTAATTTACGTACCTCAGTAGGCCAACGGAGTAAAATTAAGACCAATGCCGAGTCTAACGGCATGAGAACAGCCAAATGCTGCCGTACGTGCAGGACCACATTAGCTACAGCGACTTTATTTGTTGCTTTCAGCGCTTCCCTTAACAACGCATATACCTTTTCACCCCTCTTCTCAGGAGCAAGATAATAAGGAGTCTCTATATGAGTGATGGGAATTTCGCTACTATCAATAAAAGAAAAAATATCGATAGCCTGCGTGGAGCGAGGGTGTGCCGCCTTTATTTCTCCTTCTTCCAAAATCACGTACTGGCCCTTCTCATACTGATAACCTTTGACAATATTTTCCTTGGCCACTTCCTTGCCCGATGTTTTATTTACCCGCTTATAACCCACAGGATCCATACTTCTTTTATCCAGCCAATCCAAATCAATCCCCTGACTAGAAGTCGCAGAGATAAGGCTTATAGGGATATGAACCAAACCAAAACTGATAGCGCCTTTCCAGATTGCTCTCGCCATAACCAATACTCTCACTTGTAACGATCTCACCATGACCATGATTTGTTGACTCACATAATAAAAAAAAATTCAGACGATCCATCCAAACACTTTGCTATTCCGTTTACCTTCCATACCTTTATAGCTTTTTGAAATTAACTATTTTGGCCTTAAAAGCTCTTGGGTTTACATGGAATAATTTTGTAAAAAATTCCATATTAAAAACCATTGATTTATATAAGCTTTTTAAGCTTTAACCTTTATTTTGAAAAATATTCAAAAACAATATCTTTTTTTTACGCATCCATTCGGTAAAAAATAAGTATTGAGGGATAAAAATTTATGTAAGTCGTGGAATTATTGAGGATTTTAGTGTGTCAATGATTTGTAAATAATCTGGTTTTGGTTTTCAGGAGGGAATAAAAATGCAAGCAAAAGATATGTTACTTATTGGAGCCGCATTTGCCGCAGGTTTTGCATTAACAAAAATCGGCAAACAGGACAGGGTCAATATGAAGACATTTATTGAAGAAGCATTAGCGAAAAGCGCATCTGAAATAAATCACTCCAAACTGGCCTTGGAGAAATCACAGTCAACTAACATAAAAATTTTTGCGCAACGAATGATAGAAGACCACATATCATTAAATCAGCAACTGACTGAGCTTGCCCAAAAATACGATCTCAGCATCCCTGATCTTGAAAAGCACGCTAACACAACCAGAATTTATCGTGTTGAATTTAAGAATGAAGAGTTATTTGATCAAGAATATGTTAATCACCAATTAAATTCCCATCGCGATATGATCAAGTTGTTCCGTCTTATTGGCCGGTCTGAAGACCCAGAAATCAGAAATTTTTTATCCAGAGTGTTGGACCAATTGAGTCATCATTTGCGAATGGCTCAGGAACTCGCGGAAAGTTTTCACTCAAACAACATTCCGACTACACCAATTTCACAAACCGATTTTGTAGAAGAGCCCGATTATAAAGTGTAAAAAAAATTAACGTCATTTCTCACATCACTTCTCATGAGGATTAAATAATGGCAAACCCAAATCCGGAAATTCCGCCGCCAATGCCAGATCCCGTTGATCCGCCGCAGCCCTCTCCTGGACCAACTCCCATTCCGGATCCAAGTCCACCCGGCGTACCAGAACATCCTATCCAACCAACCGATCCGATTGAGCCAACTCATCCAGCGGCTAATTTAGCGGCTAATTAATGGTCGAGGAGCAATCGGAATTTTGATTAACCGTTAAAGGAGAAACATTATGAAAATTCAAGACATAATGACTCGAAATGTTGAAACAATTTCCCCCAACCAAACCATTTGTGAAGCAGCATGTGCAATGGCACGCGTTGATAGCGGAGCAATTTTGGTAAATGAAGGAGACCGACTTGTAGGAATGATCACCGACAGAGACATTGCGATACGCGCAGTGGCTGAAGGCCTGAGTCACGAAACGCCAATAAGTAAAGTAATGACAGAAAAAATTCGATACTGTTTTGAAGATGAAGATGTCCAACATGTAGCTGAAAACATGGCTGATATTCAGGTACGTCGCTTGCCGGTGTTGAATCGGGATAAACGTTTGGTTGGAGTCGTTTCGTTAGGAAATATTGCAAGTTGTCGCAGCCAGAAAGCCAGTGCAACAGTGTTGCAAGGTGTAGCACGAGCACATTAAAAATCATCAGGATTAGAGTAAAAAAGGGGAGCATTGTCATGAGTGAATTCCGTATCGGCATTTCCGGATGGCGCTACGCTCCCTGGCGGAACAATTTTTACCCTAAAGGATTAATACAAAGAAAAGAGCTTTTTTTTGCATCCCGCTCTGTTAACAGCATTGAAATAAACGGGTCATTTTATGCCTTACAAACCCCGGATAGATACTGCAATTGGTATTCTGAAACTCCGGCTAATTTTATTTTCAGTGTAAAAGCACCCAGATACATAACACACATTAAACGTTTAAATGATGTAGAAGAGCCTATTGCGAATTTTTTTGCTTCCGGTGTGTTAATGCTACAAGAAAAGCTTGGCCCAATCCTATGGCAGTTTCCTCCCAGTTTCAAATTTGATAAAGAGCTATTTACCCAATTTTTAGAGCTGCTGCCTAAGAATATTAAAACTGCAGTAACACTGACTAAAAAATTTCATCACAATTTTTCCACTCCAAAAGAGATAGCTCCCAACCAACGTATTCGTCATTCAGTGGAAATCCGTAATACATCGTTTGTCACTGAGGATTTTATAGAATTACTACGTCATTTTAATGTTGCATTTGTTGTTGCCGATTCTGCAGGTAGATTTCCCTTTGGAGAAGATATTACCAGTGACTTCATTTACATGCGCCTACATGGGGACAAAGAACTTTATCGGAGCGGCTACTCAGATGCCGCGATTCACCATTGGTTTACCCGTATAAAATCCTGGAGTCAGGGAGTGCAACCGCGCGATGCAAAACTCATTGGAAAACGCGCAAAACACCCTCAACTTCTCGACGTGTATTGTTATTTTGATAATACCGACAAATTATGGGCTCCTAAAGATGCCCGTCACTTATTACGTTTATTAGGGCAGGACGCACAGTTGATGGATGAAGCAGAGTTATTGGAGCTATCAACATCATGAATAGCAGCAATCTATTCCCCACTACTGAAACCGGACTCATTACGAATGAGGCCAATGCCATTCGACTTACCGATTTAAAACCACCCGTACATAAATTTCGAATACTTACCTTAAATATGCATAAAGGATTCACCGTATTTAATCGCCAATTCATGTTGCCAGAGTTGCGTGATGCCGTGCAGACATTATCAACAGATGTGGTGTTTTTACAGGAAGTTCATGGGAGTCATCTTCTTCACGCACAACGTCACAACCATTGGCCAAGTGTGCCACAGTATGAGTATCTTGCAGACAGTATGTGGCCCGAATTTTCTTATGGTCGTAATGCTGTCTATCCTCACGGTGATCATGGGAATGCCCTGCTCTCCAAGTTCCCGATCCTGCGTCATCAAAATCTGGATGTTTCTATAGGAAACATCGAACAGCGCGGCCTGCTCCACTCGGTGTTGAAAATCCCTGGTCATGATGAGGTTCATGCTATCTGCGTTCATTTAGGGTTACGCGAAAGCCATCGCCAACAACAGTTAAATTTACTCTGTGAACTTGTTGAAACATTTCCTGCAACGGCACCAGTTATTGTTGCTGGAGATTTTAACGATTGGAGGAGAAAAGCAAACGCAATATTGGCGCGATGCGATTTACAGGAAGTTTTCACCACAACTTTCGGTAAAGAAGCCAAAAGTTTTCCGGCTCGTTGGCCTTTGCTTAGTTTAGATCGTATCTACATACGCAATGCTACTTGCTATAAACCAGAGATTCTTTTTAAAAAACCCTGGTCTCATCTTTCTGACCACATTCCATTGGCGGTAGAGGTACATTTATGAAAAATACCTGGCATGAAGGAAACAAAACTGACTTACTTATAAATGGAGAGGAATTTTTTTCCAGAGTCTTTGAATGTATTAACGGCGCTAAGCAAGAGATTATTATTGAAACCTTTATCCTGTCCGAAGATAAGGTTGGGTTTGAATTGCAAAAAGCGCTTATCGGTGCCGCCAAGCGAGGAGTTAAGGTAGATTTAACAGTGGATGATTATGGCACGTGGGATTTAAGTACTGATTTTGTTAAAAACATGATTGATAGTGGAGTGAGATTGCATATTTTCGATCCACAACCAACATTATGGGGAGTGCGGTTAAACCTCTTCCGACGTCTACATCGCAAAATTGTGGTTATTGATCGCGAGGTAGCTTTTATCGGAGGCATTAACTACTGTGCAGATCACATGATGGATTTCGGTGAGAAAGCAAAACAGGATTACGCACTTGAGGTACGAGGCCCTGTGGTAGCAGATATTCATAAATCGAGTATGTTGCTGCTTCTCCGCGGCTCAAGTCGACATGACCGCCGAGCCTATTTAAAGGATGCAAAACGTTCTTCACCAGAGCCAGCAGGTGAATCTCCCGTTCTTTTTGCGGAACGTGATAATAGATGGCATAAGAAAGATATAGAGAAACAGTATTTATTAGCAATTCGTTTGGCCAAAAAAAGAGTTGTAATAGCGAATGCTTATTTTTTTCCGCGTTATTTTTTCTTACTTGCTTTGCGCAGAGCTGCACGCAGAGGTGTGGATGTGACATTGATTATGCAAGGCCAACCGGATATGCCTTGGGTAACTACGCTAACGCGCTTGCTCTACAATTACTTATTGCGGTCAGATGTAAAGATTTACGAATACTGCCAACGGAGTTTCCATGGCAAAGTGGCGTTAGTCGATGATGAATGGGTAACTATTGGTTCAAGTAATCTTGATCCGCTGAGCTTGTCCTTGAATTTGGAAGCTAATGTTTTTGTTCAAAATAAACAGCTTAACCAAACTTTATCCGATCATCTTCAAGAACTGGTGGATAACCATTCCCAACGAGTAAATGTGGAGATCGCCAAGCGTGGATATTGGTGGCGCGTACCCCTGATATTCTTAAGCTTCCACTTTTTACGTCGTTTCCCTTCAATCATCGGCTGGTTACCCGCGCATGCGCCTGTGTTAAAACTCATAATGCCGCAAAAGCGTTTGTGGTGGGGAAATTCGCCCGCAAATGAGAAATTGGTAGAAAAACAAAAAGAGCCATCCCGCACTTATGACAAGGAAAGCATTTCATGACATCACACTATAACGCACTCGATGAGCAAAATCGCGAAAAGCCACAAAATAAGAAATTATTTTGGTTTAAAAGACTTATTACCATTTTTTTCTTCATATTGGTTCCAATACTCTTATACACATTGCTTAAAAAAATTGAATGGCAAGAAGTAAAAGAAACACTCTTATCATATGAAGTAAAAACATTGCTTATAGGGCTATTAATAGCGTTATGCAGTTATATTGTGTTTGCGAGTTATGATCTTATTGGAAAAAAATACACCGCCCATTCAATCCCTGCCAAACAAATCATTCCACTTGGAGCGGTTTGTTATGCATTTAATTTAAATCTATCGAGCTGGGTAGGTGGTATTGCCCTGCGTTATCGGCTTTATTCCAGGCTAGGCCTGGAAGTTTCAACTATCACTAAAGTTCTTACGATGAGTTGGATAACGAATTGGTTAGGGTACATGATCATTGCAGGAGTGATTTTTTCACTCGGTTTATTAGAGTTGCCTGATAGCTGGAAACTAGGAACAACCGCCCTGCAATTTATCGGCGTGGCCCTTATAGGAGTCGCAACAACCTATCTTTTAGCTTGCAGGTTCGCAAAACGAAGATCGCTACATATCTATAACCATGAAATAACGCTGCCTGATTTCCGCTTATCAATTGTGCAAGCAGGATTAGCAACTCTTAATTGGTCGTTAATGGGGTTGTTAATATTTATTTTGTTACCCGATGGAAAAATTGGCTATCCCACCATACTAGGTATTCTGCTCATAAGCAGCATTGCAGGATTAATAACTCACATACCAGCGGGTCTTGGAGTATTGGAGGCAATATTCATCACTATGCTCCAGCACCAATTATCCAAAGGAACAATTTTGGCTGCATTGATTGGCTATCGAATTTTGTACTTTCTTATCCCACTTGCTATAGCAATTATTATTTATTTAATTTTGGAAAGCCGAGCCAAGAAAATGCGTACATCTAATAATAAAAATGTTGATGCGACGGTTGATAAATCCACCGGTCAAAAACACCACGCGAACTCAACTACTTAAGAAATATCAGACCACCAAAAACAAAAAAGCCCGCAGTTTTGCGGGCTCTTTTTATTTGGTCGGAACGGCGGGATTTGAACCCACGACCCCCACACCCCCAGTATGGTGCGCTACCTGGCTGCGCTACGCTCCGATGATTCTGGATACCATATGGCATCGCGAAGGCTCGGCATAATACCTTAATTTATTACTAATGCAATCAAAGATTTATCTGGCAAATGTAAATTGAAAACCGGATTAATAATGAAAAGACTTTTATTTTATTTTTAATAGATCCAGTAAATGTTCAAGATCATCAATCATCCGCACTACTAACTGATTCAACTGATTGGACTCCGATTGCCCCTCATGAGACATTTGCAATCGAGCGCCACCAATAGTAAAACCCTGATCGTACAAAAGACTACGAATCTGGCGGATGGTTAATACATCTTGACGCTGATAATAACGGCGATTACCACGACGCTTTACTGGATTTAATTGCGGAAATTCCTGCTCCCAGTAACGCAATACATGCGGTTTTACTGCGCAAAGCTCACTCACCTCACCAATTGTGAAATAGCGTTTTCCAGGAATTACGGGAAGTTCGTCGTTATGACTCGGTTCCAACATAAGCTTCTACTCGTGCCTTAAGTTTTTGTCCTGGGCGGAAAGTAACCACGCGACGGGCGCTAATTGGAATCTCTTCGCCTGTTTTAGGGTTACGACCAGGACGCTGGCTTTTATCTCGTAACTCAAAGTTACCAAAGCCAGACAATTTGACCTGTTCATTATTTTCCAAAGCATGGCGAATCTCTTCAAAGAAGAGTTCCACCAACTCTTTCGCTTCACGCTTATTGAGGCCAAGATCTTCATAAAGTTTCTCAGCCAAGTCTGCTTTGGTCAGAGCACCGTCCGACATAGTTATTATTCCCTATCTGAGGGTGGCAGAAAAATGCGCCCCCAGATACTGAACAATCAAGTCTATGGAGGCGTTGATCTCATCTTCATTAAGAGTGCGTGAAGGATGCTGAAAGGTCAACCCCATTGCAACACTTTTTCTATGTGGATCAATACCTTTGCCCATATACACGTCAAAGATCTTTAAGTCTGTGAGATGCTCCCCAGCCTGACTTTTAACCGCCGACAAGAGCTTGTCAGCAGACATATTTCGGTCTATCAGCACTGCCAGATCGCGCCGAACCTCAGGATATTTTGACAATGACTTAAATGCTGGTATGCGCGCGTTCAGTAAAGCCGACAAACGAACTTCAAATACATATACACCTTGGGGGATATCCAGCTGTTGCAACAAACCCGGGTGCAGCGCTCCCACTACTCCTTGCCATTCGCCATTGCAATACACACCTGCCGTTTGACCCGGATGCAGCGCAGGATTTGATTCTGAAACGAAGGAAAATGCACTTTCATTACCTGAAAGCGCCAATAAAGACTCCAAATCGCCTTTTAAATCAAAAAAGTCCACAATTTCGGAAACATTCGCCCATAACTCTGGCCCACGGCTCCCGTAAATCAAACCGGCAAGCATTGGCTCTTGCTTAAGACCATCGGCGGAAGGCACAAAACGCAATCCCGATTCAAATAAACGCACACGGTTCTGCTGACGATTAAGGTTGTTGCGTAGAACACTGACCAAGCCAGGTATCAGGCTGGTACGCATCGCAGCCATATCGGCGCTAATTGGATTGCGTAGAATTACCGGCTTAACCTGAGGATCGAACAAAGCAGAAAGCTTTGGCTCGATAAAGCTGTATGTAATCGCCTCCTGATATCCACGAGCAATCAATTGCTTGCGAAGCGCAGGCAAACCCATTTTCGCTTCGGGGTGTGGCTCAATATCCAACGGGGCCGCCAAGCTACGTGTTGGCAAACGGTTATAGCCGTAAACGCGAGCTAGCTCTTCTAATAAATCGGCCTCAATAGAAATATCGAAACGATAACTTGGAACAGCGAAAGTCCAACCGGCAACTGATTGGGATACCAGCTTCAGGCCAAGGCGGGAAAGAATATCCACCACCTCATCATCAGCCATCTCCAAACTCAAACCACTCACAATGCGTGCTTTACGCAATGTAACTTCGCGCTCTTGCGGCAAATGTTCATTAGTTGCATGAACTAATGGACCGGCTTCACCACCAACAATATCGAGTAGTAATTGCGTTGCACGCTCAATGGCATCCACTTGCAGGTTGTAATCAACACCACGCTCAAAGCGATGCGACGAATCGGTATGCAAACCGTAGGAACGAGCACGACCGGCAATCGCTAACGGATTGAAAAATGCGCTTTCGAGGAAAATATCACGTGTGCTTTCAGAAACAGCACTGGCTTTGCCACCCATTACACCGGCAATGGCCAACGCTGCTTTTTCATCGGCGATAACCATAGTGTCAACATTCAGATTTATTTCCTGACCATCAAGCAAAACTAATTGTTCGCCCTGGCGCGCCAGGCGAACATGAATTGCATCATGCAGGGCAGACAGATCAAATGCATGCATCGGCTGCCCCAACTCGATCAGAACGTAATTGGTAACATCAACCACCGCATCAATACTGCGCAGGCCGGAACGAACCAATTTATCCTGCAACCATGCAGGGCTCGGGCGAGTGATATCGATATTACGAATGACGCGGCCCACATAACGACTGCATGCATAGCCAGCTTCCAGATGAACCGGGAAAGTATCCGCAATTGATGCAGGCACGGCAGAAATTTTAGGTGCGCTTACAGGAGCGCGATTCAATACACCCACTTCGCGTGCAATACCTTTCACACTCAAACAATCACTACGATTAGGCGTTAAATCCACTTCGATCAATTTATCATTCAAGTTGAGATAATCGCGTAGATTCGCACCCACTGGTGCATTTGCAGGTAATTCCCACACGCCGGAATCATCATCACCTGCTTTTAATTCAGTTTGGCCGCACAACATACCGAAGGATTCAACACCGCGCAGTTTTGCTTTCTTGATATCAAACTCGGGCAACTTTGCACCGATGGTCGCAAATGGAATTTTAATTCCGACACGCGCATTGGGCGCACCACAAACCACTTGTGATAAGCCTTCGAGGCCAGCGACTTGGCACACACGCAACTTGTCAGCATCTGGATGCTGCTCACAGCCAACAATCTCACCAACAATTACACCGCTAAAATCGCCAGCGACAGACTCAACAGCATCAACTTCCAAGCCGGCCATCGTTAATTGGGCAACCAATTCGTCGGTACCAACTGCCGGATTTACCCACTCACGCAACCAGGATTCACTGATTTTCATATTCTTGTCTCTGTAGCCCGTATGGAGTGCAACGCAATACGGGACTTGATCCGCTTTAAACTTTTATCCCCATTTCGCTTCGCTACATGTGGGGCTACGCTCAAATCTGAATTTAAAATTGTTTTAGGAATCGCAAATCGTTTTCAAAAAACAGGCGCAAATCATTAACGCCATAGCGCAACATCGCCAAGCGCTCTACCCCCATACCAAATGCAAAACCGGTATAAGTTTCCGGATCAACACCACTGGATTTAAATACTTCCGGATGCACCATGCCGCACCCCCCCACTTCGAGCCAGCCAGTGCTTTTGCACATACGACAGCCTTTACCACGACACTGGGTACATTGAATATCCATCTCTGCCGAAGGCTCGGTGAATGGAAAATATGATGGGCGGAAACGTACAGGAACGTCTGCCTCAAAGAACGCTTTCAGGAATTGATCCATCGTGCCTTTTAAATCGGCGAAGCTGATGTTTTTATCAACCACCAGACCTTCAACCTGATGGAACATCGGCGAGTGAGTCACATCGGAATCGCAACGATAAACACGACCCGGGCAGATCACACGGATTGGTGGTTGCTTATTTTCCATGGTACGCACTTGCACCGGCGACGTATGCGTGCGCAACACATGGGTATCATCAACATAAAACGTATCGTGCATTGCACGCGCCGGATGATGCGAAGGAATATTGAGCGCTTCAAAGTTGTGGTAGTCGTCCTCAATCTCCGGGCCGACTTCAACGCTATAACCCACAGCGGCAAAAATTTCTTCGATGCGTTGCAATGTGCGCGTCACCGGGTGCAAACCACCGGTATGCTGGCCGCGACCAGGCAAAGTCACATCAATAACCTCGCTTGCCAGTTTTGCATCAATTGCTGCTTGTTCGAGCAACTGCTTGCGCAGATTCAATGCGTTTTGCACTGCATCTTTTGCTTTATTAATTTCTGCACCGGCAGCGGGACGCTCCTCGGGTGACAATTTACCCAAGGTTTTCATCAGCGCGGTGATACTACCGTTCTTACCCAGATAATCCACACGCACAGAATCCAGCGTAGCAAGGTCCTGGGCGTCGTTAGCTAATTTGAGCGCTTCTTGTGTAAGCGCAGCGAGACTTTCCATCTGTTTTTCCATTAAATTAATGTATTAATCAGTAAATTCCCCGATAGTTATAACTCTATTTTAGGATAGTGACTGACACCAAACTGCATCGACCACCAAATGCCGTTAAAGCTGGGTCGTTAGTAATACCTAATCGGATTTGTTTCTGAGCAATTTGAGCCGCCATTAACGCACTCAGCATTTCTTTAAAATTAGGTACGTTAGCTCGAGTAGCCATGTAGACCGCATCGCAACCAAAAATAGTTGCATTATCGAAACCAGCGCCGAATAGTTTTATTTCCATATTCCCAGCCTGATGTCCAAATGCACTTGAACCAACTACAGTAACCGCCTCTAGTAAGAAAGGACCAAATTCAGCGGTTTTAATTTGCGCATTTACCGTTGCCGTTCCAGCGATTGAAAAAATGCCGACTAACAATAAGAAAATCTTTTTCACACTTTTCTTTCCATTTAATAGCAAAGGGGACGAACATAAAAAAAGGGAGGAACCAAAGCTCCTCCCCTTTCATCGCGTTCACAAAAACCCTTGCGGGTTTTCAGTTGTTGGACGATTAAGCAGCCAGAGCTGATTTAGCCTTCGCAACAACAGCAGCAAAAGCTGCTTTGTCATATACAGCCAAATCGGCCAGTACACGACGATCGAGAACGATGCTCGCCTTTTTCAAGCCAGCAATCAACTGGCTGTAGGTCAAACCTTCAGCGCGCGATTGGGCATTGATACGAGTAATCCACAGAGCACGGAAATTACGCTTTTTAACACGACGATCACGGTAAGCATATTGACCGGCTTTGATAACCGCTTGCTTGGCCACACGGAATGTACGCGAACGTGCACCGTAGTAACCTTTAGCAGCTTTTAAAACTTTCTTGTGACGACGACGCGCCTCTACACCACGCTTAACACGGGCCATAATTCAATCCTCTACAAAATTCTCAAAAAGCGCTATTAGATAGCACGGAACAAACGTTTTACGCGTGGTACGTCGGCTGCATCAACAATGCTGGTGCCGCGCAGTTGGCGCTTACGCTTGGTCGTCATTTTGGTCAGGATGTGGCTCTTGTTAGCGTGCTTGAACTTGAAGCCCGCGCCAGTCTTTTTGAAGCGCTTTGACGCGCCACTGTGTACTTTAGCTTTGGTTGCCATGTGATAAAACTCCACACATCTAAGTAAATAATATAAATAATCAAGGCAGCTAAAAGCCCGACTATTTTCTCTTTTTGGGAGCGAGCACCATGGTGAGCTGCTTACCTTCCATTTTGGCAGCCTGCTCTACGGCGCCCATCTCAGCCAGGTCTTTCTCGATGCGTTGCATCATTTCCATCCCCAACTCTTGATGGGCTAGCTCGCGGCCGCGGAATTTTAACGTTACCTTGGCCTTGTCCCCATGCTCCAGGAAGCGGACCAAGGCTTTCAATTTCACCTGATAGTCTGCTTCCTCCGTCCCTGGGCGAAATTTCATTTCTTTGATTAACTGCTGCTTTTGTTTCTTTTTAGCAGCAGCCTTGGTTTTCTTGATCTCAAACAGATGTTTGCCGTAATCCATAATCTTACAGACTATGGGATCGCTATCAGCAACGATCTCCACCAAATCCAGTGTTGCCGCCTGGGCTTGAGCCAGTGCTTCACTCAGGGGAACAATACCTACCTGTTCACCTTCGGCATTGATTAAACGAACCTGTTTGGCTTCGATCTGATCGTTGATCCGCGCTTTTTTAGAATTGCCTTTGGCCGCGGGAGCGTTATCTCGTTTGATAGTTGTATCTCCAAATAATTAATAGGAACGAATCTTTTTCACTTTTCGCATCGATCAGGTCCCAAAACCCGATTTTAAGCAGAAATATTTCTGCCTCGACGCGCTATATCGGCGGTCAAGTGCTCGATGAAAGCTTCCAGAGTCATTACACCCAAATCTTGTCCGTCCCTTGTGCGAACTGCAAGTGATTGATTTTCAACCTCTTTATCGCCAACGACGAGCAGGTAGGGTACCCGCTGAATTGTGTGCTCGCGGATTTTAAAGCCGATCTTCTCGTTTCTCAAGTCCGGAATTACACGGACGCCCTTATCGCGGAGGGTTTTTTCCACCAGTTTGACGTAATCCGCCTGGTTATCGGTGATATTCATCACCGCAACCTGGGCCGGCGCAAGCCAAACCGGGAACGAACCTTCATAGTGTTCAATCAGGATTCCGAGGAAACGTTCGAACGAACCGAGGATTGCACGATGGAGCATTACGGGGCGCTTGCGTGCATTGTCTTCAGCCACATATTCCGCATCCAGACGCTCAGGCAATACATAATCCAACTGTATAGTACCGCACTGCCAGGAGCGGCCGAGCGCGTCCTTGATCTGGTATTCAATTTTCGGGCCATAGAAAGCACCTTCACCGGGAAGTTCTTCCCACTCCAGTCCTGCCGCACGCAACGCTGCACGCAAGCCCTCTTCCGCCTTGTTCCAGGTTTCCAGCGTACCGGCATATTTTTCAGGGCGCAGGGAAAGTTTTACAGCGATGTCAGTAAAACCGAAATCGTCATATACGGATTTGAGCATCTGGTTAAACGAAGAAACCTCTTCCACCACCATGTCATCAGTACAGAAAATATGGGCATCGTCCTGCACAAAACCGCGCACACGCATAATGCCGTGCAATGCACCAGAGGCTTCGTTGCGATGGCAGGAACCAAATTCCGCCAAACGCAGCGGTAAGTCTTTGTGCGAACGCAGGCCATGATTGAAAATCTGGATATGGCCCGGGCAGTTCATCGGCTTAACCGCGAAGTCGCGCTTTTCCGACTCAGTGGTGAACATGTTATCGCGATAATTTTCCCAGTGGCCGGATTTCTCCCACAGGGTGCGATCCATAATCAGCGGTGTTTTAACCTCCTGATAGCCCCACTCATTTTGCTTGGTACGCATGTACTGTTCGATTTGTTGCCACAGCGTCCAACCTTTGGGATGCCAGAACACCATGCCCGGCGCTTCATCTTGCAGATGGAACAAATCGAATTTCTTCGCCAGTTTACGGTGATCGCGCTTTGCCGCTTCTTCCAACAAATTCAAATAGGCTTTTAATTGTTTGGCATCGGCGAACGCAGTGCCGTAGATGCGCTGCAACATTTTGTTGTTGGAGTCGCCGCGCCAGTAAGCGCCGGAGGTGCGCATCAATTTAAAGTTCAGACAGAAACGCATGTTAGGCACGTGCGGACCACGGCACATGTCGACATATTCTTCATGGTGATACAGACCCGGCGTTGCATCTTTAGGCACGTCGCGGTCCAGAATTTCCAACTTGTAAGTCTCGCCGCGCGCGGTGAAAACGTCATAGGCTTCTTGCCAGCTGACTTTCTTTTTCACTACGTCGTATTCGGTTTTGGCCAATTCCAACATGCGTGCTTCCAGACGGGCGATGTCCTCGTCAGTCAGCTTTTGCTCCAGGTCGATGTCGTAATAGAAACCGTTGTCGATGGTTGGGCCGATAGCCATTTTTACATCGGGAAACAGTTGTTTGATCGCATGACCGAGCAAGTGCGCACAGGAGTGGCGAATAATTTCCAAACCGTCTTCGTCTTTTGGAGTGAAAATCACCAGATCCGCATCTTCGGTAATCAGGTCGTGTGCATCGACACGTTGGCCCGTTTTATCGCCATTTAAAAAGACGCGACCGCCGAGGGTGGCTTTAGCCAAACCGGCGCCGATAGAGGCAGCAACTTCATAGACAGATACGGGATTTTCGAACGGACGTTTGGATCCGTCAGGGAGAGTAATTACAGGCATGATAAACCCTTCGTCAGTGGTGACCCCTACGAAAGGTCACATGATTAATAAAACAAGAAAAAATTCAAATATCCGCACCTACGATTGTGCGGGCTGGGGAGTATAGGGGAGCAGACAGAATTGAAGCAACAAAAGCCAGCCACTGCTGCTTCAAAAGGTAGCAATTACCCGATTACGAGTGTGCCATTTGAGGGCTAACACCAAAAGCGTAAAGATCAAACAGGCCGCTACACTGGTAATAACTTCGTAGCGCTGAGGTGAAATAATTATTGTAAATCCCTGCCCTTTTATAAGCGATGAAAAACTCGACACTGCAAAAGGCATCCAGAACAACCGGAATGTTTGCCAGGGATTCTCTAGCGGTGACTGGCCATTGCTGACACTTAACATCAGTGCAATTCCAATAACCACACTGATGCCCAGCGCATTGATCCATATTGTGAGCGCAGGATCAAAATGGAAATACACGGTGACCAGATACCAAATCAGGTAATACCAGAGGATCATTTTTCCCACTTTGATATGAGAAAAATAAACGATAATTGCAGCCATTTACCCTCAACTCCTACCACAAAAAATATTATGTTTCGTAGGAGCAGCATAAAAAATGCCACTTAGGATACAGCTTCACCCAACCAAGGTTTTTCCAAAATACAGGTATTACTCAATCTAAATTTGCCATGCCAGCGTAATTGCACCAAAGTTTTTACGGGCCGTCCTGCTCTGGCTGGGATCAGTATCAGATTGAAAAGAAAAACACACACTCACACGTTCCCACGCATAACTTATCCCACCCATTAATGAATATTGATAGTGCTCCAATCCTTCCGAAGCGGTTTCTTCAAATGGATTACCATCCACCAGAATCTGGTTATGTACATAATTTGCTGTACCGCCAAGATAGATATACCAACCATCGGACACCGCCACTGGTGAGCTTATACGGCTGGATAAAAATCCCATGGTGGAATAATTGCGCGCGAGGCCACTTCCGGCCCGCAAAAATAACCCGGCCCCAGCGCGCGATTCCAGATTACCACCAGCCAGATCTGCCAATAACACCGCATCAAACGGGCTCGAATCGCTAGTGGAAAAACGCCACACCGCCGTCCGTTGCAGCTGCCAAACAAATTTATCCTCCAACTGATATTCCCATCCCCTTGGCTTTTTCGATCCAACCAATTTATGAACAAACGTCTGGACTTCTTCTGCACGTGAAGAAGGTCCAACTATGCCAACCAAAGTCGCTACATGATCTGAAAAATCGTTTTTAACCACAACGTACGTTGATCGTAAATACAATAAACCTGCATAAGGCGCATCTGAAGGATCAGGAATTTCTTTCGTAATATCTTCAGGAGTGACCATCGCCTGCCCTAACGAATGAAGCTTGTACGCATAGGTAGGATCATCATCAACCATCCACGCCAGCGGCAGTGTGAGCAATGGTGATTTGGTGACTTCCTCACCGGGATCGTTACGCTGCCCGAGTGAAAAATAGATGCCGTTGGTATAACCACCGCCATCTTTTCCATCAACCAAATCATTTTCCCAACTTGTCGAAAACCAGTTACGTTCAGCAAATGCCACTTCACTCAGCATCATTGCAGAGCCGATTAACAAGCAACGAGACACCGAAGAAAACCGCACAAACAACGCCACAGCTTTAGTGTTCATAACATCTTCCCTATAACAGTCGATAAGTTATGGACAAAGATTTACTGGCACAAGTTCTATCGCACAGGAAATGGATAATAAAAAAGCCCTCACATGGAGGGCTGTTCACATTGAAATTTTTACAAATTAATAAATGTCGCGGCGATAACGATTGGTTTCTATCAATTGCTGCACATCGTTTTCACCCAGTATTGCCTCCAGTACCTGGTGAATACCCGTGCCCATTGCTATACCACCGCACACATAAATAACAGCACCACGATCCAGCCAATCACATAATTGTTGCTGTTTGGTTGCCAATATATTTTGTACGTAACCTTCACCATCACGCGAATAAACTTCATCGAGGTCAGTGAGGAAACCCGATTGCTGCCATGCATCGAGTTCGTGGGCAAACAGACGATCTTTGCTGCGCTGGCGCTCACCAAAAATTAGCCAGTTTTGTTGCTGGTCTTTTAAGTAACGATCATGTAAATGTGCGCGCAAACCAGCGATACCAGTACCCGCGCCAATTAAAATCATCGGACAATTGGTTTGCGGGGCATGGAAAGAAGGATTCGCACGAATGCGCGCCAACACATTACCGCCCGCTTCCGCTATCGTGGTTAACCAGCCGGAACCCAGACCCAACTCGCCTTTTTCATTGAAAGTCTGGCGTACTACCAAATCCAGTTGTCCATCTGTTGTTAAAGACGCGATGGAATATTCACGATGTGGTAATTCTAAATTATTGTGCGGCTTTATTTCGAGAATATCACCCGCCTGCCAATGCGTGTTACCCGGTGATGAGGGCTGCAAAGTCACTCGATAAATTGGCGTGCCTACACTACCTGCGTTTAACAATTCACGTTTTTGCAAACGCCAGTTTTCATATGCCGGCGCAGCCCAGGCAGTTACATTTTTCACGCCGCTAATATCTGCAATTTGTTGTTGCCATTGATGGATCGCGTGCTCGTTACCGTTGTCGACATCAATGCGCGCGAATAACGGATGCGCCCCGCTTGCTAACAACCATTGTTCAACCTGTACAGCAAACGCGCAGTAATCCTCGTAACGTTTATCGCCAAGTGCCAACACGCCAAATTGCAATTGTTTTAATGACAGTGATGACTTCAATAATTTACGTGCGAAACCGCGCGCAGAATCCGGTGCTTCACCTTCGCCAAAGGTGGATGCCAAAAACAATATTTTCTTTGCTGATTCCAATGTAGTTCTATCCAGTGCCGCAATATTTTTTACGCTCGCTTTAATTCCGCCGGATTGCAAAATAGTCGCCGTGTTCCAGGCAAGTTGTTCGGCTGTGCCCGTTTGCGTTGCATATACGATCCAGAAATCGGCGTCTGTATGAGCATTAACACCGGCAGCAGCATTTTTGCTATTGCGTTTCTTTTTGCGGCGATCAAAATACAGAAGAAATCCGGTAATCGTAAACAACGGCATCAATAACGAGGCGATCATATTAATAATCAAACCGGGCGTTCCGAACCATTCGCCCGTATGCAATTCATAAATGCCTTGCATGATGCGTTTACCCAATGGCTCAAGTGGCTTGTAAGGTTGATCACTGACTAACTCACCCGATTGCGCGCTAAAGCTGACCATACTGCGCTGGCGATCATTGGTTGCATCCGGCGTGACGTAATTAATCATTACCGGATCTTTTTCTGAACGTGGAATAGTCACGCTCGCAAATTTAAAATTATTTTCAGCTTTGGTTGTAAAGCTAGCCCATGCAGCATCAACAGCAATCGGTGCAAAATGCTGGTGTTGCATATCGCCTTCGCGTGCCATGCGACGCCCTTCATCACCACGACGTTTTTCGCCACCCTCGCGGCCCTGGCCACGCGTTTCGCGTCCCATAGCGCCAGCGCCTTGTCCGCCACCGGGACCACCGGGTCCAAAACCGCGACGCTCCTGCACAGGTTCGCCAGTTAACACTATTGATGCACCACTTTTAAACCAACTGTAAGACCAGGTCAGCCCCGTTAATGCCATCAGCAAATACATGAGTATCAGCCAGGTTCCAATCACCGAGTGCAATGCCCAATAAAAATTACGCCCTTTTAAACTGAAATCAATCCGGAACCAGTTGCGCCAATTCAATGCGCGACGCGGCCAGCGCAAATATAAGCCGGATAACGCAAAAAATATTAACGCGAATGCACTGAAGCCAGTGATTTGGCGACCGATATTAATGCCATCGGGTTCTGATGGAATTAATAACCAGCGGTGCAGTGAACGCACAGTACGAAAAAATTGTTCGCCATTTATTTTTCCTAATAATTCACCAGTATAGGGATTAATATAAATCGCATCCCCACGACGCTGGCCTTCAGGTGGAGCAACGCGTACCAACGCACTGCGATCAGCTTCAGGCCATAGCGTAATCTGCTCAACACGCTCACCGGGACGCTGCTCACGGAAACGCTCTGCAATTGCGTCTGGTGTTAAGCGCTCACCGCTCACTTCAACACGCACAACCTCGGGGCTAATCGCCTCCATGATCGTGCGCTCAAAACTCATCAAACCACCGGTAACGCCCACAATAGCTAACACCACACCTGCTGTGATCCCCAAAAACCAGTGAATCTGGAATAAACCGTTTCTCACTCTCGTTCCCCCAAGCCCCAAAAACCACACAAAACTGTGGGCATCGTTATTAAAAAAAATTACGTGTTAATCAGCAGCAAGCGTCCAGCCACCGCCGAGTGATTTATACAAATCCACCGCTGCATCCAACCGCGACAAGCGCTGTTGTACCAATGAGTCCTGCGCTTGAAATAAACTGCGCTGCGCATCCAGCAGCGATAACAAATCATCAGTGCCCGCGCGATAACGCGCTTCAGTTAAACGCAAACTGCGTTCAGCATTGGCAACAATTTCCTGTTGGCTGATTTCCTGACGTTGGCTTACATCAGCTGCCACCAACGCGTTATCCACTTCCTGCAGCGCGGTTAAAATCGCTTTGTGATATTGCAACAGCATCTCACTGCGGCGTGTTTCGGTTAAACGTTTTTGATTGACCAACCGCCCGCCGTTAAACAAAGTTTGCGCAAGCGATAAAGTCCAACCTGAAGATTGGGTTGCAGGATTCAAGCTGAATAATTCACTTGCCGATTCCCCCACCTCTGCACTCAACTTGATGCCAGGTAAAAGCGCTGCACGCGCTGCATGTATATCGGCATTGGCACCCCGTAAATCAGCTTCACTTGCGGCTAAATCCGGGCGACGGGTTACTAAATCAGCAGGGGTTCCTGAAGCAATTTGCGGCACCTGTATATCCAGCAAATATTCAGGAACAAGCACAAACTCCTGCGGGGTTTTACCCAATAAAATTGCCAGTGCCGATTGCGTTTGCCGCGCTTGCAACTCCAACGGCAATAACGATGATCGTTGACTTAACAAGTTGGTTTTTTGTTGTGCTACATCGGCGGCCGTTGCAGCACCATTGTTATAACGCGCATCAACAATTTTTTGCACACGTTCGGCAATGGCAATATTTTTATTGGCCGTTGCGATACGCTCCTGTAACGCCAGCCATTGGAACCAGCCACTGGCGATAGCAGCTTTGATACTGAGGATTGCAGCATCCTGATCGTAACGTGTCGCTTCATAACCAGCTTTTGCAGACGCACGTTCGGCAGCAATCCCGCCCCATAAATCCACTTCGTAACTTATATTCACTCCAGCACGAGTGGACTCACTGCGAGAATGGTTTCCACCATCAGGTTTACTACGCGATTCACCACTGGATGCACTCGCCGATAGCGAGGGGAATAAACTTGCGCTGGCAATCCGCATTTGCAATTCAGCTTGCTTTACACGTTCCGCCGAGATTAATAAATCCGGGCTTTGCTGCTGTGCAGCCTGCATCAAATTATTTAATGCTGGTGACTGAAATGATTGCCACCAGTTTGATTCTACAACGGCAGTTTCGATGGCGGATTGCGCGGGTGCCACGGAGTAATTATCCGCATAATTAATATCCGGTTTTTGCACGTGGGTAGATGAGCATGCAGTAATGAACAACGATGCAATAACCAGCGGCAATCGTTTAAACGCTAATGTTTTTTTGTGTAATTGCATAATCATTACTCCGTCGCCAATGCAGCAACCGGATCGAGACGAGCCGCTTTGCGTGCAGGCAAATATCCAAACAACAAACCTGTTAAAAACGCACAGCTGAACGCCATAATTACCGGCCCGAATGAATAAGCTACGGGTGTACCGAGATTGGCAATTAACATAGCAGTACTTAATCCGATTATCACTCCAATCACACCACCAAGCGCCGACACGACCAATGCCTCAATTAAAAACTGCTGCATGATGTTGCGGGTGCGTGCACCAGTTGCCATACGCACTCCAATCTCCCGCGTTCGTTCGGTGACACTTACCAGCATAATATTCATTACACCAATACCACCGACAAGTAGTGAAATCGCCGCGATAGACCCCAGTAAAAATGTCATGGTATTTTGTGTTTCGGACACCATATCAATCAGCGATGACATACTGCGAATCTGGAAATCTTCTGTGCCATGCCGCTCCATCATCAAGGCATGCACGCGGGTTTGCACCTCTTCCATATTTTTTTCGTCGTCAACGGAAATCGTGATATTGCGCAAGAAACGTTGCCCAATAACACGCAGGCTGCCGGTATTAAAAGGAACAAATACTTTATCGTCCTGGTCCTGCCCACCAGGGTCAGCACCGCGTTCACTCATCACACCAATAACCTGGAAGAGCACGTTATTGATGATAATAAATTCGCCCAGTGGATTTTTATTGGCAAATAATTTGGTCGCGACGGTTTTACCCAACACAACAACCGTTGCATAATTTTTGTTGTCTTCATCGGTGAAGAAAGTGCCTTGGGCCACATCCCATTTACGAGCCATGGGAAATTGCGCGGCGGTCGCACTAATTTCTGTGGCATGATCCACGTTGCCATAACGCAGGGTAAAACTACCATTTAGCTCGGGTAATGCAGCAGCGACATGTGGCAACGTTGCAATCGCATCAACGTCCTCCGGTATCAACGTTACCGAATCCCACCGAAAACGCTGTGTTGGACCACCGGGCCGCACTAACAACAAATTGCTCCCCATTGCGCTAATACTATCTACAACCGATTTTTTCGCACCATCGCCAATGGCGAGCATACTAATGACGGAAGCTACACCAATCACAATTCCCAACAGCGTTAAAATTGTGCGAAAAATATTGCTGCGCAACGAGCGGAATGCGGTTTTGGTCGCTTCAAGAATTTCCGTTTTAATTTGAGGCGTACCATGCAGCGCATGCTCTTCTGCCGGTAATTGTTTCGGAATAGTGGGGCCAGGATCAGCAATAATTTTACCATCGCGAATTTCAATTAACCGTTGGGCGTGATGCGCAACTTCTGCGTCATGGGTAATCAAAATAATGGTATGTCCTTGCGCTGATAATTCTTTCAGCAAGCGCATGACTTCTTTACCGCTGTGGCTATCCAACGCGCCGGTGGGTTCATCCGCAAGAATTATCTGGCCACCATTCATGAGTGCGCGTGCAATTGAAACACGTTGCTGCTGACCGCCGGATAATTGATTGGGCCGATGATGCAAACGTTCTTGCAACCCCAATGCACTTAATAATGTTGAGGAACGTTCGCGGCGCGCCTCAGGTGTCATGCCGGAATAAGTTGCAGGCATTTCCACGTTTTCACATGCCGTAGAACCCGCTAGCAAGTTATAACTCTGGAATACGAAACCAAAGGCCTCCCGACGTAATTGTGCAAGACCATCGGTATCCAGTGTTGCAACGCTGGTGCCGTTAAATAAATATTCACCGGTGCTCGCGCGATCAAGGCAACCGAGAATATTCATCAAGGTGGATTTGCCTGAACCTGATTGCCCCATGATGGCAACAAATTCGCCGGGATAAATTTCCAGATCAACGCCGTGCAAAACCTGGGTAGCAATTTCGCCATTGCGAAACGTTTTGGTAACGCCGGATAATTTAATCAGCGGTTGAATTGAATTAGCAGCAGTCATTAACGTCTACCCATTCCCGGGCCGCCACCGAAACCACCTGCCGGTGCAACTTTTACCTGATTGGGTTTAGTGCTGCCGCTGACAACTTTTTCACCTTCTTTCAAGCCTTCAATAATCTGTGCTTGCACCCGGTTGGTTACACCAACCAATACTTTGCGTTCTTCAATATCACCATCCTCATTCATGATTTTTACAACGGCAGGACGCGGGCGATTTGTTGCTGTACCTTGAGTGTCACCTCTTTCGCGGCGACCTTTCCACTCACCATTGGGAGCAACTTCAGGACGGGCATTGGCAGATTCCGGTTTTGCTTGTCCGGTTGCAGGAGTCATATCGCTTTTATCGGTGAATGTTTTTTCTGTTTGCAGTTTTTCGGATTGGGTACGTTCTGCCGACGGCTTGTTATTCTGTGATGCGTCGCCTTGACCTTGTGGACGTGGTCCACGCGGTGAATCAAAACTGACCGCAGACATAGGCACTAACAACACCTCCCTGGCTTGCGATTCTATAAAAAATACCTGCGTGCTCATTTGGGTCATCAGCAAACGGTTTTCGTTAGGCACATCAAAAAGCGCGTTATACAAAACAACATTATTGAGAATTTCCGGCGTGGGCTGAATACGATCCAGCTTGCTATACCAGCGACGTCCCTGGCTGCCGAGGGTGGTGAAATACACATCCATATCCTTACGCAATTTACCGATATCCGCTTCAGACACCTGGGTTTGCACAGTCATAATAGAAAGGTCAGCCACACGCATAATGGTCGGTGCCATTTGGTTCGTGTTGAGTGTTTGCCCCTGGCGTGAAGTGATGGACACGACGGTGCCATCCATTGGGGCATAAATTTTGGCGTAATCCAGATTGGCGGCTTCTACACGCAACGTAGATTCGATCTGTGCAATTTGTGCTTGCAATGATTTAAGTTGTGCACGCGCTGATTTCAAACCAGCATCGGCTGTCTCCAATGATTCACTGGTTGTTGCATCTTCAGCAAATAAATTTTTTTCACGTTTGAAATTAATCTCAGCCAATGTTAATTGTGCTTCGCGATCCAGCAATTGTGCTTTCTGGTTTTGCAATTGTGCGCGGGTAGCATCTACTTTTGCGGCATATACAGTCGCATCAATTTCAGCGAGCAAATCACCCGCTTTGACTTCGCTTCCCACTTCAACATGTAATTTTTTCAGTTGACCGGACACCTGTGCGCCGACATCAACATAATCTTGCGGTTGCAATGTCCCTGTGGCAGTAACCAGATTTTCAATATTTCCGCGTGTCACAGCCTCCGTGGTATAGACGATTTCATTTTCATCATTCGCAAAAGCGAACTTCCATACTAATACAATTGCAATCACGCTTATGATTACAAAAAAGCCTATACCTGACTTCCGACGATAAAACGGGCGTTGTTGAGAGGAAAAAGAAGGGGAAAGCATAGTTATTTCTCGTCCACAATAAATATGGCGCGAGTATACCTGATGACATTGATGTAGGCGTTGACGCTATAGGGTATCAACACTTGTTTCACAATGTTTAATTGTTGACATCAGTAAACATCACGGCAATAGCGACGCCCATCCGCCATTTGCTCCAATCGATCAACGCCAATAATTTGACCCAACAGTTCATCCACAGCCTGTGCCATACCTTGTAAATTGCCGCACACAAAAATGGCCGCACCCTGCTCCACCCAACGCTGCAATTCCAGTGCATTGGGCAATAACAAATCCTGGACATAACGCGGATCACCTGTTTGCGCGTCACGCGAAAACACGCGATCAACACGCTCCAGCAAACCAGATTGCTGCCAATGCAAAATATCGTCGTAAAAAAAGTAATCAGCATCAGCCGTTCGTTCACCAAAAAATAACCAATTCCGGGTTCCGGCGCGCGCCGGATTTGCCAAATGGGAACGCAACCCCGCAATTCCCGTACCGTTGCCAATCAAAATAAGTGGACATTGACCGGGGGAATGAAAGTGGGGATTGCTACGAATACGCAATCGTATTGGTTCGAATAATTGAGCATGCACAGTCAACCAGCCTGAACCAAGGCCATATTGATGCGGGGCAAACTTCACTTGCCGCACCAGTAAATCGAGCGAATTCTCCGAGGGTACGGAAGCTATGGAATATTCGCGCTTGGGAAGATGAGCTAAAGCCTCAATCAACGCTATGTCATCCAATGCACGTAATTTTTCCCATGTTTCTTGCGTATCCACATGCAAATTTCGATATTGCAATAATTCGGGAGCAATGGAATTTCGTTTCAGCTGTTGCAAAAAATACTGGATCTTTTCTCTGCCATTTCCCGGCCCTATTTCCACAATGTCGCCCGCACGCCAGGTGTCTCCAATAATCCCACCGTTCACAGGCGATAACTTTATATGGAAAGCTGGGGCTCCAGGGCTGCCGGAATTAATGCAGTGACGTGCTGTTATTTGCCACTCTTTATAATCCGGTTGGCTCCAGTCAGCATAATGGGTGTTTCCGGAAATTTGCCCAAGATAATATTGCCAATGCCGCAACGCGCTTTGATCCAATTGGTCGACTTCAATAATATCTGTTAAAAAGTGCGCGCCCTGATGATGCAGAGCGGTATGCAACTGATGAGCAAACCCGCAAAAATATTGGTAATTTGAATCACCCAAGCCCAAGATCGCTACTTGTAAATGTTGAAGGGGATTTACACTGGATTTCATTAAGCGGGGAATAAAACGGTTGCCATTGTCGGGTGCCTCGCCTTCACCATACGTGCTGGCAATAATCAGGAGAGTTTTTGTTCCTGCCAATAAATCCGGAGTCAGTTGGTTAAGAGTGAGAACAGTGCTTTCTTTTCCTGCATCACGTAATTGCTGCGCCGTTTGATTTGCAATTACATTCGCCGTGCCGGTTTGGCTGGCATACGCAACCAAAATATCAGCGTGCTGAAACTTTTTCGCCAAGCCCTGCTGACGCTGATATTTCCGCCAACAAAGCCAGCAAAGCCAGCAAAAAACAATGTAGATAAAAATTAATATTCCCGCCGCCAAATAACGCACACATAAACCTTTTATTGTTACCCGAATCGATGCTCGTTGGCCGATTGGGACGGATTAACGAATGATGCATCTTTGACAGTTTTATTTAAACTTTACTCCCTGGTTTTTCAATGGCGTATCCCTACGCTCACTGTTTCAAAAATTAAACCCGTTTGTTTTTATTCCGGTAATACCTCAACGGTTGCAGCATAACCACCAGTGCGGATAGTGGCAGGTTTTTTCGCTTTATTATCGCGATAATCTGCACTCAACCAATACATGCCGGCATTTGGCCAAGTTATGGATACCTTGCCTTTTTTATCTGTTACCAATTCAATTGCCGCTTGATCATTGCGATAACGCATGCCGCCAGGAATAACCATTATTTTCACACCTTCTGCGGGCTTACCGTCAATTAAAAATTGAAACTCGGCAGCTTCACCAGCAAACAAATCGTTCGGGTGAGTAATCGGCAACATTTCCAAACCTTGTTTGGTGATTTTTAATACGTTGTCATCGGGAGTACCTGAGGTAACGAAAGTTTCCAGACGACGGGAGAATTGGGAAATTTCTATATCTTTCGCATCCTTGGGGATATTTTTTTCTACGTCAGCAGGATTACCTTTTTCACCACGCCCTGGCCACATACGACGCTCACCTGCCGGGGTTTTCCAGGTTGCCATAACACCAGTAGAAGCAATCGCAATTTTATAGGTGCCTTTTTGCGGCAACTGCACATCAAATACACTGCGGAATTTTCCGGTAACTGCATTTTGCGGAGTTAACGAACTACCATCCGGTGCAGTAATTTTCACACCATCAACTCGCATAGGTGCGTGATCTGCATGAAAAATATCGTTGGATACAGCGGCATCCACACCTACCCAGGCCTCATCACTGGAAAGGACGGTTGCACTCGGCAACAACCAGACGCGGTGGGCTTGTGCACTTAATGGCAAGCACATAACTAATGCAGTGCAGAGCGACGCTTTCAAAAATGTATTCATTTATTTTCTCCTAAAAATAATTTGTTTTTTGTTATCAAGGTTTTACTACCAGCTTAACCTCACCCAATTCCTTGCTTCCTTTTGCACTTTGCTCGGCAGTAACCGGCCATACAAAAGGTACTTTCACTAACTCACGGCCACCCACTTCACGCACAGCTTCAACCATCAATACATATTTGCCTTTTGATAATTTACCTAATGGCGCTTTCCCTTCTGTAAACACCAGTGCATGTTTACCCGGTTTACGAGTTGCACCACTCACACCATCAAGCGGCATATCAGTTTCGCGGCCAATACGACGCCACCATTGACGCATGTCTTTCAACCACTCTTCACCTTTCTCACTTTTTTGGCCGCGCTCTTCCAGCTGGTACCAAACGGACAAATTAGTGCTCTCACCTTTTTCATTTTCCAACCACACCGCCACATAGGGTTCGTGGTATTCAGCCACTTCAAGCCTTGGAACTTCAATGGAAACAGTTAAATCTGTCGCCTGGACTGATAAAGCTCCCATCATTAAACCAATCATCAATGAACATTTGGATAAGCGCGAACGCATAACAACCTCGCTAATTATTTTTAATTAATGGATAAACAATAAAATCAACACCCAGGGTAGTACCAAACCCAATCCCACCATGGGCCAGGTTGCAGGGCGACCACTTGCGTAGCGTTTTAATAGCAGTAAACCGGTTATACAAAAAACAATGCATGCGATTGCAAAAAAATCGAGGAACCAACTCCAGGCTGTGCCGGTGTTACGACCTTTATGTAAATCATTGAAATAGGAAATCCAGCCACGCTCTGTTAATTCGTACTCAAATGCACCTGAAGTCAAATCAATACTTAACCAGGCATCACCACCAGGACGAGGCAAGGATAAATATATTTCCCCTTCACTCCACTCTGCATTTTTTCCATTGGCTCTGATGCCTTGTGTATCACGTAACCACACCACCAACTCTTTTGGTAAGGGGGCATTTTCGACAACGGGAATTTTAACGGCTTGAATAATATCGAGTGGAACATCAGCAGATAGGCTGGTAATTTTTGGTGAAGCCGTTATTTGTGAAGCATGGTTCAAGGTGATGCCGGTAATAGCAAATAACAGCATTCCAATAAGGCAAATTGCAGAACTGATCCAATGCCACTGGCGCAGGCTGCCGAGCCAGAAACCGGATGTTTTTTTATCGTTGGCCATTACACTTGTGCCCATTGGCGCAACAAATTATGGTAATGCCCGGTTAAGCCAACCAGCTCTTCAGTGTCACCCAACTTTTGTCGCAATGATTGAATATTACAATCCAACTCATGCAATAAACTGCGCTGCCAATCGTCACGCACCATACTTTGCGTCCAGAAAAAACTACACACGCGCTCGCCCGCTGTTACCGGAGCAACCTGATGCAAACTCGTTGATGGATAAAGGATTAAATCACCCGCAGGCAACTTCACTTCGTGACTGCCGTAAGTGTCCTGGACAATTAATTCACCGCCTTCATATTCTTCCGGTTCGGATAAAAATAATGTGGAAGAAACATCCGTACGTAAACTTAAATTACTACCGGGTACGAGACGGATTGCTCCATCAACATGGAAACCATAGTGTTCGCCACCGGCATATGCATTGAACATTGGCGGCACAATGCGTAGCGGTAAAGCTGCGGACATGAAAAGCGGATTTGAATACAGCGCTTTTAAAATAATTTCACCCAACTCCCGGGCAACCAATCCATCTACCGGTAATTGGCGATTCTTTTTTACCTGGGCCCCTTGCATTCCCACGGTTGCTTTTCCATCAATCCAATCAGCTTGATCCAAGCGCGAACGAAATTCAGTGACTTGTTGTTTGCTGAGGATGTCTGGAATATGAATTAACATAAAGTTCTCACCGGATGAGATTTATCCCACATTAATTTTCTGATTTTATTTTTTGAATCTGCAATGCATAGGGGCGCGATAAATCGCGCCCCTGCAATTTCGCATTTAATCCCAGTGATTAAAATGCGAAGTTAACGCCCAGGCGAGCTGAGCGCTCTGTGCCTAAGAAGTAACGCGAACCAGCATTGTTTACGCTAGCAGCATATTCTTCATCAGCGAGGTTAAAAATATTCAGCTGAATATTAATGTTTTTGTTGATCGGATATGAAGCCATAGCATCAAATACCCAGTAATCAGGTACCTCCAACACTGAGCGACGTGAGCGTGCATCCGGATCAGTCAAACTGGAGCTTGCTACTGAGTCCATGTAACGCGCACCACCGCCAATCACTACACCATTTTCAAAGGTGTAGCTGTTCCACAATGTGAAAGTAGTTTCCGGTGACCATTGAATAACCCCACCATCTGTACTCGCTGCGGTAGTTGCACGATTACCGTGAGTAATTTCTGGATCCATAAACGCCAAACCAGCACTGATTTGCCAGTTTTGGGTCAGGATACCGGCAACACCAAATTCCACACCCTCAACCTGACGCTCACCCACAGCCGTAGTAGTGCCGTCTGGATTTGATGCAAATTCATTTTCGTTAGTGCTACGGAATATCGCAGCAGTTAACGACAACTTATTGTCGAAGACATTCCATTTAGTTCCAATTTCCTGGTTGGTACCTTTCTGTGGATCAACATTTGGCGTATTCGAGTTCGCAGCACCACTGGTAGTCAATGAGAAGTTTGCACCACCCGGAGGCAATTGGGATGTTGCGTAAGAGACATAGATAGAGCCATTTTCTGACGGCTTATACACAGTGCCCAACTTCCAGCTCACCAATTCATCATCCAGTTTTGCCGAACTTCCCAATAAGGTTCCAACAGGAATCAATTGCGGTGCGGGAGCAGTGACTGCTGCCTGACGGGTAATGACATCGGTTTTTGTATGGAAGCGTTCAGCACGAACACCGGCACTGACTTCCCAATGCTCATTCAGCGTAATTGTATCCAGTGCATAAAGTGCATAGGTGATAGTTTCACCATCCGTTTTTGCGCCAGTACGAATCACTGGCTGGAATGTATCGCTGGTGCTTGGGTTGTACAAACTTGCAGGCGCCTGGCCCGCCGCGGTTGACGAGGTTGGCGATACAAATGGCACTGCCATGGTATATGTCAGCTGGCTCTCGTATACAAATTCAACACCGGAGCTCAAATCATGCTTAAGACCACCGGTTTCAAAAGCAGCGGTCAAATTCGTTTGATTGGTAAGGATTTGATTGGTTTGGTCACGGCCCTGGCGCGAACGCGCTATGGTCCAGGTGTCAAGATTGTCTCTGGTTGCAAGCGGCACAGTAATTGCGTTGATACCGGTCAGTACTTGCTCTTGATTGGTGCGGCCGTAGCGAGAAGTATTACGCAGGGTTACGCCTTCAGCCAAATCGTGTTCAATTCGAACAGTCGCCATATTGGCATTCACGTCATTATGGTCACTGGTGGAACCATAAAAGTTTTCAGTGTCCACGGCTTGGGGTTTTTGATTAGCCAAAGGGCCACCAGTTGGATAAGTGGTGCTAGGGCGTGCGTCGAATGCCGCGTTGTAATAACCCGGAAAACCGATTGTTGGAATACCGCCATCAGGAATACCGGATTGTTTTACCGACAGGATGTTTAAATAAGTGCGGGTTTCAGTTTGCAGCCCCAAGCCTAACGATGCTGCAAAACCTTCAAGATTGTTTTCTACTTCGTCACGACCAACTACACCGGAATCCTGCTTCAGTAAATTCACACGAACAGCAGAACTCTCACCCAAGGTGCGGTTTACATCAATGGTGGCGCGCTTGAAATCACCGGAGCCAAAACCTACAGTGCCCGTGGTTGCATCTTCAAGGTTTGCCAATTTACTGCTCAGATTTACATAACCTGATGCAGCGCCACGGCCGTTGTCCACGCCAGCAGGACCTTTAGCAATTTCTACTTGTTCAGTATTAAACGTGTCGCGGCTAATACTGCCCAAATCGCGAATACCATCGACAAAAATGCTGCCTTGGGTATCGAAACCACGCATAAAAATAGAGTCTCCGGTCGCCGTATTGCCATTTTCGCCCATCAACATCGTAATACCGGGAGTGTTACGCAGGGTTTCACTCAAGGTGGTTGCAGCTTGTTGTTGGAAAAGCTCTTTTTTAACAACTACGATTGTTTGAGGCGTATCAACTAGCGGCTGGGTAAATTTAGGGGAGCTTGCCTTATCCGCTTTATAGGTAGCTTCAACTGCATCTGTTTCGACTTTTACAGTATCCAACTTTTTAGCATCTTTGACTTCATCGGCGGCCATAGCGCCAGCAGAAGCCAGTAACATCGCCGAGGAAAGCGCCGTTGCAGTAAATTGCAACGAAGAAGATCGTTTTTTGGAAACGATGTGCTTTGAAGATTTTTGCATGGTCATGACTAGCCCTTTTTATTAATAATAGGAATATACAATTAACAATATTTTCAAATTTTATCGATACGCATTACCAAATGCAATGATAACAATTCTTATTTGACGCCTTGAACAACTTTTTACGCCTAAAATATGCACTTATGTTAAAAGCTACTGTTATTTGACTTATTGATCATATAACTAAAAGCGATTAGTCTTGGCGTGATATATCACCACTTATTCGGATGAGCATAGAACCGATGAGTAAATCCCTAGATTGCTGTACCTGGATTTGCACATGGATGTTATTGGCCTACCCACTTTCTGCAAAAGCAGAAAGTGCCTTGAACCCGGCTTCTCCGGCGATAGATAACTCCATCCAAATCCGGATTGGAGCTGAGGATTCATGGCCACCTTACTCCGATGAGCATGGGCAAGGCATATCTGCTGAATTGGTGAAGGCGGCGTTTGCGAAATCCAACTTAACCCCAACCTTTCGTGTACTCCCTTATGCAAGGGTTTTGCACGACTTGGGATCTGGAAAGCTGGATGGGGGCTACAACATCACATTGCAGTCCACAACAAGAGATAAATATCTCTTCGGCAAAATACCGTTATTGAGCGTTGAGTCTTACTGGTATTTCAAGCCAGAAACATTTGCACACATCAAAACTATCGATGATATACCGGCGAAGTTTCGTGTAGGCATTATCCGCGACTATGAATATGGCGATATATATGAGACACATCGCCATCGCTTTACTGAAATCCAGCTTACCCAACAATCCCAAATCATCCGCATGCTTAAACAAGGTCGCATTGATGCAGCAATTATGTTTGACCTTGAAGCAAAATATGCATTAAAGAAAATGGGGCATAATGAAGATGTTTTGGAAAAAAGATTTCTCAATCATCGCGGGGATGTTTATCTTGCTTTCTCACACAAAAGTCCGCGGGCACTATGGCTTTCGCAAGAATTGGACAAAGGGCTGTTAATGCTGAAAGAGTCAGGGGAGTATGATCGTATCACTGACACTGAGTGATGCTCAGAAATTTGAGGCAATATATTATCGCGACGGGGATATTTGAAAGACCCTACTCTGATATGGAATCTATGAGTTGACTCAGTCCATATAGAAACATTCACCACTCCATGACATGAAAAGCGCATTCTGAAAAATATAGAAACTTAAAAAAATACCGCTTTTAAGCGGTATTTTTTATCACATGTATGCATTGGATCGATCTGTATGATCAGTTACATCTCGTATGCCTTTTAATTCGGGCAACTTATCAATTAATTGAACTTCAATTCCCTGTTTTAATGTTATTGCCACCGAGCCGCACCCTTGGCAACCACCACCAAATTTAAGGATGGCAATTTTATCCTCAGTTACCTCCACCAAACTGACATTCCCTCCATGAGCAGCGAGGCTGGGGTTAACGTCGTTATATAGTACGTAATTAATTTTATCCTCCAGGGGACTATCATCTGTCACCTTGGGCATTTTCGAGTTGGGAGCCCGAATCGTCAATTGGCCACCCATACGATCAGGCGAATAATCAACTTTAGCGTCTTCCAAAAATGGCAGGCTACGCTCTTCAAAATAGGCATTAAAACCGTTGAGCGGAACGATGACATCCCCGTCTTTTTCCTCACCAGGCCGACAATAGGCTATACAAGTTTCCGCATTCGGAGTGCCAGGATTGGCGACGAACATACGAATGCCGATACCTTCGTTGTCTTTTTGTTTATCCAACAATTCTTTGAGATACGTTTGGGCAGATTCGGTGATATCGACGTTAACCATATAAACCTTCAGTAAACCACTGGACAGCAGGTAAATAATACCCGATTAAATTACTCAGGTATTCTACTCAAGGCTTGCTTGTTGCGCATCAGAAATTTGCTATTCACCTCATAGCTTGTTACTCGGTATATAACTTTTTGACATGCTCAAACAATGCTCTCATGCATCCGATTATAGGAATTTGGCACATAAAACCGCTCGTCGGACGAAACATCCTATTGAGAAATTTAATTACGTAATAATCCATTAAGGAAACTATGATCTAATGGTGTGAAGCATGCATACATACCTATGTGACCCATGTAGCATTTCGCGCCAATTTGGAGATTTAAGCGATGTACCCTGAAAAATCTGAATTTTTATTGAACAACAAAAACCTGCGTATCACCCTCTACCTGAGTTTGGTTATCGGTCATTTACTATTCGGCATCCTTTACCCTGAATCTATCGCCGTAGCTTCATTGGGTTTTGCATTCTTTGCTGGGTTGGTAATTATTCAGCTACGCCCAAACGTTCACTCCCAATCGCTAAAGGTTGATAAAACGGTCCATTTAGATAAATAGACCACCTCTCTCAGGAACACGCTACCGCTACAGATAGAGTCCGAACCAAATAAGGGCATACCTTAACGTCACTGAACAATTATTGCCCAAGCCTCAATGCCTGCTTCCAAAATAAGCCTTCCGCCGTGCTTTCTGCTAGAATTCACGCCACTTCTCTATATCAATTTTTTTTGATATTGCTCCGTAAGTTTTTATTTCAAAGATTTCACTGATAGGTTTTCCATGACTGCACCTGCTGCCCTGCAACCTCGCATTGACGCCCTCCATAAAGCTATTAAAGAACGCATCCTGATCCTCGATGGTGGTATGGGCACCATGATCCAAAGTTACAAACTGCAGGAGGCGGATTATCGCGGCGCGCGCTTTGCGAATTACCACATGGATATCGCGGGCAATAACGATTTGCTCAGCATTACCAAACCCGAGGTCATCCGTGAAATCCAGCGCGCCTACCTTGAGGCCGGTGCGGACATACTGGAAACCAACACTTTCAACTCTACGCGCATCTCCATGGCCGACTACGAGATGGAAGACCTCACTTACGAGTTGAACTTTGCTTCAGCGCGTTTGGCGAGAGAGTTGTGCGATGAAATGACCGCAAAAAATCCAGCCAAACCGCGCTTTGTTGCCGGCGTACTTGGCCCAACCAGCCGTACCTGTTCTATTTCACCGGATGTAAATGATCCGGGCGCGCGCAACGTGACCTTTGATCAGCTAGTTGAAAATTATCTGGAATCGATGGATGGTTTGATCAACGGCGGTGCCGATATTATTTTGATCGAAACCATCTTCGATACACTCAACGCCAAAGCTGCCGTTTTCGCAGTACAAAAATATTTTGATGATGTCGGCTTTGAATTACCGGTGATGATTTCCGGCACCATTACCGACGCCTCCGGCCGCACGCTTTCCGGCCAAACTACCGAAGCCTTTTACAACTCACTCGCCCATGCCCGCCCACTCAGCATGGGCTTGAACTGTGCGCTCGGAGCAAAAGAATTGCGCCAGTACGTGCAGGAAATGTCGCGCATAGCGAATTGTTTTGTCTCCGCTCACCCTAACGCCGGTTTGCCCAATGAATTTGGCGAGTACGATCAAACCGCGCAAGAAATGATGGAGATTGTTGAAGAATTCGCAGCCAGCGGATTTTTAAATATTATCGGCGGCTGTTGCGGTACCACACCTGCACACATCAAAGCACTGGCCGATGTAATGGCAAAATATCCACCACGTGCAATTCCCGATATCGAACCAGCATGCCGTTTATCCGGCCTCGAACCGTTTAACATCACCAAAGATTCGCTCTTCGTCAACGTAGGTGAACGCTGTAATGTTACCGGTTCTGCACGGTTTAAACGCCTGATTGTGGAAGAAGATTATTCCACGGCACTGGAAGTGGCGTTGGAGCAAGTTGAAAACGGTGCGCAGGTGATCGACATCAACATGGACGAAGGCATGCTCGATGCCGAAAAAGCCATGGTGCGTTTTTTGAATTTGATTGCCGGCGAACCCGATATTGCCCGCGTACCCATTATGGTGGACTCCTCCAAGTGGGAAGTGATCGAAGCCGGTTTGAAATGTATTCAGGGCAAGCCGATTGTTAACTCTATTTCGCTTAAAGAAGGCGAAGAAGAATTTTTGCAAAAAGCCAAATTGTGCATGCGCTACGGCGCGGCTGTGGTGGTCATGGCCTTTGATGAAACCGGCCAAGCCGATACCATGGCACGCAAAAAAGAAATTTGTGAACGCTCTTATCGTACCCTCGTCGATAAATTAAATTTCCCGCCGGAAGATATTATTTTCGACCCGAATATTTTTGCAGTCGCAACCGGTATTGAAGAACACAACAACTACGCGGTGGATTTTATTGAAGCCACACGCTGGATTCGCACCAACCTGCCCCACGCTGGCGTGAGCGGTGGTGTGTCTAACGTGTCCTTCTCATTCCGCGGCAACAATCCGGTGCGCGAAGCAATCCACTCGGTGTTTTTATATCACGCGATTAAAGCGGGGATGAACATGGGGATCGTCAACGCTAGCCAATTGGCTGTGTACGACGATTTGCCACAAGAATTAAAAGACAAAGTGGAAGACGTTATTCTCAATCGTCATGCAGGCGGCACCGAAGCACTGCTCGACATCGCAGAAAAATACCGTGGAGATGGCTCAACCGGTGATGCAAAAGAAGATGCGGAATGGCGCTCACTGCCCATTGCGAAACGGATTGAGCACGCCTTGGTAAAAGGCATTTCCACGCACATTGTGGAAGACACTGAAGAAGCCCGCCAACATTATCCGCGCCCACTCGATGTCATCGAAGGGCCATTGATGGACGGCATGAATGTGGTGGGTGATTTATTCGGCGCGGGAAAAATGTTTTTACCACAAGTGGTGAAATCCGCGCGCGTGATGAAACAATCCGTTGCCTATTTGCAGCCCTTCATCGAAGCAGAAAAAACCGAAGCATCAAAACCCAACGGCAAAATTCTGATGGCCACGGTAAAAGGTGACGTGCATGACATCGGCAAAAATATTGTCGGCGTGGTATTGCAATGTAACAACTTTGAAGTGGTTGATCTGGGTGTAATGGTACCCTGCGATAAAATTATCGACACCGCCATTGAACAAAACTGCGACATTATTGGTCTCTCCGGTTTGATCACGCCATCGCTGGATGAAATGGTATTTGTCGGCCGCGAAATGGAACGCCGTGGCATCAACAAGCCGTTGTTGATTGGCGGCGCCACTACATCTAAAGCGCATACGGCGGTAAAAATTGATCCGGTATTTAAACTCAATCAGGTTGTTTATGTCGCCGATGCCTCACGTGCGGTAGGTGTTGCCAGTACGTTGCTGTCCGACGAATTGCGCCCGAAATTTGTGGAAGATTTAAAACAGGAATATGTAGAAGTGCGCGAGCGCAACGCCAACCGCAAACCGCGCGGCACAGTGCGTACCTACCCAGAAGCCATCGCCAAAGGTTTGAAACTGGATTGGGAGAACTACACTCCGCCAACACCAGCATTTACCGGTGTAAAAGTATTTGAAGATTATGATTTAAATACACTGGTGGATTTCATCGACTGGACACCGTTTTTTATCAGCTGGGATCTGGCAGGAAAATTCCCTCGTATTTTCGATGACGAAATTGTCGGTGAAGCAGCACGTAACTTATTCGCCGATGCACAACAAATGCTACGTAAACTCATCGACGAGAAATTAATTAAAGCCAACGGTGTTATCGGCTTCTGGCCAGCCAACACTGTCAACGCGGATGACGTTGTCGTATTTGATGCAACCGGCAAACAAATTTCTACCCTGCACCACATTCGCCAGCAACACTTAAAACAAGGCATGGAAAGCAAACCGCACTATTCCCTTGCGGATTTTATTGCCCCCAAAGAGTCCGGCAAGCAGGATTACATTGGTGGCTTTGCGGTGACTACCGGCATAGGCGCAGAAGAATTAGCGAAGGAATATCAAAACAACGGCGATGACTACAACAGCATCATGGTAAAAGCCCTCGCCGACCGTTTGGCAGAAGCCTTTGCTGAGCACATGCATCAACGCGTGCGCAAAGAATTCTGGGGCTACGACCGCGATGAGAATCTGGATAACGAAGAACTCATCAAAGAACAATACAAAGGCATCCGCCCTGCCCCAGGTTATCCTGCATGCCCGGATCACACCGAAAAAACACAATTGTTCGCATTGCTGGATGGTGAGAAAAATACCGGCATCACCTTAACCGAACACTTCGCCATGCTCCCAACCGCCGCCGTATCTGGCTGGTATTTCTCGCACCCTGAATCGGAATATTTCAATACAGGAAAAATTGAATTGGATCAGGTGGAGAGTTTGGCGGAGCGTAAGGGTACAAGTGTGCAAGAAGTGGAGAGATGGTTGAGTCCGGTGTTGGCGTATGAACCTGGGGCTGCGGAGTAACTCGTAGCCCGCAAGGAGTGAAACGGATTGTGGGGGATTAGTGCACATTGCCTCGCCCCACATTTCGTTACACTCCATACGGGCTACTCACTATGGATTAATTAAACTTTTTTACCACCGCCTCATCAAACCAATGGGGAATTTCATTTACCATGAATTTTAATTCCTCCCCATTGGTAATCTCGGCTATAAAAGCCTTTGTTGTTCCTGAGTTATCAAAAACATAGGCTCGATCAGACTGCTCCAGCGCAGCAAACAATAGGATAATGGATTCTTGATAACGCTTACGAATTTTGTCTTCAGGAACAGGATGACCGCCACTTGCAACACGAATCTGTACACGTTCAACATTTATATCTGGATGCTCAGTTGCCACAAAATACAAATATGTTCTGAAACCATGCGTTCTGGCAAATTTTAAAAATTCAATTTTATCAGGGTGAGACATGACGGTCTCAAAAGAAAATGAAATTTTTTGCTCTACCAATTTTCGCCTAAGGTAATCAGCAAGAGCCGATGCATGATAAGAATTGATATTTACACCATTAAAATAAAGCTTACTTCCAGCACAACGCAAATTCAGAGAAGGATCCACCAATTTAACAACATCTGAGAATGCAGACTTCTTAAAAAATGAAAAGATCTCCTCGCCATCTAGAGAAAGTTGAAATTCTGAAAAATCAATGTAGCTGTTGCTTTTGAGTGTTTTTTCTATTTCGTCGGCATTTACATAAACACCTAACCATTCCTGTTTTAACTCATCCTTTAAAGTACTTTTGCCAGAACCATTAGGGCCAGCAAACATCCTGACTCTGAGCTCACTCACTATCGACCATCCTTGAACGCTTGATTATTACACCGGCATTAACTTTTACCGGAGCTTGCAACTGCCTCACAACTACAAAATTCCCATCTACGCTCAATTTTCCAAGCTTGCCATTACGAACCACCAAGACTTCCCCCCGTAATCTGAGCGCTTTCTTGTTTGCCCGAATAAAAGCACTTGAAGCCTTATTGGGAATAACCTGATCTATGCCTTGTAAGTCACTTTTAGACTTTTTCATAAGCTAACCCCTCACAATTAAAACACGCCAAGCTATATATACATCAAGCTTATTACCAAAAATAAGCCCTGTACATAAACAATGAATTAACCTTGCAGAATCATACGCTAAAAGCGTATAGTTTTGCGAACATATCAAATGTTCTGACCTAGAGGCAACCACAATTTTGGTTATTCACACTCCACAACAAAGACGAATTGGTAGATTTAACCAATGACCAACGTCAATTGCTTTCTCAAATGTTAAAACAGGAATTAAAAGCCAGAGGTGCACAATGAAACGCAACCTATTCGACGAATTAAATGAAGGCTTTCAATCACTCCGCGATGAACGCGAAGGTAAGATCACCTTAAAAAAACATACTGCTGAGAAAATTACAGCACCCGAATTAAAAAGCGGCGAACTGGTTCAGTTGCGCGAAAAACTCAATGTATCCCAAGCCGTATTCGCGCAATACCTGCGTATTAATAAACGCACATTGGAAAACTGGGAACAAGGTCGCGCAAAACCCAACGCACAAGCGGCAGTGTTAATTAAATTGGTAGAGAAATATCCCGACACCCTATTTCGTTTAGCAAATGTTTAAATGGAGAAATACAATGACTGAAGCAACACATGACGACCTGATTGAAGCATTAAAAATTGCTTTTTGTTATATGCCAAAAGCTATAGAAGTAAACAAATACGAATACGGCGATAGATACCAAACCGTGCTCGACCATATTCAAACAGTGCGAGAAACATTATTGATGAGTGGTATAGACCCGGAAGAGGTTTACGGTGAGATTAATCCTGACATCACTCCAAACTCATCGTACTAGTCGATAAAAAGCAACCAGGGTTACATATACGGAAATAGATACAACATGAATTTAAAACACTTTTTTATTGGATTAATTATCAGCTGCAATACTGGTTTTTTCTCAGCCAAAGCTGCAATTATTCAATGTAAAAATACCGCAGGAAAACTGGTATTTACGGACAACATCAATAACTGCGCCGATAAAAACAGCACTAAACACTTAGTTACCACTACGGAGAGTGGGCACTTTTACAATGAAATTCCTGATCTGACCCAAACACTGGCTTCCGCAGGTTTCGCTGGAGATGGGCAGCAATTTTGCGCACCGGTTTCTATTTCCAACTCGATAGTATGGCTGGAAGGCAATAAAGAGGAAAAGTATCAAATAGATTTGGTTAAAAAATTGGCGTCTACCAGCTATATGAATACCAACACGAATGGAACCAACGTTCATGGAGTAACCCAAGGTGTTCATAAGTATGCAATAGAACGCTGGGGCGGGTATAAAACGCTGGAATATTCAGGTTGGAGCAAAGCTCCGGCAAAATTCAGGAGTAATTTGGAAAAACCCACACTTCATTGGATGACGCAGGCATTACATAAAAAAGGCGCCGTTTGGCTAAACATTGGTTGGTATAACCTCGAGGGGGAAAACTACAAACGCGTGGGTGGACATTGGGTTACTCTCGTTGGTTATGAGCAAGGGAAAATCGTAATTCATGATCCGGCCCCTCGTGCAGGAACAGCTTTTAGTAATCAGTTTGTTTCCTTGCGGATATTAAACAGCGGTCAACTGATAAGCGGACAAAGAATCGGAAATGCCCGGAATCATTTTATAATAACCGATGGAATGTTCATATCATCCAAGGGCAGACTTGCAATTATTGATGGTGCAGTTAAATTTGAATTAAATTAACCGCCACCCTAAACAGCGCTCTTATTGTTTGTAATGCGAGATTTTTAAACCATGGATAACATCAATCAAATGAAAAGAAAAACGGCGAGCAACCAGACAATCGTAAATATTTTGCTGTTATGTCTAACATTGCTTGCTCTCGTTATTTCTGGCTGGCAACCCTATGACCGCGCCACCTGGTTGATGGAAGTGGCACCGGTATTAATCGCAATACCGGTCATGTGGTTAACCTATAAAAATTTCCCACTCACCCCCCTACTGTATTGGTGCATATTTTTTCATGCATTGGTGTTGATTTTGGGTGGAGCTTATACCTACGCAAGAGTCCCCGCTGGCTTTTGGGTGCAAGAGCTTTTTGACTTATCGCGAAACCCTTACGATAAACTTGGCCACTTCGTGCAAGGCTTCGTGCCTGCATTGATTGCCCGTGAAATTCTAGTGCGACAAAACATTGTGCAAGGAAAAAAGATGCTAGCGTTTCTTGTTGTGTGTGTCGTACTCGCCATTAGCGCAACCTATGAATTAATTGAATGGGCCGCTGCCTTATTATTAGGGCAAGGAGCAGATGAATTCCTGGGTATGCAGGGCGACCCCTGGGACACACAATCGGATATGTTTCTCGCTTTGATTGGCGGTTTAGTGACCGTGTTATTTTTTAGCAAAATTCATGACACACAGCTCAGTCAACTTGCTACAAAAAACTCCCTACCACCTATTCAGTGAATTCAATGAAGTTAACAGGTTTTGGCGCTAACGATAGCCTAATTAATTTTTATATTGCCAATCGCCCTATGCTTGATGATTACCCGACGATGAATGGACTGCGCGGCTTGGCTGGTGGTGAATTAGCTCATATTGTTAAACATACCAGCAACCACTGGCGTAAGGCCTTTAATGTTTATGCGAAGTTGTTGTTTGATTGGTATCAAGACAAGAGGAAAGATTTACCGCAAACCTGGCAAGAATATCGGGATACCGAATTATTCCAATCACATTCCGGCGAAGCTTTATTATTCAGTGGGCCGATTCAGGATAATTGCAGTGCAATTCATATTATTGCCGGCAAAACCTATGCAGCCCAATTAAAGTTGCCACCACTGGATTGGCTTGACGCGTATTTTGCGGTGAATATCGAGCACAACATTATTGTCGCACCCTACCCGGATTACCGGCAGCTATCCAATGAGCGGATAATTCGCTTACTTAATATTATGCAGGGATTAAATGAAAAAGCCTTGCGAGCACCAACACCCGCAAGACCATGACTGGAATTTATTGACGTGCCCTGGTAAAGCGAATCAACAAACCACACATCGCCAATATCATTAATAAAAAACTGCCCGGTTCAGGGACTTTAACATTGGCTACAGTTACACTTCCCGTAGTGCTGTACCAGATATCATTAACATCTGGAAGGGTATAAGTGAAACCATAAAACGTTAAGTTAGCCGGGTCGAACTCCAACAAGAAGTCATTAGTAAATGCGTTCATGCAGTTAAAAGCGCATAAAGTCGCTCCGAGCATCCAGCTGTCTTTATAAAACTCCACTTCGCTCACCGAGTAAGCGTAACCATTGATAATCAGATCAATATCCAACACCAGCTCATTATCCACTTCAAAAGAACCCGAAATGCTGGCGTTGGGGCCTGAGGTTCCCGAAAAAGAAGAGTTAAAATCAGTTGCCGAGAAGTTATAAGTGATAGGTGCTGCCACAGCGACGCTTGCTACAGTCCAAAGAGCAATTGCATACAGAACACGAAGAGTATTCATGATTGTTTCCTTTTTGAAATTTCGTTTATTATCGGTTGAAGCATCATTGCTTCGGCGGTAATTACAATTGAGTACCAAATGATTTGCAATCCGTTTACCAATTATTTTTAATGACGAGAGCTCATCCAACCGCTGGATATGATCGCTCAATGCGCTGACATCAAACCACTGGCCTTTAATCTCTTTTAAAAAAACACATTATGACCCCTGCAATAAAAATATTGGAAAAGGCTAAGGTAGCATTCACAATTCATGAATACAGCCATAACCCGCTCGCTGAATCCTACGGATTGGAAGCAGCGGAAAAATTGAATATTGAGGCTGCCAGCGTTTTCAAAACTCTCGTAGTCATGTTGGACGGAAAAGATTACGCCGTGGGAGTCATCCCTGTCTCAGCGATGTTGAGCATGAAGCAAATCGCTAAAGCAGCGGGTGCCAAAAAAGCGGCTATGGCTGATAAACAAATTGTTGAACGCATGAGTGGTTATGTGCTGGGTGGTGTCAGCCCGTTCGGACAAAAGAAATTATTAAAAACATTTATCGATTCCAGCGCGCAACATCAACCAACCATTTTTGTCAGTGCTGGCCGGCGCGGACTGGAAGTTGAAGTGGCGCCCTCCGTATTCCAAACCATTTTACGAGCCGATTTTTTCGCACTCACGCAAGAATAGATCACCAATAAGCCAGCAAGTAATTTAAACATCCTAAAAAAATAAAAAAGCCGCTGTTTCCAGCGGCTTTTTGTTACACGAAATAATATCCGTTGTTAGAAACTATAACGTGCACCTAGCATGTAACGAGGTTCGTACAACTCAATCCGCCACAATTGCGCCTCAGTGCGACCATGACGACGCTTATCCTGACCAGTAAGGTTCAAACCTTCCAGAGAGATAGTGACGTTATCATTAAATTCGTAACTGACATTTGCATCAATAGTTGCATATTCTTCTGTATACCCCGGCTCGTTGTTGTAGGCGTTTGTAGTATCAAGGAACTTGTCACGCCAGTTGTAAGCAACACGCGCTTGCCAGCCATTGTTTTCATAGAAGCCAACCAGGTTGGCGGTATCGCTCAAACCAACCAGTGCAAATTGGGTGTCGAGAGAGTTGTTATTAAATTCTACGTCCCCCTCCACCGTGGTGTAGTTCGCTTGCACACCAAAACCGGATTCACCAAACATGTGTTGAAGCGCAAATTCCAAGCCGTGAATTTTTGCACTTTTGTTGTTAACGGGTGTATTCACATTCCAAACCGCCACTGGCGCATCAGGTTCAGCAAGAAGAGTAATCGGGCCTCCGGTCCAACCTACATTTTGCATGATCCGATCCCAGATTTCGGCTGCGTTTGGTACGGGATCACCTTCAGCGATGAGTTGGTTAGTCGCTGATACAGCACGCGCACCCTTGGTCGGATCACGAAGATCAAACAAGGTTTGCTGGATAGATTGCTCACTAAAGAATTTATCCGTGTCTTTGAAATAAGCACCCAATGAAATGTAACTGGAATCGCTGTAATACCATTCCGCAGAAATATCTACGTTAGTTGATTCCAGTGGTTCCAGGTCAGGGTTACCTTGGGATGCGGTGTAACCTCTCACGCTACAACAACCGATGTCCGCTCTTAACAAATTGTAAGTTGGACGTGCGATTGTTTGGCTGGCTGAGAAACGCGCTTTCAAATCATCAGTGACATTAATGTCAAAATCCAGATTGGGTAACAAGTGATCGTAGTTACCTGTTCTTGACATAGGAACGGTGATATTGGAAAGCGGCACATTGAAATCATCATCACCAGTCCACTCTATTCGCAACGGCGCAGCGAATAAGGTTGACGATGTGATATCCGTTTTCTCGTAACGCAGACCAACCAATAAGTTGTAGGGCATACCGTTGAAAGCGCCCGGCATGTGGAACTGAACATAGGCAGCCTGGATTTCTTCCTCAATATCACGCATGTTGGTTACTTTAGCGCGCGATTGGAATTTTCCATCGGGGAATCCGCTAAAACCCGGCGTACCCGCTGCTGCCTGGGATGCTGCCCAGTTAGTTACTTCATCAAAATCCCAATCCATACCACCGGCGAATGAACCGGTGATGTTGTAGCCAGAATATTCTTTGGTGAAATCACGCGGTGTCCAGAATGTATCCGGTACTAGTGCAGGGTTTGCGCCACTCCAATCGCCCATCAGCGCACAACAATCATTTTTCTGGATACCAAGATAGTCATTAGTACGTTGTTCGACACCAAATTGCAGTTTGCTTTCATTAAATGCCCAGACACCATCCAATCGCACTTGCTCGAGGTCGTTATCAACAGATTGCCAATTGTGTGTACCAGCGGTGGTGGTCATATCCGCTCCATCAAGCACACCATTATTGTTGCCATTCACATCGTCAATAGAAACAATCATTGTGGGCAAGTCACGCGACCAATCAATCGTTTGGGTTTTCACTACGTTTGCAGCCACTGAGGCATTCAGCTCACTACCACGCGGATCATTAGGTTTATTAGTGGCGCTTGCACTGTTGTAATCCAACGTCAGATTCAGGTCGTCGGTAATATCAACACTCACGTTGAAGCCCGCTGCTTCGTTCTCATTGACACCTGCAAAAATCTGGCGAGCAAAACTAATGTCTTTAGGATTGGTGATGGTCTCCGTGAACAATATCGGCGTCTTTACTGTTTCGTTATCGAATGCTGCAAAAGAACGTGCGTTTACGAACCAGAGTGATTGTTCAATACGGGTTTCATACCACTCATTTTCAGAATAGGTGTAATCCACCGTAGCTTTGATGCGCTCCACAGGTTGGTATTGCAAGGTGAGCTGTCCGTTAGTGCGGGTGCGCTCTGAATCACCCAGGGTAAAGCGGTAATCAATCGGAGTAGAAAATAATTGCCCATCTTGTGGGGCATTGATGATGACTGCTCCGGCGTTGCCGAAACCGGCGGCTTCAGTAGCACTCCACTTGCGAGTGTTCCATTGCTGGTTGTTTGCACCCGTGGTTGAGCTATCACGTTCCTGATAACTACCGGTCAACGCAATACCGATAGTGTCATCGGCAAAGGTGTTGCTGAACAATCCGGATACCTCGGGAGTTACATCATCACCTTCCCGAACGGAAGCGTCATGGGTGCCTTTCAAACCGACAGATGCTTTCAAACCGGGTGCATCCAACGGACGCAATGTTTTGATATTGATAGTGGCACCAATACCGCCACTCGCGATATTTGCCTTGCTGGTTTTAAACACTTCCAAACCACTAACGCTTTCAGAGGCCAGATCGCCAAAATCAAATGCGCGGGAATCGTAACTATTGGTCGGCATCACACGACCATTTAATGTCACCATGTTGTAGTTGGAACCGAAACCCCGCACGGTAACTTTACTACCCTCGCCATTGGAGCGATCAATCGAAACACCGGTAATACGCTGCAGGGATTCCGCCAGGTTTGAGTCCGGCATCTTGCCGATGTCTTCCGAGTTAATGGCATCAACAACACCGACAGCCTCACGCTTCATATCCATCGAGCGGGTCAAACTCGCTTTAATACCGGTGACTAGTACTTCTTCGACAGAACTATCTTCCTGTGCAAATGTGACGTTGCTGAAACTTGCCGCCATGACCGATGCAACAGTAGTAGCAATCATCTTCTTTTTAAATGTCATTGGGTTTTGCATGAACTTATTCCTCGAACCGTTATTGTTATCGTAACTCGCCGTTGTGCGGTGCCTCCGCAGGGTGACAACCTCTAGCCAGTTACCTCACTGGTCTTACTTTTTAGGGGTTAGTAAATAGGGAGCTACCACTAATCCCGAGGCTATATTTACGAGTTCACGCACAACAAGCGTCCGAATATCCTTCACATGGCCAAGGTGGGAAGTTCGAAAAAAAACACTTTAGTCGTATGAGCAAAAAAACCATTGCTATCAGATGGTTAAAAAATCTTATTTAAAAAATGAGGAAAAAAAGTTGTAGGCGTACCGGGGGGAAAGGAATTAGTTCTGGAAAATATCCATTATCTGAACGTGCCTGTTTCGGGCAACAAAAAGCCCGGCTGGACCGGGCTTAGAGGCAATGTTGATTTTCTTCCAGCTTTATTCCAGCAAGCTGCGTAACATCCATGCGGTTTTTTCATGCAATTGGATGCGCTGGGTTAATAGATCAGCAGTGGCTTCATCATGTGCAGCTTCTGCGGCGGGAAATAAGGAGCGCGCTGTGCGCACAACCGCCTCCTGCCCTTCCACCAACAATTTGATCATCTCTTGCGCTTTGGGAATTCCCTCATCTTCTTTAATACTGCTGAGAGCAGCGTATTGCTTGTAAGTGCCCGGGGCAGCAAATCCAAGGGAACGAATGCGCTCTGCAATCAAATCCACTGCCAATGCCAATTCGGTATATTGGGTTTCAAACATCAAGTGAAGGGTTTGGAACATGGGGCCAGTCACGTTCCAGTGAAAATTATGGGTTTTCAGGTAAAGGGTATAAGTATCAGCCAACAAACGCGATAAACCATTGGCGATCTCTTCACGGTGAGCTTGTGAAATACCAATATCAATATTCATAACGACTCCTTACTGAACATGTAATGTGTAACCAAACTGAAAAGGTCGAGTGACCTCAATTGAGGGTTGATAGAACTATAGTTACTGACAACCAAATCAACCATTTGGTTTTGCCTATAAATGAAATTGAAAAAAATTAGCGTTGGATATAACCCATTAACACCCAATCGCGGCCTCGGGAGCGGTATTTTTCGTAAATGGCCGCTATATCAGCCGGGCAATGGGAGGGATTTCGATCAAAATCCAAACGCTGATAAAGCCCCAGTAAATGAGGTAATGCAAAAAAATAACAACCGTAAGGCGCTATCGCCGGTTTTAAATGATTGAGCAAGGCGGACGCTAACCCACCATTGCGCCATTCAGGAGCGACCAGCAGATTACGTAACCAGTAATGGCCTGAACCTTGAGGGACAAGGCGGACTGCTGCTATGAGTTCGCCGGTTGGTAAGCAAAGTACAAATAATTTTTCCTGCTCCGTGCATTTGACCTTATAGCCCTGGGCTCGATAAAACCGATCCACTAATGCATATCGCTCAGGCGCAACGGATTGAAAAAGGTACGGCGGCAATTGGACGGATACAACAGATTCAAAAACAGTCATCAGGATTTATTTTTTATCACCGGGGTCTTCCATATTATCCAACGGAAAAAGATTATCGGCCATCAAATCATCCGGCAATTGCACCTCATTGGCAGAAGTATCGCTCATGGGAATGGTACCCATCTCTGATTCATCCGATACATCAATCACAGTTTTCTCTGGCGAAGGCGCTGGTGTGGCCGGTTTTTGCAAACTGCTGACATCGGTTTTTAATGTCTTCTCGATTTCACTGTCCTCTTTATCCTTTCCGCCGGCAACCAATCGATAGACAAAATAACCGAGCACCAAAACCAATAAATTCCCAATGCCAATTCCTATGTACAACCAAAGATTGGAATCTTCTTCCGCCTTTTCCTCTACAGCGACAATTTCCTTCTCTGCAACCGCGGGTTCACTGGCAGCAGCCGAAGAAGCCGCCTGACTAGCGGGCTGTGTAGCCGCTATCACACTGGCTTCATCAGGAAAATAAAAACTTTCAGCATTAATAGTCTCGGTAACTGGACTACCGTCAATATTTTTACCATTCACTTGCAGGCTGATGTCATAGCGTGCGGTTTCCACCGGAGTAAATGAAAACTCCCACCGCTCCTTGCCAATCAGATTTAGCTCCCGTTCCAAATTGTTATTGTTGGAATTTTTAATGATTGCCTTCACGGTTGTTGAACTTACCTCAACCGCTTCCGGATCTGCCGTTAATTTATAGTTATAAACTTTTTTACCCGATGACTCGTCAAGCGACTTTTCCAATTTAAATGAGGAGTCAGAGATGTTCAGGTGGTGAACAAATTCGCGCTTAAATGTTTTTCCATCAATAAGCACTTTTACGTCGTAACGCCCCTGCCCTGCGAAGCCCTGAAGTTGTTGACGAAAAATACCGTCCGCCGGTGCTCCCATGGTTAAGGTCGTTGCATTAACTTCTGGCGATTGCTCTCCGGAAATCAAGACGTCGCCGGTAAGCAGCGTCAGGAAATCTTTATTGACAATGGTTTGGCCGTTTTCCTGGAATGAATAAAGCAAATCCAGCGGCTGGCTGGATTTAATATTGCTTTTCATGGGTTGCACAACCAATTGCAAATTACTTACCACAGTGACACGGCTGCCCGGCGCCATTTCAGTTTTTACTTTCCATTGGCCTGCCTGTGGCGTTTGTACCGTAATCAAATCGTATTTATCGGTGCGATACCAATTCACGTTTTGCTTGGGGTCGGTTCCACTAAATTCTTTACCATCAGGCGCAATAATAATGGTCGCGGGTATTTCGGCACGACGAAAAATCAGTGCTGTAAACTCCTGGATACTGCTATCCACTAAAAAACCGTTTTCATCCAGGGGAACACGTTCTGCTGGCACAGCCTGATCAAAAATGCGCAGGAACGTACTCATCAATTCATCAGCGGTGTCAGCGACCTCTGAAATACCGTCCGTTGCTACCGATAATTTTTTCATCAACTCCTGATCGGAATCTGCCGAAAGCGCGATAGTGTGAATGCGATAATCAGACGCTTTGAGACGCGGCAGCAATTCGGTGAGAACACGTTTACGTTCATTAATATTCACCACAGCTTCTTTGCTGATATCCACTACCCCATCGGTCAGCAAAATAATATTGCGCTGATAATCTTTCGAAGGCGTAGCGTAATCTTCCGCCGCATTCTCAAGCGCACCACCAATGTTGGTAAACATAGCGATTGAATTTATCGAATTGGCTTTTTGTGTACCCTGGTCGCGCCAGCTTTGGTCGACGACTTTGTGCGGAACAAGCATGTTGACAGACTGGCCGAAGGTCCAGATCCCGGCTTTACTTTTATCGGGCAAGAGACGAACGATCAAATCCACGGCAGGTTTTCGCAGGTTTTGCGGATCGGTTTTTTTCATGCTGCCCGAAATATCAATCACCACCCTCACATCCGGCGGTAACGGTTTAGCCGATTCTTCGGCCCTTACATGACCAAAAAATAAAAAGGTGAACGCAACAAGGAGGTAACGCAACTGGCGCATCTGGATTCCCGTCTCGCGAATGACAATGCCCGCAACGTTATTATCGGGCGCATAGTCTGGGTGATATTGCCATTAGTTATAGCAGTCACTGGCTAATTCGCCATTTTTGTGCCGATGAGACCGGAGAAATCAGCGAGCGAAAATAAAAAAGAAAAGCCAGCGGAGTGCTGGCTTTATGAAGGGAGACGTTGATTCTTTATCGAGTGACAAGGTTGTGAAATATTAACGAATGGCACGAATAGGCTCTTCATGGAGTAATTCATCACGGGCCATACGTTCCTCCCGTGAGAGTCCGCGTCCCGAGTTGCGATCAGCAGCCCGCTGCTGGCTGTAATCGTAATCGTCGTCTTGTTCATAGCCGGATTGTTGATAAGCCGTAGATTGCTGGTATGGACGATACTCATTGTGTTGCCGACGTGAGCGAGCCCCACGAGTGAGAATCTGGTAAATCAATGACAATATTTGTGCTAAAGCCCAGATACCAAGCATCACCTTAAGCAGGGGCTTAATAACAATCATCCCACCATCCAGATAACCGAACGCCAGGGTGTAAATTCCTGGAGCCATAACCATGTTGTCCGCCTCTACTGCATAGGGGGTAAAGAGAAGCACCATTACCGTGATCACAAAAAAATGGGTAACGGCACGCCCCAAACGACGGAACATTAACCAGGTAGCCAAGGTGCAACCTAACGCCCCTAACAGATAAAGCGCCCAGGCATATTGATACTCAGTGATATTTTCCATTAACAACGTCTCCGGGGATTAACTCACCCAACGAATTACATAATCTTCAAGATCATCAGGATCAACTGATTGCTCATGTACCACCCGGCCCCGAACCGACACACCAGCCGCATGTACCGAGGCTGGATCACCGGATACCAATGGGTGCCAATCAAATAATGGAATACCGTCGGCAATTAAACGGTACGCACAAGTTTCGGGGAGCCAGTAGGTATCTTTCACAGAGTCCGGTGTAAGCACGGCACAGGCTTGCACCAACTGCTGACGATCAGTGTATTCCTGGCAACGGCAGCTGTCATGATCCAGATAACGGCAGGCAACGTTGGTGTAATACACATCGCCCGTATCTTCATCTTCCAATTTATGCAGGCAACACTTACCACATCCATCGCATAAGGATTCAAACTCCTCCAGCGTCATTTGCTCGAGGTTTTTTGCCAACCAAAATACTTGCTGAGCCATAACGGTGCCGAATCAATGACCGGATAATTTTGAATTCAATGCACGAATGCGTTCTGCATCCGGATCGCGCGTTCCGCGCGGGGGCATCTGCAAATAGAAGCCTTTTTCTTCCAGACTATCTGCCACTGTTTCCACGCTGGCATTGGCAAGTTTTTTACCGGGCGTCAATAACAGCACCATTGCCTGCTGCGGTTTTCCGAATAGCTTCAATAATTCTTCCGGTACGCGAGTTAATCCTTCTTCTTTTTTCACGTACAAGTACATTCCTTCCTCTTTGACGCTACGATAAATCTCACAAATAATTTTCATACTGCTGATGATCTCGTTCAGTTATTTGCTTTCTTGCGCAATGCGTAATAAACCTTCACCGATCAAGCTGAAACGCCAGCCTTGCAAACGGATCGGTAATTGGTATTCACCGCTTCGCATACCGGAGCGCACAATAAATTCATAATCCTTTTTACGAATCAGCACTTCAGCGGGAATGTGGTGCTGCTCTGCAAATTCGCGCACAAAATTTTTAAGGTTTTTCATTAATGGCCCTTCACTTTGCGCAAGCGGTGGATCAAGGCGCAAAGGCCAACTACTTTCATCAGCCCGCAACGCATTCGCCACTATTTGTAAAATAGCGTCACCGTCATTTTTGATGGTACGAGCTGGAATATCGGCAATTTTTTGCAAATGCACCAGATCCTGTACTTTTTTCCGGGACACTTCCCACAACGATGGCTCTTTTATCAAACGATTGCGTGGAATGTTACGTGCACGTGCTTCCCGCTCGCGCCAGATACATAAATCGCGCAGTATCGCCAACTCTTGCGGGCGCAATTTCCATGCAAATCCCACTTTCTGGTATGCATCGGAAAAGTCTTCTGTTTTGCGCGCATTAACCACCAAATCGGCGCAATCACTCTTAACCCATTCGAGCCGGTTATTCGCTTTCAGCAACTGCAATAATTTACCGTACACAACCAACATATGGGCCACATCAAGCGCGGCATAATTTAATTGCGCAATACTCAGCGGTCGCTGCAACCAGTCAGAGCGGGTTTCATCTTTGGGAATTTCCGTATTGAGTAACGTATTCACCAGAGAGGAATACCCCAAGCTAAAACCCAAACCTGCAAAAGCAGCGGCAATCTGTGTATCAAATATAGGTGCAGGAACCACTCCCAGCCAGCGTTGGAAAACCTCCAGATCCTCTGAACAGGAATGCAATACCTTGGTGACCTTGCCATCCAGCATCAGCTCACGCAACGGCGCTGTATTACTGATTGCTAACGGATCAATCAGATAACAACCCTTGCCGTCACCCACTTGTAACAAGCCGGCAATGGGATAAAAGGTATCGCTGCGCATAAACTCGGTATCTACCGCAATAGCAGCCTGCTGGCGCCACTGGTCGCAGAGGGCAACCAATTGAGCATCCTGGTCAATCCAGATGGGTTCGGTGGGAATCAACATTCAAACATCAACTTAAGGTTATAAACTGCGGCGCGAGGAAAATGCATGCGCAAGGGTTCCACCATCGATAAACTCCAGTTCACCGCCAAGCGGGACACCGTGAGCAATACGAGAAACAACTACGTTTAGCGTTTTCGCCCGCTCGCTGATGTAATACGCGGTTGCTTCACCTTCAACAGTCGGGTTGGTCGCGAGTATGACCTCACGAATACGGTCCTCGGGATGTTGTGGATCACCTTGCAGCAGGGTCAGCAGTTGATCGACACCAATATCGTCCGGACCAACACCATCAATGGGTGATAAGTGTCCAAGCAATACAAAATATTTGCCCTGATAAGTTCCCGCTTGCTCAATCGCAAGCACATCACCCGGAGTTTCTACCACACACAACAAACTGTTGTCCCGACGCGTATTCGCGCACAAGCCGCATAGGGTTTGCTCTGTGAGTGTCCGGCAACGCTGGCAGCGTCCAACGCCAGCAACCGCTTTTTGCAAACTCGCCGCAAGACGTTCGGCACCGGGGCGATCACGTTCAAGCAAATGCAACGCCATGCGTTGGGCCGACTTGGGACCAACGCCAGGCAGGCAGCGCAAAGATGCCATTAATTCATCAATAAGCGGACTAAACATGAATAGTGTTTTTTATGGTCATTGAAAATAGATTGTGAAAATTAAAACGGCATTTTGAAATCAGGGGGAATTCCCATACCGGCCGTCATTTTCGCCATTTGATCACGGTTTTGCTGCTCTACTTTCCGCACTGCATCATTGACTGCCGCCGCTAATAAATCTTCCAGCATTTCTTTATCTTCGCTTAGCAAACTCGCATCGATATGCACACGTTTTACATCGTGACGACCAGTCATTACCACCGAGATCAAACCCGCACCGGCTTCGCCAGTGACTTCTGCTTTAGCAAGATCCTCTTGCATTTTTTGCATATTGGCCTGCATTTGCTGGGCCTGCTTCATTAAATCGCCAAGACCTTTCATAGCGCCCCCTTCTCATCTACAAAATAAAAATCAGTTAATGGGTTGTCAGTTAATAGGTTGGATAGTTTCTTCACGTAATGTCGCGCCGAATTGTGCAATCAATTGTTGCACGATGGGATCATTCTTTATCGCATCAACTGCTTGCAGTTGACGTTCCGCCCGCAAACGAATAGCCACCATGGATGGTGTTTCTGCAGTGACCTTACCTAATTGAATACTGACACGGATCGCTTCTGCAAAATAATCGGTCAGCAAATCAGCAAGCCGTTTCTCGTGGCTTACATCAAACAATGTACTGTTATTTTCATCGAGTACGAATTGGAAATAATTCCCCTGCCGACCAATCAACTGGCAATTGGCAACCGTGCTTTGCAAAATTCCGGTAACACCTAAACCCAGATAAATTTCTGTCCAGTCTTGCGGGTTCGCCTGTTCATAGGGGACTTTGCGCAACGTTTTTGGAAGCGGAATATCGGTGGACGCTGTTTTTGTTACAGATGCCGGAAGCGAAGCAACATGATGCTCTTGGCTCACCGGAGAGTTACTTTCCGACGTGTTCAGAACCAGGTTCAATATGGCCGCAGCAGGCGGCTGAGCCGCCTCAGACTTTTTTGGCTCTACAACTCCTGTTGGCTCATCCGCAGTGGGTGCTTCGTAATACGCAGGTGCCTGGGCATATTCCGCGTATTCATCATCCAGCACATTATCGTAGGGTCCATCGAATGGTGGAGGCTCCGGCATTGCTTGAGGAGCTGGCCCTGGAACTGCCGGTTGTGGCGGCCGTTGAGAGGGAATGTGTTGTGACTGAACGTGGCTCAGGTTGGAATTGCTTGAAGTCGAATTAATTGAGGTCGAATTGCTTGGGGTCGAATTGCTTGGGGTCGAATTGTTTTGTGCCAGATTATTGGCCTGCACAACATTTTGCGGCGCAGATTGAGGAGCAATAGCGGCAGTTTGCGGCGTGACAGTTTGAGCGACTGGTGTGCTCGTCGGGGTATTTACTGCGCCTGCTTTCATTGGTGTAGTGGATTGTGGCAATGCCTGGGTGGGCATTTCCATCACACCCTGGGGTTTAAAAGCGAGCATGCGCAACAACACCATTTCAAAACCCGCGCGAGGATCGGGTGCCAAGGGTAAATCGCGGCGGCCCAATAATGCAGTTTGATAAAAGAGCTGCACATCTTCAGCCGGTAATCGTTGTGCAAGTTGCAATATACGGTCGCGATCACCATGGCTGTTATCGACAGCTTCCGGAAGTGCCTGGGCAATAGCGATGCGATGCAATACCGCTAACATTTCTGCCAATGCGCTGGCGTAATCCGGCGCTTGCTCTGACATACGATCCACCGCAGCCAAAACCGCGCGTCCGTTAAAACTGGCGAGTGCAGTGGCTATGTCGTATACCGCAGTCTGGTCGATGGTGCCCAACATCGCGCTGACTTCAGATTCAGTAATTTTGCCGGAACCATAAGCAATCGCCTGATCAGTAAGGCTCATTGCGTCACGCATACTGCCATCAGCAGCGCGGCCCAAATGCCAAAGTGCGGACTCTTCGTAGGGAACCAACTCTTGTTCCAGCACAAATTTCAGATGTTGGACGATCCGCTCCGGGTTCATATTTTTCAAATTGAACTGCAAGCAGCGAGAGAGAATGGTCATTGGCAACTTCTGCGGATCGGTAGTCGCCAGTAAAAATTTCACATGGGGTGGAGGCTCTTCCAGGGTTTTCAGCAATGCATTGAAGCTGCTATTGGAGAGCATATGAACTTCGTCGATCAGGTAAACCTTGTAACGCCCGCGAGTCGGTGCGTATTGGACGTTTTCCAGCAACTCGCGGGTATCTTCAACCTTGGTGCGCGAAGCAGCGTCAACCTCGATCAAATCCACAAATCGACCTTCGGCAATTTCGCGGCAACTGGAACATTGACCACAGGGCTCGGAACTCACACCGGTTTCACAGTTCAAGCATTTGGCCAAAATACGAGCGATAGTGGTTTTCCCCACGCCGCGTGTACCCGTAAAAAGATAAGCATGATGCAGACGATTATGGTCAAGCGCGTTAATCAGGGCCTGGAGTACATGCTCCTGCCCTACCATTTCACGGAAAACCCGTGGACGCCACTTACGTGCCAGAACTTGATAGCTCATGCCGGATGTTGCTCTCTTACCAAAAGGACGAGTGAAAAATCAGGTCGCGATTATAGCGATGCAAGGCGGAAATAGACACCAAGTACCAAGGATTCGTTTGCTCTGGGGAACAGATACAAGCAAGTAAAAAAGAATAAACAAACGAAAACTGGCGATGGGATACAACGGGAGGTTTAGGAG
>DATJLF010000006.1:0-5544 GCA_035490715.1 Cellvibrio sp.
ACCCAACATGGTGTATAGGGATTTGGCGAAACCAAAGCGCCCGGCATCCGCCATGCATGACAGCATGACCGGGCCGGGGCTGGCAGACACGATAAAAGTCAGTGTTATGAATAACCAGAGTTGATCAAGTGACATTATGACAATGCTGCCGCCGTTTTTTCGGCAGTGTAGCAGAGCCTCCAGCGCCGACGTTAAAGTCTTCTATACTCAAGCCAATAACGGTTTTAGAGAAGGGTACTCATATGCCATGCAACAATATCGCTAATGCAATCAGGGTTTTGGAGGGGTTGCTGGCTGGTTTGGATCAGGCTTATTGGGAGGCGAATAGCCTTGACCGCAAAGATTTTTTTTACGACTTAATAAGTGCTTTGCATGTCGAGTTGTCCGAGCTGGGGAAGTTAAGCGTGCAGGATCATGATTTGGTCTATGAGCCGGTCTCCGAAGAACTTCGTGCCGCCCGGCCTAAACTTGGGCGATTGTTGAAGTTACTGGATGATTTTGCGCTGCGCTCCACGACCGCAGCGCGTCTGGATCAATTAATTAACGAAACCATGGTTCTTATTGGCCGCACCTAGTGTGTTATATCCATTTCTAATCAGGTGTGGGGGGTTATCGCCAAATAATTTAAAAATTATCATACAAAAACTGGCAATGGCCGAAATCTGAACAATACTGAAACTACCGGCAACGGTTTCTCCCTGTGAGCTAACGATGGTTTCAGATTGGTTGGTTCAATGATTTAGGGAGGTAGTAGTTGCGGTTGGGTTTTTCTCTTGGCCCAGTTTGGAACTCCCCTTTATTTGTAATCTAGTATGGTCTTGGCCGGCATCGTTTTGGTGTCGGCTTTTTTTTATTTGTTGTTTTTGAAGGCGACTTGAGATGAAAAGAACTACCTGCACAGCGTTGCTGTTTTTAACCTTGCCTGCATTTGCCGATTCATGCCTGGACTCCAGACGTTTGACGGAGTTGGATCAACAATATGAAACGGCGATGCAAAAAGGCGATGCAAAGTTTTTACAAAAGCTATTGGCGGATGATTTTTATTGGGTGCACAACCTCGCCAGTTTGAAGGAAAGTAAAACGGATTTGATTTCGCGGGTACAAAAACCGGAAGAACAACCCAAAGCGCGTCGCTCACATGATTTAAGTGTGCGCAAATTAAATAATACCGCTGTTGTTGAGGGATTAAGTAGTGTTGAAAAGTGGAATGAAGACGGCAAAACATTTCGTACATCCCGTTATCAGGTTATGCGTACTTATGTTCAGGTAAAAGGTGAATGCAAATTGCTGGCGGTGCAAAGTATGAAGGTGTGGACGAGTGACGGACAATAAGTTTGTCCGTCGCCTTTTCTTTAACTGTTACTTATGCCAAGCGGGTAACGTTTTGCCCATTCAGCGTACTTTTTCAAAACATTATTGGGCGCTGTTGTATACCACGCATAACCTTGGCGGCGCTCTTCTGATATTTCACTGACACTGTAGTGAATCGAATCATCTCTATCACCGAAGAGTGGTTTGTTTGTGCCTATTTCATAAAATCGTGCCCAGAGGGGCTGCGCATTTTTATCATCTTTGAGTGAGGTTGCTCCGCGTATCCAGCTTTTTCCATTTATTTTATGTTGTTCATACCAGTGTGCCGCCGCGTGCACAGATTTAATAACGGCCGGACTTGGTTTATCCATATCCATTAAAAAGTCCAGCATCCAAACACTTTCCGAGCTGGTTAATGAAATCATTTCGTACGCTCTGGCTTTGGCTGGTTTCAATGTTTTTGCATCATGCTGCGCACCCCAGATGGTTAGCGTGTTGTTCACGATAACCTGTGTTTTTAATACGCAATCCAATGCATTTGCAAGACTATCCGCAGCGGCTTGTTGCTGTGCTTTGGTAACAAAAGAAAATTCATTTTCTGCTCGGGAAACGTTAAGAAGCAGCGACATCAAATCGCGCATCAACGCATCATTGTAGGTAATGTGATCGTGGTAGCCACCGCGGAGGGGAAAACTTTGTGGCCAGCCACCGTTGGGATACTGCGCGCTCATAATTAAAGAAAGCCCGCGAGTAAATGCGTCAGCATAACGTTTATCGCCAGTAGCCTGATGCGCTTTAGCGAGCAAGAGAAGTTGTGTACTGGTCGCGCCATTATCAAATGTCGGAACATATTCAGGCTCTGTGCCAAAGGCTTGCCCTGGCTTGCGGGGTGACTGGGCCATGTCCGTGCGCTTTGACCAACCGCCCGAGGGCGTTTGGAAAGAAAGAATATTTTCCATAATGCGTTTTCCCTCTGCCGTTGAAAACCATTCGTCAGGTTGACTAATGTCGAAACCAAATTCTTTTGTGGCAGGAGGTAAATCAGGAACAGTTTTTTTTAGTGCTTTTAACTCATCCGCGAGAAATTTTTCATCTTTCTGTTTCAGGGTGTTGGATGTCGTGTAGTAGTTATCCCATGCGGCGGAATTGGTAGAGGGATCCTGGGTCGATGCATCTGTTGCGCTGGTGGTTACGGCTGCCGCAAATATTTGAAGGGGAGTAATTGCTAGTGCAAGAATCAATAAGGCTAGTTTAAACATGATATTTTCCTGCTGCTGGGGCCCATCAATATTGCCGGCCGTGAATGTCTATAGGTATGACACCAGTTTAGCAAGGAAAATCTACGACTGCGGTTTAGTAAATTTTTATTCGTTTAAAGAAGAGAAATGAATGAAAAAATACCGCTACTAACGAGCGGTATTATTAAAATTAACCCCCGGTATTAATTGAAGATATTACTATCACCAGGGAACGCACCACTTTTTACATCCGCAACATATTTCTGCATTGCACCAGGAATGTCATTCGCTTCCAGTAAAAAGTTTTTGGAAAATTTCGGTGGTTGTTCGGTTAAGCCCAATATGTCGTTAATTACCAGCACCTGCGCATCGGTATCGCGGCCAGCGCCAATACCAATAGTAGGGATAGGGATTTCACGAGTGATTTGGGCGGCAAGTGCGGCGGGTACACACTCAAGAACCAGCAAATCTGCACCGGCGTCGGCAAGTAGCTTTGCATCGCTGAGCATACGCTCTGCACTTTCCTGATCACGCCCTTGTACGCGGAAACCGCCAAATTTATTAACGGATTGTGGCGTCAAACCCAAATGAGCGCATACCGGCACACCGCGCTCAGCAAGCATGCGCACAGTGTCTGCAAGCCATGCACCACCTTCCAGTTTTACCATCTGCGCACCCGCTTGCATGATACGCATGCAATTGCGCATTGCATCCTCTGGTGTGGCGTAAGTCATAAATGGGAGGTCACCAATAATGAGCGATTTTTTGTTGCCGCGCGCCACTGCTTCTACGTGATAAATCATTTGTTCCATCGTTACCGGAATAGTGCTGTCATAACCCAATACAGTCATCCCGAGTGAATCGCCAATTAATACCACTTCCACGCCGCAGCGCTGGGCCATTGCAGCCATATGGGCGTCATACAATGAAATCACAACGAATTTTTCACCATTGCTTTTTAATTTGTTGAGCGTATTGATCGTAACGCTTTTAGTGAGTGCAGTATCTACTGTGGAAGTGCTGTGGTTGCTGGGATTGATAGTTCCGTAAGGCATGGCAATTCCTCGTTTTGTAAAAAAGCGTTTAAAAAGAAAGTCGCAACGGAAAGTCAGAAAAAATTAAAGGGCGGGAACAGGATTGTAATAATGCCGGCCGCTTTTAATGGTGAGGATATACTCTACCAATTGTTTAAAGTGATCGCGATTTTTCGCCAGATTTAAATCCTTGGCGTTGACAATCAAGAGCGGGGCACCATCGTAGAAATGAAAAAATTCAGTGTAGGCATCATTGAGCGCTTTTAAATATTCGGTACTAATGTGTTGTTCTGCACTGATGCCACGCTGGCGAATGCGATCAAGCAAAACATCCAACGGGGCTTGTAAATAAATGACCAAATCCGGTTGAGGTGCATTGATCACTAATTTGTCATATACCTGACGATAGATATTTAGTTCGTCATCATCCAGTGTAACCCGTGCAAACAATTGGTCTTTTTCAATTAAAAAATCAGCGACCCGCACAGGCTCAAAAATATCGTCTTGTCGCAAATTTTGCAGTTGGTTGGCGCGCTGGAACAGGAAGAATAATTGAGTGGGGAGCGCAGTTGATTTGGGATCGCGGTAAAAGCGTTCAAGAAAAGGATTTTCTTCCGGTTGCTCTAATAGCATGTCGTAGTTGAACAGGCGCGCTATGTTTCGCGCCAATGTAGTTTTGCCAACACCTATACAGCCTTCGACCGCGATATAACGCGGCAGTTTGGCATTCGTCAGGTCAAGGCCCAGTTCTTCAAATACTGCGTCCACGATAACTCCTTGCGCCGGTTAGTGGCTATCTGACAAACGTACCAAGCCGCCAAAAGGGCATTGGCCAAGCAAGGTTTGTAGTGATTTGCCATCCGGTAAACATAAATTAGGGGTGATATCTGCCAGAGGATAAAGCACAAAACCTCGTTGGGTGAGGTAAGGGTGCGGTACGGTCAGGCGCGGGTGCTGGATTGTTTGCATGTCATACAGCAATAGATCGAGATCCAATGTGCGTGGCCCCCAATGCTCCAAACGCACTCGTTGGTGAGCCTGCTCAATAAACTGCAATTGATCCAGAAGATCCAGCGGGGATAGCTGTGTGTCCAGCAACGCAACGGCGTTGATGTAGTCGGGTTGTTCGGGCCCTACTGCGCGGCTCCGATACAGCGCAGAACGAGCTGACAGCCGGGTCTGCTTCAACGTAGCCAGCTCATTGAGCGCAAGATTAACCTGCGCCAGTGGATCATTGAGATTACTACCCAAACCAACATAGGCTAAAGCCATGGGTTATTCATTCCCGCTGCCGGCGGCATCTGTTTTGGGTTTGCGTGGCCCTCGGCGTCGACGCGGTTTGTTACCTGATTTTGGGCCCGCTTGGCGTGCGAGCTCTTTAACCATGCGTTCGCGTTCCTCGTCGTCGGCGGTTTGGTAGTTGGTCCACCATACCCCCAGCCCATCAAGGGATTCACCGGCGGATTCGCGCATCAGCAAAAAGTCGTATGCAGCACGGAAGCGGGGGTGATCCAGGGTACGCAAGGCGCGAAGCCCCATACGATTGGGCAGGCGTTGCTGTAAATCCCAAATCTCGCGCATGGGAATCAGGAATCTCTTCGGGACAGCGGTACGCGTTAGCTGTTGATTAATCACATTGGTAGCCGCCTGCGTCCAGGCTTGTGCCGGCGTCATTTGGCTGGAGAGAACCTTGAATTGTTGTTGTAGGGCTGGCCAAAGTAGAGCTGCATAGATAAATGCTGGAGTTACTGTTTTATCGCCACGGATACGCTTATCCGTGTTGATCATGCATTGCTCGATCAGGTTTGCCCCTAATTCGTCATTGGCTTTAAGAGCGGTATCCGTTCCTGGAAAAAGATGCAATAGCAAGTCGTACTCGCGCAGCAAGTGAAAGGTCGCGGTTGCCGAGCCCCCCAGAAACAATTTGAGCACTTCTTCAAACAGGCGTGCGTCAGATACAT
>DATJLF010000007.1:0-30527 GCA_035490715.1 Cellvibrio sp.
GAGTGTTGTCGTGACAAGTTACAAAAATGTTTACAATAAAATAACCCAATTGAATTATTTTTATTTAATAAAAAAATTCATTTTTCCATTAGTCGCTAGCTGCTTTTCAATCCATACGCATTCAGTTCCCCTCCCACCCGCAACAAAAGATATATCCGGAAAATTCCCCATTGAACTGCAGCAAAAATTTACTTTTTTTGCCGATTCAAGTGACGCTGGATTAGCTTATTTTGTTGCAAAGCAGGCTGGCGTTACCAATCAACCAGGAACCAGATCTGTCAACTTGAAAGTGGTTTCATCATTTGTGAATGAACCGCCTTTCCCACAAGAGCATTTAAGGATCAACGGTAATTTTGACTCAACAGGATCAACAACAGATTTGTCTTATTTGCTGACAGCTGCCAAAAATGCTGGCCTTACACTTCGCCCTGCACCTGTTAGTGATGTTGAAACATTTTTCATTGCCGATGGGTTTATTACCGATGCCAGTGGAAAGATTCAACCTTACTGTACCTTTCAAAGTATCACCTTGCCTAATGGCGTAACCATTCAAATTCCGACTTGCAGCGCGATGGATCAGAGCGGGACTATCCGCCCCTTGCAAAGTATTTACTCATTAAATTCATCTATTGATAAAAATGGAAATACACAACAACTGATTCCCTTTGATGCAAAAGCCTTTACGCAGATAGCACCATTAATTTCAGAAGTACTTGCTTCAGGCGCTGGTTGGGATAACTTTTTCTCCGGCCAACTCCGCTGGCAAATTAATAATGGTAAACGAATTGAAATCGCAACCCTCACTGTAAATTGGCTTGAGCTGTATGCTGAGATCGTAAAACACATCGCAAGCCTTAACTATGTTGCCACACCACAAGACATATACCAGCTTGCATTAAGAATTGTCACCGATACCCGTCTCTCCAACACCGTAAAAATCAAACTGGCTTCCGGTTATTCATGGGGTCCCTGGTGGAATCCAAACATGGCGCTGGTTGAAAATGTCGCCAATGAAATTTTACGCGTGGTTAAAAGCAAAGCGTTAATTCACATCGATGCCAAATCCCCCGGAACTGGCGTTATCAAACGATTTCACGCTATTAACATCGACTATAAAAAAATAACAGAAATTCCCATCCAAACATTTTCACTCTACCAGCGAAATAACACCGTCGATATCTACGCGTACACAGACCTTAGTGTGCAATGCGTAGTGGGAACTATTGATGGTGAAATTTCGTGGAATACGTCCGACCAGCGCTGTAACTACCTGCGATAGCTCAAGCATTCAACACGAATTATTCGCTTCCCTTTCGGGAGGCAATAATCACGCACATTTGTGCAACACACCAACCAAAACCAGGAGGATGTTTTATGAATTTCATTAAGAAAGCTCATTTGGTGACGCTAGCGTCGGCAATGACCTTGCCAATGCTAGCGAATGCGGCCCCGGTTGCTCCCGAACAAAAACCGGTACCGGTTCGCTTTAGCGAAGAAGTGCTCGCTAATTTTGAATTGTACGCGGATAGCGACAACAACCGGTTGATTTGGTATGTACCCAAAAACGGTTCCGTTGCGATGCTCGGTACTGCATCCAATCCGGTGCCACGATTCAGTGCAAATTATTTTACCGAGTTCAGCGGTGTTTTCGCAGGGCAAGTAGTTGCCACCATTGGCGGATCTTTTTCTACTGCGGGATTTGCCCCACAACGCACGCAGCTACAAACCGAGGCAACACGCCTGGGTGTACAGATCCAACCTGCACAAGCAAAAAAAGCAACGACCAAATTTATTGTGAGCGGCTTTGATGTTGACGGAAAATTGGATCCGACTTGTACTCTCGAAAAAATGATTGTCACAAGCCCAATCACCGGGGAATCCACCGAAATTTCCATGCCCAAGTGCGAGATAACTTACGATGACGGTACTGTTCGTGAAGTTGATACGATACAAAAATTCACAGCGCTAGTCCCGACAGGACAAACATCCGTCTCCACAAGTATTCCATTCCAGGCAAAAACCACACCTGCTTACGCACCTATCGTTGAATCCAATATGCAGTCAGGTGCAAACTTTGACGATTCTCTCTCGGCAGTTGTTGATTGGGAAATTCCAACAAGCTCAATTACACGAACCGCGCGCTTCACTATTAATTACAACCAGGTATTTGAGAAAGCAACGACTTTTGCTGCAATCCATGATTGGGCCTGTGTAGATATAGAAGTGTCCACCTTTTTCCAACGTCTGGTGCGCGATGGCACAATCAAAGTGGAATATTTGAATGCGAGTAATCAATGGGTACTTAATGCGCCAAATTCTGCTGATTTTGTGGGTGCGGTAGGTGCACTTGAGCGTGAAATTCGCAATGAAATTTTTACTGAAATGCGCAGCTACGCTCAACCTAATCTGCCTGATGTAAGCCGGCAGGCAAGTGCCGTCTTCACATTGCGCGCCAACTATGAAAAACAAATATTTCGCGTAAACGAAACCCGCGTGTTTAATTACAACCCGGGCCCCGTCATTAAAACAGCACGTACCGATATGTTTGTTGGTTGTTTAACTGGCGGATTCGGAACACCGGTAGTTGCTTCAACGGCGGCTAACTGTAAAGCCTTGTTTGGTATCCAGTAATTTCTCAACTCAAGGAAGCGGGTAACCGCTTCCTTTTACAAGGGGGTTTTATGAAAAAGCTTATCGCTCTTTGTTGTGTGATTTGTGCATCAATTATTTCACTGAATAGCCACGCAGATCTTTCCGGATACGCTATTGATAAGAGAAAAATCTTTAGTGATTTTATTTTCCTGCCCATTAAAGGTAGCGAAAAACAGGGATCATTTTTATACACTCGTTATAAAAAAAACATATTACCCGCTGTTAATCTGGGTGGAGGTTGGCGATCAGTCACCCTCTCCCTTTCTCCCACCGCCATAGACTCTACAGCTTATAATCAATTCATTCTAAGTAATGGCATTGTGGATAATCGAAAAAATATTATTCCCACCGATGCAACGTTATGCCTTTTATCTAACGCTGCCAAACAAAAAATAACGGATCTTGGATTAATTTATGTCACCAATGTCCTGGTCGGTGGTTACCCGAAAGCTTGCTCACTGACAATTCGTTATTACACCACATCGCAAAGCACACAGGAACTTGCGCTATTGGATTATCTAAATACCAATAATGTCATTTCACTCTCTTTCAGGATAGAAGAGCTGGTATCACCCGCTGTGAATGTCAGCTTTCATGACATTATCTATGAACTTTATAACAACGATGTGCTACAAAAAGATGCGATGAATTATTACTACGGCTCTATCGCCTCTATCACTTATCACGCTGCTAATGTGTCGCCCATTTTGTTTGGAGCAACCGATACAACGGGTATCTCGTTCGATGCATGGGAATTGTTTCTGAATGCCTTCAGCCTGAGTAATAAAACCTTAAAAGCCCAACTCACCAGCAGTAACGAAATCTTAATCGTTCCTGCCGTTGAAGAAGAAATCGTGAATGTAAACACTACACTGTAAATTCATGGGGAGCTGTATGTTAAGGTTTTTGGTGTGCGTGATTTTCTGTAGTTGCCCGCTAGCTTTTGCAATGGAATTGCCAAACAGCCAGGAATGCTCTGCGTGCCATTTTTCATCGCGTACCCACGCTGAAGCCAAATTTCCGACAGGATTCGGTCGTTGGGAAAATGCCCAATGCTTTGGCTGCCATAACGAATTAACCGAAGTGGCAACGCTTTACACGCAAGGGAAGATAGACGAACGTTTTTCTTCCCTGCCCATTTCTGATGATCGAATTAGCCATATGAAAGACGATCCCCTGCCATATCTGAATGCAGCGTTCGATCCCATTGGAGAAGGCGAGAATCTACGTACAACAAAGGAAAACCTGGAAAATTTTTTAAGGCGCCCACATGGTCGCTGCTCAACGGATGGAAATTGCTCTCCTCCGGCAATGATGGTTTATCCTGGTCTAAAAAAGACAATAGTATTTGATACAAATAATGTTGACGATCAAAAATACAGTGCAATTGGCAAAGGCATTTTTGAAGAAAAATGTAGCGCCTGCCATGCAACGAGCGATATATCCGGGTATAACGCTACCGCAATGAGTTTATTTTCTGCTGATTGGATTTATCGATATGCCAACAATCTAAATATTAAGAAGAATAATCGTCAAATGCCTGAAATGACTATAACAAAACCTGACAGTCAATATTTATATGCTTACTTCCAATCTCTACGGGAAGAAAAAGAAGCAGCAGTAGACGCTTTAGCAAAAAAATATATTTCCAACTTCCAAAATAAAAACAAATCCCTTTCTGTCTCTAATATCAATTACATGTGGGGTAAGTTTTGGCGGGATGGGGACTGCGTACATTGCCACTCGATTGGAGGGCGCGCTACAGAAAAGTTTGACACCTCAACCCAGGGACTGGTCACCTGGCTGAAAAATAATAAGCCAAACATCCTGATTGATAGATTGATAACACGGCACGCAGAACAAAAAGTGGGTATAGGTGCAGAAAACCCTGGAATGCCAATGACGGGAGAACCACTTTCGTTTACAGCCATTACTATTCTAGCAACCTGGATTGATATGGGATGCCCGGATCAAAGCCTTAAAAAATTCTGCGCACAAAACACCGTTGTAACAATACCGTAATCAAAATAAAAAACGGTAATGAAAATAGTAATAAAGTGGCTACATGTAATGGCAAGCAAACGGGTAATACTTCAGGCACTGAACATTTTAAATGCGTAGATTAAGATGCCGCACATTGTGAAAGTGTTAGCAATATGAAAGGGATTTTAATCCGGTTATTGGAAGGTATTACATTCCGTGCTAGCGTCGCTAACGACCAAACAGATGGTTACCAACTTCGTCATATTTGCTTTGCTCTTTCCCACAAAAAACACCTAAAGAAATTATTAGTATGGATATTTCTTCTGCATTTAAAAACCTCGGGGCCCTCCGGTTAACCACATGTACTATTGCTCCATTGATATTATTGGGATGCGGCGGTAGTGGTAGTGATACCCCTCCTCCGAATACTACCAGCAGTGCGATGAATACGGGCAGCTCAACCATACCCGCGAGTTCAGCAGGATTGACGTCATCAATTGCGTCTTCGATTGCAAACCAATCTTCTCTTTTGAATCAATCATCGACTTCAAACCTGTCATCAACACCAAACCAATCTTCAGCGGCCAGCCAATCATCTACTGCAACGAATGATCAACTCGTTGATGCGAGTGATCAATTTACTGCAACTGTCAATGAACGTTTTTTTATTTTCAAAAATCCATCGCAACCGGGCACACTACATTATTTACCCAAACAATTGGCATTGGGTAGTACACCCGGTATTGCTTCCATTCAACGCACCAATAAAGTATCCAGCCTATTAAAAGTTTTTCTGGATTTGAGCGAAACTGATTGGACTTCTTCCAGCCAAATAACATTTTCAAGCAGGTATACACTGGATGTTGACCTGCAAACCTTACAGCAGGAACGTGAAGCGGCCGGTTATACCGAACTGGTAGACCTCAAGGTCAAACCGCCTGTCATTAATTTTGAAAATCGTTACACAACCTCTGTGCCGGCAGATCGAATTCAAATTCAATGTGAAAATTTAACGCTGTTGATCGATGGAAATGAAGTTACCTTGCAAGATTGTAACCTTGCTGACACCAGCGGAATCATTGCAGCGCAGACGATTAATAACATCGGCGGTTTTAGATTTGAATCGTTGAATTTTGATCCCGACACTATTTCAGGAAACAAGTCATTGCGCGGAACACTCAATATTGATTACACCCTGCCGGGCACACGTGGGATTGACCAAATTTTATCAACCGGAAATGGAAATTTACAAAGCACCTGGCAGCTTTACTTTAAATGGCCACTCACGCAAACCACTGTCAGTTCTACAACGATCACAGTAAATTGGGTAACGTTACTCGCCGACTTAAAAAACCAGATAAGTAATGGAGAAACTCATTGGGACGATCAAGCTATTAAAGCATTTTCTGACGCAGCAATAACGGATGGTTTAATAGTATTACCGAATACGGCCAACCTCGCACCTGCATTAAATTCGGCAATTATTAATTATTTAAAGCAGGAGCTATTTGTTGCCATCTATACCGAAAATAGTGATGCTCCCCTGCTCTGGGCCCCGAAATTACGTTTCAAAAATGTAGATCAAGTAACCAGCCAGCAAGTAACCCTTCGCCACTTTGATTCTGATTTATCGATAACATCAAAAATGGATTTAAGTTGCCTTGCCGCACCGGATGCACAAAATAATATCTACAAATCATCATCTTGCGAAAGCAATCCCACTCCATAAAAAAGCGGGCCGTTAGGCCCGCAAATTTGGTGACGACTTTAATTACACCAAAAGAATTACACTAAAAAATTTCAGCTTAAAACGTCAAACCCGTTGAAGGCGTAATAGGTCTGATCGTGCCATCGTTGTTGAAAAATAATTTTTCAATCGCAACTTGTCGACGATAAGTACCGCCGCCTTTGCCGTTGCTGATGTGATACACCAAATACCATTGCCCTGCAAACTCGGTAATTGCGGGGTGACTTGTGGGTGCATCTTGCCCTGATAACGCTGGTAGTTTATCGAGAATGCGACCGCGATAAGTCCATGGGCCAGTGGGACTGGTGGCAGTAGCATAATCAATGGTTGCCGGATTAGCGCCCGCCGCATAAACCATATAGTAAGTACCGTTACGCTTGGTGAGGTAAGGCGCCTCAAAGAAATCACGCGGTGTGCGTTCAATCCAACTGCCTTTAATAGATGTCATATTGTCATTCAGCGCAACTGTCACCATTCGCCAGAAACCACCGTAAGTTAAATACGCTTGACCGTTATCATCGACAAACACAGTTGGGTCAATGGTATAAACCGTTTGGCCTGGATCGGTGAAATTAAACGCTCTCATTTCGATAGTGTCATCAACCAACGGAGCGCCAATAGCATCGCGGAACGGGCCGAGCGGACTATCGCCTACTGCAACACCAATCGCCATTCCACCACCGCGTTTATTCACAGGTACATACCAATAAAATTTTCCATTGCGTTCAATCATCTGCCCTGCCCACGCGTTTGCATCAGCCCAGGTAAATGTACTTAAACTCATCACTGGTGCACCGTGATCAGTCCAATTCACCATATCAGTGGATGACAACACGTACCAACTGCGCAATAAGAAACCGTTGGTTCCTTCGTCGCGACCCGCTGTGATATAGAACGTACAATTGTGGACAAATGATGCAGGATCAGCGGTAAAAATATTGGGCAGGATTGGATTGCTGCCGCGAGTTCCCGCTAATGGCCCCGTGCAATTTCCCGTTGAGGAATTACTGGATGAACTTGCCACACTGCTACGCGAACTGCTTGATGAACTTTTTACCGACGAAGATTGGGGCGGTTGCCCAATGGGAGTTCCTGCAACACGCCACTCCAAAATGCCGGTAGACTGCGTTGCATTTAACATCGACACACGTAAACGATTCGTCACAATGCTATTCAGTGACAAATTATTAAATGCGTTTTTGGTGAGCGGAACATCGCCAATGCTTACCCAGTTGCTGCCGGTCCAATATTCAACATAAGCACGTGTTGGTGTCAGCACTCCGCCATTATCATCAAACCAATAAATTTGTGTTTGTGTCAGGCTATACGTTTGTGGCCAATCGTATTGCACCCATTGGATAGAATTTGGATTATTCCAATTACCATACGCGCCGCTGGATTTATCATTTGAATTGGCAGGAACGCTATTGTCATTGACTGCTGCCAGTGTTTCCCACGGCGAAACATAAGAAGTCGTTGCCGTCGCTACATTCGCAATATTATTCGTAATAGGCGCAACACTACTCGCCGAACTGCTACGAAAAATACTGCTGGATTGACCTACACTGCTGGCCATTTTTGAACTGGGAATGACACTGCTGGAAATAGCGCGACTGGAAACACTACTCACACTTGATGCAGGTGCACCGCACAAATTTCCACTCAGCACCGGTGTTTCAATTGCACCACCATTCGTTACCGCTTGAAAACCAAACTCGGCCGACTGCCCCGGATTCAGCCCGCCATTCCAACCCAGATTGGTTGCGGTGTAAGCTCCGCTTAATTGTGCATTCCATGCATTGGTTACGGTATTTTTTGCATATGACCAATTCACTTGCCATCCGTTGATACGCGCAGCCGTATCATTGGTTACACGAATTGCAGCGGTATAACCCGATCCCCAATTATTCGTGATGGTATAGGTACAACTCGCGTGTGCGACATTACCAAGCGTTGTTGCTGCCAAACCTAAAAACAAGGTGAGTTGGCTACATTTTTTCGTAGTGTATTTCATAAAAATTCCTCACAGGACGTTTCACCCAGGACAATTCACTGTTGCCGAAGCAACAGTGAATTTATGCATAAGCCCCCATTAAAAATTAAGAGTGAAATGAATGAATAGTGAAATAAATTAATCGCGCGGACGTGCGCCGATAATTTGTACCTGATAATTCAAGCCAACCGCTTCAGGACTGGTATCGGTAGTCTCAAAGGCGTTGTAGAGATACAAATTATTCGGCGTGTTAGTCACAACCAGACTCGATTCTTCACCCGAGGATAATTGGAAACTACCTGAACCATTGGGAATATCTACATAGCGAACACTATTGTTCGAAGCCTTGATTGCTACCACCGCCGTGAAATTGCTATCGCTCAAACCATTCCCCAGGTTAGTGACCTGAAGCGTAATTTGGCCACTGCCTGTTGCGGTTAACGGAATAATGTTGCTGCCGGTGTATTGTGGTTTACGCGCGGCAATAACACGGTATGTCGTTGAATCGACAGCTTCGAGATTGCGATAGGCGCGCGTGCGGAAACTGGAATCGCGTTGCGCACTCAGCACTCGTGATTGCACTAACGGATGACCAATATCGCCATACGCAATACGTGCGCGATAACGTCCCACTAACGTTTGTATTGAAACCGGTTGAACCAATCGCGCCAAACTGTGTAATGGTGTTTCCTGACCTTGATGCGCACGAATTAAATTACGAATCGCATCACGGCCGAGGTTTGCATAATTGTCCGGATTGTTACTCAGATAATTCAGGAACGGCCAGGCCTCGTACAAATTATCCTTGTGGACAATCGTGCGATAAGAACCAACATGCAGCGACTCGGTATTGAAATTCGTGGTGTTGTTCAGCGGGCTCATGTACGCATCTGCAAACCATTCTGCGGTAGTTTCCCACCAGGCGCCGGTGCGTGCTTTATCGATCCAGATGGCTTCGGCCAATGTAATTCCATGACCAAACTCGTGCGTGGAAATACTATCGACATTCAACAAATTACTGCGCATGACCAGATAACTTAATCCCGCTGTGCCGTTGTAGCCCATGAAGCCGCCAGCATCAATATCCGTTACCGAATACACATTAATTTTGAAGAATCCCGGGCGACTTGCATGAATGGATTGCGCGGGAGATTTAAAACCACGATTCGTTACAAAATAGTCATACACTTTTTCCATATGCGCGAGCATACGGGTTACGTCTGCATCGGAATGGAGGCCGAGGTTACCTTTAGGACCGCGCTTGTTATCTGCACCGTAATACAACCGGAAACGATTGGAGTCTTTAAATACCGCATTACTGGTGTTGATGCCGTCGTACTCGTATTGGTTTGTGATTGGCGTAAATACAGCTGCCGATGAGCTGCTTGCGGCAGATGATGACACTGCTGCGCGCGAACTGCTAACCGCTGTACTGCTGGAAACTCTACTGCTGGACATTCCATTGCTGGACACTCCATTACTGGAAACCGCCACAGAACTTTGCGACGAACGACTACTTGAAATCCCTGTACTGCTGCGCGAGGACGATGACGGTGTCAACGATGATTGCACCGATGAAGTCACACCCGATGCATTACCCGCTACACGCCATTCAAGAATACCGGTGGATTGAGTGGCGTTAAGCATGGATACACGCAAACGGCTGGTAACAATTCCATTCAATGCCAGTGTATTAAATGCATTTTTCACCAAAGGCACATTGCCCGCATTTACCCAGGCACTGCCATTCCAATATTCAATGTAAGCACGCGTTGGTGTAAGCACACCGCCGTTATCATCAAACCAATAAACTTGCGTGTTAGTGAGTGAATAATTTTGCGGCCAATCGTATTGCACCCATTGGATAGTGTTTGGATTATTCCAGTTGCCGTAAGCACCGGCCGATTTATCATTCGAATTTGCCGGGTTGCTATTGTCGTTCACTGCACGAATCGTTTCCCATGACGATACATAGGAGGTCGTTGCTGTCGCCAGGGTGGCAATATTATTAACCACTGGCACCACACTGCTTGATGAACTGCGAACTACACTATTTGCACTGCTTGAAGCAACCGGTGTGCTGGAAGCAACGCTTGAGGCCGTTGATGAACCGCATAAAGTACCGGTTAACGTTGGAGTTTCTATAGCACCGCCATTGGTTGCGCCCTGGATACCAAATTCAGCTGACTGGCCAGGATTTAACGTGCCGTTCCATGCGAGATTGGTTGCTGAATAACTTCCACTTAATTGCGCATTCCACGCACTGGCAACCGAGTTACGCGCGTAATTCCAATTTACTTGCCAACCATTAACGGCAACACCGGTATCATTAGTGACACGAATGGACGCGGTAAAACCTGAACCCCAACTATTACTAACTGTATAAACACAGGCAGCCGATGCACTGGTCGCCAGTAAGCTTCCCGCCAATCCTATAACAGCGGCCACACCGCCTTTTTGAATACTGAATCTACGCATAAAAAATTCCTCTCGAATCCGAAACGCGTTTCGAATTCAAAAAATAAATTGATGCTGGACTCCAATGCGATTGGAAAATCGCACTACCTATTGGAGAAGTGAAAATGCCCAATCACAACAGTGATTGGGCTGAGCGATGAATTAATTATTGATAATGTTTGTCGTAAAGCGGCGCTGTACCCGTTACACCTTCGACAATTTGCAAACGATAATCGTGTTTACGTGTGCGCGTTTCTTCACCGTTGTAGAGATAATCCACGTTGGAAACAACCGCGACCACTACACCATTTTTCGGTGCTTTGGTGAGATCAAGGCATGCTTCTCCACTGCTCACCGGTTTGCTGTAAACCGCCGAGCCATCAGCAGCGCGATACGCCAATTGCACGCGCATGTTTTGTCCGATTGGTTGGAAATTCACACGCACTTTATTGCCGGTCACTTTCAATGGAATTTGGTTAGCGCCGGACCAACCGGGCAATGTATCGGTGCTTGGAACCAGTGTCGTGCCTTGTTGTGTGGTTGCTGCATAGAACGTTAAACGATGCGCGGTTGGCTCTTGCAAAATGCCGCCCGGAATTTCTTCCGCACCGATGGTTCTGCCCCAGTTATTATTGATTGGCGATTTAAACGCGTTGCTCCAGGGTCCAAAATCTACCATCGCTTGACGCGCGCGGAATTCCATAATCATACGTTGTGTTTGTTCTTCACCAACACCACCGGCAAGCGAACGCAAAATATGATTGTGTGAACCTTTCGCCCACAACCATGCATTTGCACCTTTGGAAACATGCACACCCAGGAAATGCGGGAACGCCGAGTTGTATTGGTTACCGCCAAGGTAATCACGCCAGGTAGAAATTTGTTGGCCATTGGCGGTGCGATTTACACCTTCCGCATTCGGACCACCAAATGTGCCATCCTGTAACCAACCGCTGTAATTTTCGATCGGCATGTGCGGTGCGAGGAATGCGGTTGCATCCAAAAATCCAACGCCGTAATTTCCAGTGCGTGATGCTTCCAGATTCATTTGCAACCAGGTATTTCCGCCCTCATTAAACCAGGCTGCCTTGTTACCACGCGTCGCCATAATGGTGTGAATAAATTCGTGTGTAATACCACCGCGCTCGCTGGGCGTGACAACGGGATAATACGATAACAACACCATCGGATAGCCATTGATGCCACTTTGCCAACCGCCCCTCTCAGTATTCGATGCGCGATCCGTACACAAGCCTGAACCGTAGAGATAAATATTACTGAAGTAACCTTCAGCTTGTAATTTATCAACCGGCCAGCCCATTACGTTGTGAATATAATCAGCGTCTTCATTCAAGTTAGTGAGTACGCGATCAATATCCGCATCGGTAATCGATGGGTTGCGATTTGGTCCCCAGATAAATGCAAAACGACCTTTGGTTTTTACACCGGCGATTTGGTTTTGCGGGCAACCGTAATAAATTTTGAATTTGCTGGTATCAACTTGTCCGAAATCGGTGCGGAAATCGTAATTCAAATCCGGCTCGTATTTCGGCCATTCGTGTGCACTGCATTGCGCCACATTCGGTGAACTGCTGGAGCTGCTGCTCGCCGGAGTGCTGCTGCGAACGGATGAACTACTCAGCGCAATTGAACTCGCCACGCTACTTCTTGTTGATGAAGAAGTCCGTGCAATGGAACTACTGATTCGAGAGCTGGAACTCAGCGCGACACTACTGCGCGATGAGCTAATCGCTCCTGCTGCAGTACCTGCCACTCGCCACTCCAGAATACCGGTTGATTGCACCGTGTTAAGCATGGATACGCGAATACGACTCGTAACAACACCGTTCAATGCCAGGTTGTTAAATGCATTTTTTACCAGCGGTACATTGCCAGCGTTTACCCATGCACTGCCATTCCAGTATTCGACATACGCGCGTGTTGGTGTGAGTACGCCACCGTTATCATCGAACCAATAAATTTGGGTATTGCTCAACGAATAATTTTGCGACCAATCGTATTGCACCCATTGAATGGAGTTCGGGTTGTTCCAGTTACCGTACGCACCAGCGGATTTATCGTTGGAGTTTGCAGGATTACTGTTGTCATTCACCGCGCGAATAGTTTCCCAAGGGGAAACATAGGAGGTAGTCGCGGTTGCCAGGGTCGCAATATTATTTGCCACCGGCGCCACACTGCTGGCTACACGGCTACTGGAGCTAACCACGGGAAGTTGACTGGCAGCGCTGGACGCAGAACTGTTACACAATGTTCCGGATAACGCCGGGGTTTCAATCGCCCCGCCATTGGTAGCAGCTTGCACACCGAACTCCACCGACTGGCCAGGTTGCAAACGGCCATTCCAGGCCAGGTTCGTGGCCGTATAAGTTCCGGTTAAACGCGCATTCCAACTGTTGGTGACAGTATTTCTGGCATACGACCAATTCACCTGCCAATCGTTGATGGCAGTAGTGGTGTCATTTGTGAGGCGAATCGCTGCGGTAAAACCATTACCCCATGAATTGGTAACAGTGTACTGGCAAGCTGCATTCGCAGTGTTTCCCAAGGTAGTTGCAATTAAACCTACACCAAGAATTGTCGCCAGGCGGGAGCCTTTCGCATTATTCCCAAGCATAAGAACCTTCCTCTAAAGATGAGTTTATTTGTTATGTTGCGGTTGAAATATCCAACAGTCGGATACCAGACCGATCCACCCGATACGCTGGGTACTACTGATTATTTGGTGATACCTAACTGCGGATTTCCACTTCCCGATTACCGCTGTACGAGAAATGAAAACGGGCGGCCTGCTCCTGCGAGCCTGAATTCGGATACAGCTACGATGCCGACGATAAAGCCCGGGTCAACGCGAGCCGAGGTTGATTAATGCAAAATCGAGTTTGCAGATAACATTATTTTTATGTTTGAACGAACACTGATATACAAGTTAATCCTGACGCCACGTTGTATACAAGGAGGAACAGGCGACAATTTTATGATTATTAGGAAAATAAGATTTAATGCCGCTTTGAGAAGTGATCACCTTGGCACTGCAAGTGTGCTATCACGCGATGTGAATGAACAAAAATCACCCACCCCACAAAAAATATTGGCCTTCGCCAAAAAAACTGTTTTTTGTTTTATCGATAAATTTTTATTTTTATATAAAAATAAAAGCTGTCATTTTTTGTTCAACTTATTAGATCTTTTGACAAAATTTAGGGACGCACCACGCTTTTGTCACATATTTCATTTTTAATAACCATAACTAATAAGTATTATAAGTTGACAATATGGTCACAAGAACCATATGACAAAAGGCGTCTAACGCCAATAATAAAAACCAGCGACGAATCGGCAATGTAAATCCGGCTTAGGAAAGCCAAATCCCTGTTCTCTTTGAACCTATACCGTAGTGATCCCCAAGATCTGGTATTGACGCATATTTCACTCGTGGCATTTACCGCTATGGGTGCGGCTGCGTTTGGTTCAAAAACCAACCAATACACATGAATAGCAGGAATTTTATGAATTCGTCCAAGAAAAATAATCGCTTTAATGCGCTGCTGACCCGTTCAGCGCTATCGGCAGGAATCATGTTCGCGGCCAGTTCCCCGGTGTGGGCAGCGTGCAGCTACACGGTCACCAACAATTGGGGCTCGGGCTTTACCGGTGAGATTAAGGTCACCAACGACTCTACCCAGACAGTTAATAACTGGTCTGTGTCCTGGCAGGAAACCAATGCGTCAGTCACGAGTGCCTGGAATGCGACCCTGAGTGGGTCAAATCCTTACACCGCAACCGCTTTGGGTTGGAACGCCACACTGGCCCCCGGCGCATCTGCCAGTTTTGGTTTTCAGGCAAATGGCACGGCAAGTGCGCCCAAAATCAATGGCAGTTTGTGCGGTGCTGCGGCTTCCTCGGCAGCGACCACATCCAGTGTTAAATCCAGCACTCCTGTCACCAGCGCCGCTATTTCCAGCAGCAAGAGCAGCCAGGTCATTAGCTCCAGCAAAAGTTCTTCATCCGTTGCCTCCTCGGTTGCCGCTGAAAGCAGTTGGCTTTTCGAAGAAAACGCAGTGGGATTTTGTAGTTACTCCGGCGTTATTGATAACAAACATACCGGCTACACCGGCACCGGATTTATCGATACCGAAAATGCAGTCGGTGCATCCGTTGTGTGGAGCATTAGTGCCGCCAGCGCAAAAACCTATACGGTAAAAATTCGTTTCGGTAACGGCGGAACGGCGGCAAGACGCGCAACGCTGTTGGCAAATGACACAACCGTTAAAACACTCGATTTCCCAACCAATAGTAATTGGACCCAATGGCAAACCGTGAATGTCGATGTATCGCTGAAAGCGGGAACTAACAGCCTTAAATTGGTGGCTGAAACCGCAGACGGATTGGCAAATATCGACAGCATTAGCGTAACCGGCAATGGCATAACCCCCGCCGCTTGCCCCACCACGCCAACCACAGCGGATTGCAACAGCATCACCAACCAACCCATTTTGCGTGTCGCCGCCGACGGCTCTGGCCAATACAGAACTGTGCAAGCAGCGCTGAACACCCTTTCCAGTTCAAACACCACGCCAACACAAATTCGTATCAAGCCCGGTACCTATCGCGAGAAATTATCCGTCACCAAACCGTTCGTCACTTTTTGCGGTGAAACCGGAAAAACGTCGTCAACCATTCTGACGTATAACGATGGGGCAAGTACTTCCAATGGTAGTGGTGGAACGATTGGTACTTCCGGCAGTGCGAGTGTGACGATTAAAACCAATGATATTTCCATGGAAAATATCACCATCGAAAATTCATTTGGTGTTGGTTCACAAGCAGTGGCGCTGTTGGCCCAAGGTCAGCGTTTGCAATTCCGCAATTGCCGTTTGTTAGGTAATCAAGACACGCTTTATACCCACAGCGGTACGCAGTATTACCGCAATTGTTACATTCAAGGCACCGTCGATTTTATTTTCGGTGCAGCCACGGCGGTATTCGATAACAACACCATTCACAGCGTAGGCGGTGGCTCTGCATTAACGGCGCCGAGCACGGATCAGGCTGTACCTTTTGGTTTGGTATTCCTCGGTGGGAAAGTAACGGCAGCATCCAATGTGAGCAAAGGTTCTGTTGCATTGGGTCGCAACTGGAGACCTTATGGTGCAGCCACTTACATCCGCACTGAACTTGGTCAACATATTTCCGCGGTAGGTTGGGTGAAGATGAGTGAAAACACATTGGATACCGCGCGCTTCTCGGAATATTTAACCACCGGTGCCGGTGCGAATCCTTCCAAACGTGCGCCGCAATCTAAACAACTATCTGCATCGGAAGCAGCGAAATACACCATTAGCAATATTTTTGGTTCGTGGACGCCAAGCTACAGCAAATAAATTCTCCAGGGATACCGATTGGGTCGTCATACATGACCCAATCGAAAACATTAATAACCTAAAAACTATCTACAGGAATCACTATGAAAAACACCAAACCTATTTTCACGGCGCAAAAAATTTTGCTGCGCTCTTGTATCGCCGCCGGTGTTAGCCTGGCGATGAGTTCTGCCGCCTGGGCCGGTTGTACCTATACCGTCACCAACAATTGGGGCTCGGGTTTTACCGGGGAAATTAAAGTCACCAACGACACCTCATCCACGGTAAATAATTGGTCAGTGTCCTGGCAGGAATCCGGCGCAACCATTACCAGTGCATGGAACGCAACATTGAGTGGTTCAAACCCTTACACCGCTGCCTCGGTGGGTTGGAATGGCACACTTGCGCCCAAGGCATCAGCAAGTTTTGGTTTCCAGGCGAATGGCACGGCGAGTGCACCGAAAGTAAACGGCACATTGTGTGGTGCCAGCACTTCATCGACACCGGCATCATCCACACCCAGCAGTGTTGCAAGCTCGGTTAAATCCAGCACGCCGGTAACATCCAGCAGCAAATCATCCAGTTCTGTTGCAACCAGCACATCAAAATCAAGCAGCAGTGTGCCAAGTGTTTCTTCATTTACGATCCAGGAAGAACAAGCCGGTTTCTGTCGTGTTGATGGCATTGCAACAGAAAGCACTAACACTGGTTTCACTGGCAACGGCTACACCAACGCCAATAACGCGCAAGGTGCAGCGATTGAATGGGCTGTGAATGCAGCAAGTAGTGGCCGCTATACGTTAACGTTCCGTTTTGCAAATGGCGGTACTGCTGCGCGTAATGGTTCGTTGTTAATTAACGGTGGTAGCAATGGTAACTACACCATTGATTTACCAGTGACCGGTGCATGGGCAACCTGGCAAACCGCCAGCGTTGAAATTGATTTGGTGCAAGGTAACAATATTTTAAAACTCTCTGCATTAACCGCAGATGGTTTGGCAAATATCGATTCATTAAAAATTGAAGGTTCACAAACTACCAAAGCAGGTGTGTGCAACACTTCCGTAAGCAGCAGTTCTTCATCCGTTAAATCCAGTTCCAGTTCTTCCTCCAGCTCATCAACTACCGCCAAGATGCTTACACTGGATGGCAACCCGGCTGCCAGCTGGTTCAGCAAATCCAGAACCAAATGGAATGCGAGCAGAGCAGATGTTGTTTTGTCTTATCAACAATCCAACGGCGGTTGGCCAAAAAACCTGGATTACAATTCTGTAAGCGCAGGCAATGGTGGTAGCGATAGCGGAACCATCGACAACGGTGCAACGATTACCGAAATGGTTTACCTCGCTGAAGTGTATAAAAACGGTGGCAACACGAAATATCGCGATGCGGTACGCAGAGCAGCAAACTTTATTGTTAGCTCACAATACAGCACCGGTGCACTGCCACAGTTTTATCCATTGAAAGGTGGCTACGCCGATCACGCAACATTTAACGATAACGGCATGGCTTACGCATTAACCGTGCTGGATTTTGCCGTGAACAAACGCGCTCCGTTTGATAACGATACATTCTCTGATTCAGATCGTGCGAAATTCAAAACAGCGGTTGCAAAAGGTGTTGATTACATTTTGAAAGCGCAATGGAAACAGAATGGAAAACTGACGGCATGGTGCGCACAACATGGTGCTACCGATTATCAACCGAAAAAAGCACGCGCTTATGAGTTGGAATCACTCAGTGGTAGCGAATCGGTCGGCATTATCGCCTTCCTGATGACCCAACCACAAACAGCACAAATCGAAGCGGCGGTTAAAGCCGGCGTTAACTGGTTCGCTAGCCCGAACACCTATCTGGCGAATTACACTTACGATTCATCAAAAGCATCTACCAATCCTATCGTTGCAAAATCCGGAAGCAGAATGTGGTACCGCTTCTACGACCTGAACACCAACAGAGGCTTCTTCAGCGACCGCGACGGCAGCAAGTTCTATGACATTACCCAAATGTCAGAAGAGCGTCGCACGGGTTATAGCTGGGGCGGCTCCTACGGTGAATCCATTATCTCCTTTGCACAAAAAGTGGGATATCTGTAAAAAATCGTGTTAACAAAAAAATTCCCCGGCTAATGCCGGGGAATTTGGTTTTGCTCGCTTGTAAATTGACAACCATTAAAAATTCTTCGCTATAAACACCACAACAACGGTCAATAATAACGTTTAAAAAACAGGATTTGAGATGAAAAATAATGTCGCTCTACATGCGCTCTGTTCTGCCCTCGTCGGTGTCATGTGCCAATCGGTAAACGCTCAAACACCGCAACTGAAAGTAGATTTTAATCAATCAGGCCGGCCTGAATCCGGTATCAACGAACCCGGTTATATTGCCTGGCCCATTGAATCGGCGGCATCAATTAGCAAAACACTTAGTGGTGTAACAATCACGCTGAGTAAACAAGGTTCAAATGGTTCCGGTTTGAAATCTGATTGGTACAAAGCCGGTACTGAAGCGCCCTACTACGCTCGCCTTGCCAGCGATGGTGTTACCGTTGATGGTGGTGAAGCGGGGGCAGCAATATTGATGAGTTTCTCCGGTTTACCCAATGGCACCCATTCGCTACTACTTACATTAAATACCGTTGCCAGCCCGACAACCAATACGTTTGCGCCACTGGATATTTCTGTCAATGGAACCCAGATCATTAATAATTTGGTACCGAGTAATCGCGCTACCAGTAACAGCGCTGCAAAAACTGCATACATCACTTTTTCTACCAGCAATGGCAAAGCGGACATTCTGGTGAAGGCAGACACCGGTACCAGTGCTTCGAATAAAAATGTCATTATTAATGGTTTCGGATTAAATATTCCCGACTCAACAAAACAAACTGCAAACCCGATTCCCACCGATAACGATCAACACCTGGATGCTGATAACGGCAGCTACACCTTGCGCTGGACTAACGCCGCCGGTGCAAGTTCACAACAGGTGTATGTAGGCACTAATAAATCGCAAGTTGAAAGTGCAACAACGTCCACATCCGGAATTTATAAAGGCCAACAAATCGCCACCTCATTTGCATTAGCAAATTTGTACAGTCGCAATCAATATTTCTGGCGAGTGGATTCTGTGGATGCAAACGGCGTAGTAACGCGCGGGAATGTGTGGTCATTTCGCCCTCGCCAATTGGCATTTCCCGGTGCGGAAGGTTATGGCCGTTTTGCAATTGGTGGTCGCGGTGGCAAGGTCGTAAAAGTAACCAACCTGAATGATAGTGGCGCGGGCAGTTTGCGCGAAGCCATCGAAACCGATTCCGGCCCACGCACAATTGTGTTTGATGTAGCCGGCATTATTACGCTCAATAGTCGCCTCACATTAAGCCACTCATTTGTTACCGTTGCCGGTCAAACAGCACCCGGAAAAGGGATTACCGTGCGCGGAGCGCCTTTTGGTATGAGCGGTGCAAAAGACGCTGTTATCCAACATATTCGCGTGCGCCTTGGGGCTGGCCCGACATTTGATGGTATGGGCATGGCCGGCAGTGATCATGCGATTATTGATCACAGTTCCGTAAGCTGGACAATTGATGAAGCGTTTTCATCACGCGGTGCAAAAAATATTACCTTGCAACGTGTGATGTTGGCAGAAGCATTAAACATTGCAGGCCATGCAAATTATCCTGCGGGTACCGCTCACGGTTACGCAGCAAGTATTGGAGGCGATGCAGGAAGTTTCCATCACAATTTGCTCGCGCACAATGAAGGCCGCAATTGGTCAATGGCCGGTGGATTGGATGCAAATGCAAATTTCGCAGGTCGCTTGGATATTTTTAACAACGTGGTTTACAACTGGGGTGGGCGTACCACTGACGGTGGCGCAAGCCAGGTAAATTTCGTAAACAATTATTACAAACCCGGCGCAGCCAGCAGAGTTTTCCATGCGCTAAAAGCGGATTACGAAGATAATTTTGGTGGCAAGCAACAATATTATTATTCCGGAAATGTAATGCCCGGTTACTTTGATGAGAGTAACTCCACCAAAGGCCGCACAATGACCGGTGCTCCTTTTTCCAATTATGAGCCTTGGGTAAGCCAACCGTTTTTTCCTTCCTATGCCACCATCCACACGGCAAAAGCCGCGTACAAAAATGTGTTATCTGATGTAGGTGCAACACAACCGGTATTTGATAACCACGATATTCGTATCGTCAATGAAACATTAAATGGAACTTACACGTATAAAGGCAGTAAGTCAGGCAAACCAGGATTGCCCGATCACCAAAATGATGTGGGCGGTTACGAAAGTTATCCGACTACTTACCGCGCGAATGATTGGGATAGCGACAATGACGGTCTGCCAAATTGGTGGGAAGTTTGGCACGGGTTAAATGTGTCATCGTCATCGGGTGATTTTTCTGATGCAAACAATGATGCTGACCGCGATGGTTACACGCAATTGGATAAATACCTGCAATGGAAAGCCAACATGCATTACAACATCGCCAGTGGAAAAACTGTCAGCATTAATTTGCGCGATACCTTCCGTGGTTACACTGCAAGCCCGAATTATTCGGTGAGTAATGTCACCAATGGCAGTGTGGCAATCAGCGGTACTACAGCAACCTTTACTGCAAAAAATTGCGGTATGGCTTCTTTCACTTTGCAAGTAAAAGACAGTGAAGGTGATAGCATGAATAAAACTGTCAATGTATTTGTGGATTCAGTAAATCCCGGCATGTGTGTTAATAACGGGACTACATCATCGACTCCTTCAAGTTCATCAAAACCGGCAAGTTCATCCACATCATCAAGCGCTACCGTGCTGTCCAGTTCCTCCATCAAGACAAGTTCATCCATCAAGGCCAGCTCTTCAACGGCAATCAGCAGTTCGTTAATGAGAACCAGCTCGTCCATTGCACCAGTGAGTTCATCAAAAAGCTCGAGCAGTGCAGCTTCTTCCAGCGCAATTGCCAGCAGCACGGGTGCAAAAAATTGTACCTATGTGGTAACCAATGATTGGGGCTCAGGTTTTACCGGTGCGATTCGGATTACCAACACTCGCACCAGCGTAATGAATGGCTGGAGTATTTCCTGGACCTACAGCGATAGCACGCGCATCACCAATAGTTGGAACGCCACTGTTACCGGTAGCAATCCCTATGCAGCCACCAATGTAGATTGGAACAAAGTGATTCAACCGGGCCAAACCATAGAGTTTGGGTTCCAGGGCACCAAGGCAGCAGGAACAACTGCAATACCGGTAATTACGGGCGGTGCATGTAATTAATTAAAAAAAGCCGCACCTGCAATGCGGCTTTCTTTTTAAAAAATTTCACGATTTGAAAATGTAGATGAAGTTATTTCAACTATTTATCACAGGTTTTTGTTATGAAAAACGCTCTCTCTGTCAAAAGCACTAACAAAAAATTTTTATTACAGCCGCTATTTCTAGCATGTTTATCTGCAACAGCAGTGGATACATTTGCCGCGTGTACCTATACCGTTACCAATAATTGGGGCTCTGGTTTTACGGGAGAAATTAAAGTCACCAACGACACAGCCGCAACCGTAAATAACTGGTCAGTGTCATGGCAGGAATCGGGTGCAACCGTTACCAATGCGTGGAATGCAACCCTGACTGGATCAAATCCCTACACAGCTGCTTCCTTAAACTGGAATGGCACACTCGCGCCCAAAGCGTCTGCAAGTTTTGGTTTTCAAGCCAATGGCACCGCTGGTGCACCGAAGGTGAATGGCAGTCTGTGTGGCACAACATCATCCAGTGTATCCAGCACTCCACCAGCTTCTTCCAAATCGTCGTCCAGCGTCATTATTTCCAGCTCCAGCAAATCATCAGTTGCAATGAGTTCTTCCGCTATTAGCATTTCTTCAACACCGGCAAGTAGCTCTTCAATAAAGAGTTCAAACTCGTCAATAAAAAGTTCAAGCTCGTCAAGCATTGTTCCTTCCAGCAAATCATCATCGAGTGCAAGCAGTAGTAACACCAACAACACCATTACCCTTGAAGAAAACCAAACGGGTTATTGCAATACCCAAACAGTTCCGGTTGAAACTGATCACGCGGGTTATCTCGGTACTGGTTATTCCAACCCGGAAAATGCCATCGGTAAAGGTTTGGAATGGAAAATCGATGCACAAGCCGCAGGCAGCGCAACCGTTGCTATTCGCTATGCAAATGGTGGTACCAATACACGAATTGGCAATCTGTCCATCAACGCCGGTGCAGATGGTATTTACACCATGAATCAAACCAGCACCGGTGCATGGACTACCTGGCAAACTATTACTACAACCGTTCAATTACAACGCGGTACTAATAATTTGCAATTGCTTGCAACAACCGCTGATGGTTTAGCCAATATTGATTCAATAAAAATTACCGGCCCGGGTGTTAGCGGAATTAATTGTGCAGAAACACCACCGACACCCACCGGCCCTACGCTCGCCTTCCCTGGCGCACAGGGTTTTGGTCGCCTGGCAACCGGTGGTCGTGAGGGCACCGTCGTTCACGTTACCAATTTAAATGATAGCGGTTCTGGTTCACTGCGCGATGCCATTAGTCAACCCAATCGTATTGTGGTGTTTGATGTGAGTGGTGTTATTAAACTGGATACGCGCCTGGTATTTAAAAGCAATCAAACCATTGCAGGACAAACCGCACCCGGTAAAGGCATTAGCATTTATGGTAACGGTGTTTCGTTTTCCGGCGCATCCAACACCATTGTTCGCTACGTGCGTTTCCGCATGGGAAAAATTGGCGATAGCGGAAAAGATACCGTCGCCATTGCCAATGGTCATGACATTATTTTTGATAATGTTTCATTAAGCTGGGGCCGCGATGGCACCTTTGATTTAAACCAGGAGTCCGGTTCGCAGCTGTATAACATCACGCTGCAAGATTCGATTGTTGCGCAAGGTTTGCAAACACACTCCACCGGCGGATTAATTAATACCACCGGCACATCTATTATTCGTTCACTCTACATCGATAATAATTCACGCAATCCCAAAGCGCGCGGCACACTGCAATTTGTAAACAATGTCATTTATAACTGGGTAACATCCGGTTATATCCTCGGTGATACTTCAGGCCGTTCCGATGGTGCGATGATCGGTAATTATTTTATTACCGGCCCGGAAACCAATGGCGGCACATTGGATAGCCCAACCTCGGCTTACAATCTTTATGCGGTCGATAACTGGTACGACAGTAATAAAGATGGATCATTAAACGGTCGCTTGCTTGGCAAAGGCGATTACGGTTCTGTTACCTGGTGGACAGCACCTTCCGTTGAATATCCACCCGTTCCCGCACTCAGTGCGACTGCCGCATTGCAATTTGTAATCAACAATGCAGGTACTTCGCATCAACGCGATGAAGCAGATGATTATGTATTGAACGAGCTGAAATCCTACGGGAAAAAAGGCAAAACCATTAGCGATGAAACCAGCCTGGGCATCACCAATGTGGTGGGAAATTTCCCAAGTGCCACCGCCCCCAAAGATACAGATCGCGACGGCATGCCAGACACATGGGAAACCCAGAATGGTTTCAACCCCAACAGTGCAAGCGATGCGATGCTCGATAAAGATGGCGATGGCTGGGTGAATGTTGAGGAATATATCAACAGTCTAGTACCGTAAATTCCAGTGGATTAAAAGAACTACTTGCTGGCGTCACTCAACAAGTAGTTCTTTTTAAACGTCCCATTATTTGCACCCACGGTTATTAAATATTTCTGCCCATCAGGTTCTTAGAACAGATATAAAAATAAATTTTTTACAAACATTTCCACGGGTATTTTGTTATGAATACATTTTTATTTTCAAAATCCAGATATTTACGCGCGTCGCTAACACCAATCGTTCTTGCTTGCCTATCGGCGACAGCGCTGGATGCATCTGCTGCGTGCACTTACACCGTCACCAACAATTGGGGCACGGGTTTTACTGGCGAGATTAAAGTGACAAACGACACAGCATCGACCGTCAATAACTGGTCGGTGTCATGGCAGGAGTCCAGTGCAACCGTTACCAATGCATGGAATGCAACACTGAGTGGATCAAATCCTTACACCGCAACTGCATTAAGCTGGAACGCAACACTTGCTCCTAATGCATCCGCCAGTTTTGGTTTTCAAGCAAACGGCTCTGCAGGAGCGCCTAAAATAAATGGTAATTTGTGCAGTGGCAGCACATCATCAACGGCTACTTCCATAGCAATTTCTTCGTCGACTGCGCCGTCATCCACACCCGGTAGTTCCAGCTCCGTCAGATCAAGCACGCCAGCAACTTCAAGCAGCCGCTCCTCCATCGCAATAATTAGCAGCTCTGTATCAAGCAGGCCTGTTTCAAGCACCCCAATATCAAGTAGCAGTGCGCCGAGTACTTCTACGTTCACCATTCAGGAAGAACAAGCAGGTTTCTGCCGTGTGGATGGTATTGCCACTGAAAGCACTAACACAGGTTTTACCGGCAATGGTTACACCAACGCGAATAACACCCAGGGTGCAGCCATTGTGTGGGCAGTTAATGCAGGCACCAGCAGTCGATATACTCTGACATTCCGCTACGCTAATGGCGGCACCAATGCGCGCAACGGCTCACTGTTAATTAATGGCGGAGCAAACGGTAATTACACCATCCAATTACCCACGACCAGTGCCTGGAGCAATTGGCAAACAGCGAGTGTGGAAATTGATTTAATACAGGGCAATAACATTCTGCAACTTGCAGCGCAAACAGCCGATGGTTTGGCAAATATTGATTCACTCAAGATTGAAGGTGCATCCACAAAAGCAGGCACCTGCCCTGTTGTCGCGAGCAGCAGTGCGTCCAGTAAATCATCCGCCTCATCAAGCAGCTCCAGTGTTCCAACAGTTAACACACCAACACCTATCGGTTTTGCCAGCCTGAATGGTGGTACTACTGGTGGGAAAAATGGAACAACAGTGAGTGTCAATAATTACGCCGATCTTAAACGTTACGCGGAAAGTACAACGGCTTACACAATCCTTATCAACGGCACAATTACTAACGGTTCTTCGGGTGGCCAAATTCGTGTGGGCTCGAACAAATCACTTATTGGTGTCGGCAACACAGCATTCCTGAGTGGCATTGGGCTTGATATTGGCGGTAGTACCAGCAATGTGATTGTGCGCAATTTGAAAATGACATTGATTGGCGTAAGCACGCCGTCAAACATCAACGGTGGTGATGTGATCGGCATATCCGGTAGCGCGCACAATATTTGGATTGATCACTGCGAGCTTTATTCAGAAGATCCCAACACACAAACCAATATCGACAAATACGATGGGCTTATCGATATTAAAGGGCAAACCGGATTTATCACCCTGTCCTACAACTATTTACACGATCATCACAAAGGTGGTTTGGTAGGTGCGGCAGATGATGATCTTTTTGCAAATCGTAAGGTCACCATGCATCACAATTATTATAAAAATGTGAAATTGCGGGTACCAATGTACCGCGGAGCGACGGGTCATTTTTTCAATAACTATATTGTAGGTGCGAAGGATGCAACAGAAATTCGCGCCAATACCTGTGTACGTGTTGAACGCAATTATTATGAATCATTGCACTACTCTATCTACACCACCTCAGACTCACCAGGTAAAACCGAACGTATTGGCAACATTGAAGTGAGCCGCACTTCGCGAGCTTACCCGAGCAATTGTACTGCAGACATTCCTTATAATTACTCATCGGTGCTGATCAGCAATACTGAAGATGTGAAAACCAAAGTGCCGCAAAGTGCGGGTGTTGGTAAAATTTAATCCATCAACATAACCAAAGCGGGCATAACAATAAAATTCATAGTTGTTATGCTCGCATCAATTAATTCAACCGCAACCCCCACAACCAACCCCAAAACCCTGGAATATAATGTTCACCCTGCGAATCGCGAACGGTGCGCATCAATGCCGATTTTTCAAGTTGAATAGAATCATCATAAAATGGCTTTTCCGCCACTAGCAGATTTAACTCCTTTGCAACCTGCAATAAAATTTGTAAATACACGTCCATATTTCGTGCAGTGTAGGTATTCACATCATGAAATGTAACAACGACAGGAATATTTCCATCTATTATTGGGAAGCGTCCATCGGCCAACCCCACCTTCATCTGACGCAATTGATAAAGCAGATTGGATCGCTTACGCCAGCTCCAATTGACACCGTGAATTTTACCGTCGTTCGCACTGAGATCAGTCAACAACATTTGCAATCCCAGACGATGATAATTAGACAGTGTATTGGTGTTGTAACTCCAGAATGGCGGCCGTACCAAACGCGGTGCACTGCCAGAAATTGCAACCAAATCCTGAATACCAAGCTGCAATGACGTATCAAGATCTTCCGGTTTAAGGAATCGATGGTTGTCGTGGTGCTTTGTCGCCGTATGAAGTGCTAACAAATGCCCTTCGGCATAGGCGCGTTGCAACAACGCCAGTCCAACCGCCGTACCGCCTCCGCGCACCGCACGGGTTTGTACAAAAAAGACAGCCTTTATGTCAGGCTGGACAGAATTTTGTGCTAGTACATCCAGGATTTTCTGCGTGGAATTATTTCGATTTGCACCACTGGGACCATCATCAAACGTAAGCAAAAAACGTATCGGCGCTATTGAAACCTGGTCTTGTAAGGGTGCCGGAGTATGTTGACTAACACTGCAACTATTCAAAAAAGGAATGCAAAATACAATTAACCATTTCCACAAGTCAGGTTGACTTAACATTCAATACGATCCTTAATAACTATTCTCTCTGGTATGGAGCTTTCTTCTCTGGTATGGAGCTTTTTCAATCAGGATTTTTCGCAGTTATTCCTATGTACTTTTACTCTCGAATGAACTGTACAGTTTTAATTAAACCATTTTCAACTTCGTAAATAGATGCATATTTCTGCTCCTTACCACCGTAAGACACCACCTCGTGATTAATTACATATCTACCCTGACTGATTTGGTGAACAATTTTAACGCTGACGTTGGCTTCCTTAAACATAGGCTCAAAAATACTCCGCAAATGATCTTTCCCTTTACTGCCTAGCGGAATATTGGGGTAGGTAAATACTTGAATATCTTCAGCATAATTCTTTAGAAAGGAATTTAAATCGTGGCGATTATAAGAATCCATTCTGGAATTAACTACCGAAAGCGGTGTTTGATTGTTCTCTTGCGAGAACGCAGAAAACGAGAGCAATAAAACCAACAGGGTTGTTACATAATTCATACAACTTTTCCTTATTAGATAGACGATAAAATTAAAAATGACAAAAAATTGAATAGCCACATCATTATTGTGTAGTTATTTCAATAGATGACTCAGTTACAACAACGTTCACAATCGAACCAGCAGTAAAGTATACGGCAGGAGAATTAGAAATTACCGTGCCGTTTGGGAACTCAGCTTCAAATTTCATTTCCGCCTCCGCATTCACTTCAAATTCCAACTCTCCTCCCGGCGAAAGCACACCAAACGATTTACGCTCTTCTCGCCAATGGGCAGTTATGTGAACCGGGACAGACGCTGCATTTTTTACGCTAAATTTTGGCACTGAATCCTCGTATGACGCAACCAGATAAACTAGTGCAACAATGCTCAAAAAAATGATGACAGAAATACCTGGACGTATATTTTTAATCACTTAATCCCCTGATACTGAAAATAGCAAACCGAAATCAGAAAAATTAACTGTTAATCTAAAATGGCTTCTTTCTATGAAAATTCAAATACAGGTCTTTAAGTGTCTCCGGCAAAGCAGCCCAATATAAATCGCATGAATGTGATGGAACATTCCAAAACAAATTTTCAACAAATGCAACATCGATTGCCTTTCTAATACTTTCATCACCTTTTAGATAGCCATCATCAATGAATAAAAATAAATCTTGATAAATTTTCGGATAAATACCTTTGCTCATCTCAGTATTTACTGCATTAGCAAGAGACTCAAACCAGCTATACGAATATAAATCCGACGTGAAATCACCCCAAAGCCGCATATATTCTTTATCCGCTTTAGCAGATATAAATGGAAACCTAGTTTTTACTTCTTCACAAAATTTATCTCTGAACATTTATAACTCCCTAGAAAGCTCTAACGATGTATATAACAGTAGTTTTCAATTTATAGAAACAACATCAAGTAGCTCCCATCCTGATTTTCCATATTTTAATAGCTTTTTCTCACAAGGCATCGTCTCATAAATTGAACAATTAATAGTTACCATGGTAAATGTAATAATTGATGAAGAATGCCATACAATAGATTCTCCACCCCAATCTGCACTCCACTCATCGCCGAGATTAGCGGCATACTCAAGCTGAGTTGTTTGATCTTTAACTTCGTAAATTTCTAACACAGCTTGGCTTAAGCCTGAAAAATCCGTATTCGCGACCAATAATTTTCTCCCATCAGGTGAAAACACCGGGCACACCTTTAACTTATGATAAACGTACGTTTTTCTATCCAGCAACAAAAAATCAATCACCTCTACAAACTGGATGCTAATCACAACATATCTAGACTCTCCCATCACTTCCAAGACAGAATAACTCAAGCTTTCATTGATTTGAAAAGTTACACCTTCATCGTCAACATCAATGAATGCGTGAATGTCATCGTTCATCAATGTTATTTCCAGTTTTTTCTGATCAAACCTACGCACAAAGGGCACATTGATTTTTCTCAAGCGATAATGCACATTCATAAGAGTTTTTAATTTCCGGACATTCATAGCGCCCCGAAAATGGACTCCAGTGATGTGAAACAGAACGTGGGGATAATTAAAAAAAACAGAAAAGCCAAAAGAAAAAATTTAGATTTCCTCACAACCTTTGAATGAGAACATTGCAACATTAGACTTGACAAAAAATAACTCCTTTAATACACAACCAATTGCAATAAAGCATTCAGGATATATTACAGCAGTCTCAAGCACAGGAATAGCTAGCTAGCAACCACACCATATCACTCGTTACAAAACAAAAAAATCGACATATAAATGACGCAAATTTATCAACTACCTGTATATAAAAGACGATTATTGATAACATTAAAAAATCAACGCCATAAAAAGCAGATCAGGTCAGCACAATTTAAGGATTATTTATGGATACATTTTTATTTGACAGGAAATTTGAACAATACAATTTACACAATAAGGTTGGCCTTGCTGCATTAGTTATTCAAAATGACATCACCCTTTTTAGGAAGGGTTATGGATTAAGGAATCTGGAAACAGGAGAAGCAGTTACGGCAGAAACTAATTTTCGGTTGGCTTCCGTTTCCAAACAGTTTACTGCCATGTGCATTGCAATTCTTGAGGAACAAGGAAAACTTTCAATAACCGATTCGATCACCAAATACTTTACCGGTTACCCTCCTTGTCTGACGCCGGTGACAATTGCCCACTTGCTTTACCATACTTCGGGCCTGCCTGAATGCTACGACGACCTATGTAGTACTAATCAAGCGAGACCATTGGCATTTAATACGGATGTTTATCATTTTTATAAAAACATTAAACATCTGGATTTTGCGGCTGGCCATCGATTTGAGTACAGTAATGGTGGATATAATTTACTGGCAACCATTATTGAAAAAGCGTCCGGAAAAACATTCACTACATTCCTCACCGAGCAAATTTTTACACCCCTCGGCATGCTCAATAGCCGAACCTATAACCCACCTTTTGAAATACCTTATCAAGCCATTTCTTATTCCGGCTGGCCGTTTTTTGAAAATATGGATTTCGACACCGGAAATACATTACTGGGTGAGGGTGGAATTTATTCATCCATTAATGATATGGAAAAATGGATCAGCGCACTGGAAAACCACTCACTGGTTAGCTCAACCATGATGGAAAAAATTTTTACCCCGGGCACAGACAACTCAGGCGAAATGGTGAATTACGGCTATGGCTGGGAATTTAATACCTACGAACATTATAAACATATCTACCACACTGGTGGTTGGGTTGGCTTCAACAGTGTTATAGCGCATTTCCCTGAAAAGCAATTATGGGTTGTATGCCTTGCCAATAGTCCCGCTATTGATACATGGAACGCAATGGAAGATATTGTCAGCGAGTTGCTGGATATTACGAATTAAAAAGGCATCCCGGATTTTTACAACAGCAAATCAACGAGTATCGCTTTATCGATGGTTTGCTTTTTATCAGAAAACCTCTCAGACACCTTTGCACTTTTTAATTATCTGCAATGCAATAAGCAGATAACAAATACGCAATTTACCGCTACA
>DATJLF010000008.1:0-27118 GCA_035490715.1 Cellvibrio sp.
ATTCGTGTCCTCGCACAGCTTTGCCTTTTGTTATGGCGGCTGGGCGGGGCCGCCTTCGGGCGGGCCGGAGTAGCTAGACCGGTGGTAGTAACCCCGTCCAGTCCGCCCCCATGAATTACTACCTCATGGTGCGGTTCTTAAAACTAGCTGAGATTTTTGTTATGGATAATACAATTCCCCCTCCCCCGCTCCCCAATACCTGCGTTATTAAACTCGATCAAAACCAATACGCGTTTTATAAAAAATCCCGCCTTGAAATTCATTCGCCCAGAGGTGAAGCAATCACTGTACTTCGTAAGCCATTACCAGTCGTAACGGATGAAGATGCGATTTACCAACTGTATTGCCAGATATATTTGTCGGAAGTATTGTTTGGTGAAGTGAATGAGCGCGTGAAATTACCGCAGTGGGCACTTAACAGCATTGCGCGTGTGATTGAAAGGATTGATGCGCATCTTAAAAGGCAGGCATCGCTGTAAATAAAAAACCAGGTGGCTCTGCCGCCTGGTTTATAAACGCCGCACATTGAAGGGAAATATTTGAACGTGGTTATGTTGTTAAATAAAAATTTTTACATTGGTGAGTTCAGGTGCGCGACACGCGCGTAATCACCATGAAATTCGCGCGGCGACATGCGCTTCATACGCGTGGAATGAAAACGACCAGCCATTTCGTTCACACAGCCGTTGAACAATACCCAGACCCAGACCATAGCCGTGCAACGACGAGGCTTCGGCCTGCGTAGGCTGCCCGTCACTGTTTAATTCGTTGGTGACTAATAACTCCTGCTCTTTGATGCGAATCGTGATTGGCCCTTGCCCGGCGAGTGTGTACTCAAACGCATTGCGCACGAGATTATTGACGGCGATAGAAAAAGCCTGTGGATGCCCACAGACTTTTGGGTTTGCGAGATGTTCGATTTCAACATTGATGAATTTGCCGTTGAGTAAATGGCGCTGCTGATCTATCGCCTGGCTTACCAGTGGCGCTACTAAAAATTGCTCGTCATACAATCCATCGTCGGTTTCGCGTGCGAGGCACAAGAACATTTCAATCGTGGTCTTCATGTCGAGCGTTGCACGCCTCACGCGATCTACCAGCTTTGCATCGGCTGCTGACAAATCGCTTTGTTCCAACAACTCAAGTGCGCCTGTTATTACCGTGATCGGCGTGCGCAACTCATGACTGGCGGAAGCGGTAAAGTAGCGCTCCCGCGCAACAAATGCGCCGATACGTTCAAGCGTTTTTTCAATGGTTCCAGCGAGCAAGCCGACTTCATCATCGCCGAACTGGCTGGACTCTATGCGTTTATGATCGCCCGCTGATAGATGCTCCAGGTCGATGTCCGCAACTACCCTGGCAAGTTGTGCGACAGGCGCGACCGCTCTGGTGATGACAATAACGCCCAGCCCGAAACCAAGAATTCCCAGAATGCCCACAACACTGGTGATGATGAGCAGCCACCACCAATCCCCGGAGGATGCAGACTCGATCCTGGCAACGTCGAAAACTACGTAGGCGCGGCGCTGTTGATTGTCGGTTGTCGGATTTTTATTGTTGGTCGATAGCACGGCGACATGTAATTCTTCGGCTTCGAATTCGTACAGTCCCTCGTCGGGGTTTGCTTGCGCCCATTCCCTGAGTGGTGGTGGCAAGCTGGCAATATCCTCGTATCCACGCAGGTTTGTCGTAATGGCGGGATAGCTCTCGGCGGCATGTCGCAGTTGCTGTTGCAGTACATGGTCTTCGGTCAATTTGATCGCGGCGAAAAAGGCGAAACCCCAGGCCACACTGAGTACAGCAACACACATCGCAAAGGCAATGGCGATGCGCTTGCGCAAACTATGCCGGTACATTATTCACTATCCTCTGCAGCATTAGGCTCTGCAATTCGATAGCCAATGCGGTGCACCGTATGAATGAGCGGGTTATCAAAGGGCCTATCAATCGCCTGTCGCAGTTTGTACAAATGCGAGCGAAGCGCGTCGCCATCGGGCGGCTCATCAGCCCACAATAACGTTTCGAGATCATCGCGAGGCACAACAGACGGCGCTGCTTCCATCAGTCGTTCAAGTAGTTTCATACACGCCGGGGAGAGGTCCACATGCCGGCCTGCGCGATGCACTTGCAGCGTGGACCTGTTCAGCGTGAGATCACCCACCGTCAACACATTGTCGGCTTTCCGGTGGCTACGTTTATAGAGTGCCTGAAGTCGAACATGCAGTTCTTGTAACGCGAATGGCTTGACCAGGTAATCATCGGCGCCCGCTTCGAAGCCCTTGAGTTTATCGTCGAGCGTGTCTCGCGCCGTTAGCATCAGCACGGGTGTTTCTATGTCAGCGTCCGTGCGCAGCTTTTTGCAAAAGCGGAGGCCGTCCATCCCTGGAAGCATCAGGTCCAGAACAATAATGTCGTAGGGATTTGTCAGCGCCAGGTGCATCGCACTGATACCGTCATAGGCAAAATCCAGAATATATCTGTACTTCTCGAGATACGCGGCAATGTTTTCACAAATGTCGCGGTTATCTTCGACAATCAACGCTCTGATCGGCGCTGCACCCAATGCATTTACCATCTGCTACCTTCCTGCCAAACACGATTTACCAGACCCGATTTGCCAATCCTGATTTACCAACCCCAATTTACCAACCATAGTCCAGTCGCAAACCCAGTAGTGGCTGGGATTCGTTTTCGTCTTTCACGATAACGCCGCGACGATAGTCAAACTCACTGTCGTCGCTCGACGCTGCTGCCGTTGCGTTGATGACATCGAGAAAGGCGGTGACATCGATAGGCCCAAATGCGCGCCGGTAATCAACGCGAACATTCACCAGGCTGTAACTGCTTTTGCGACCCACATTACGTTCAAGAATTTCTTTTGAATAGCGCATAGGTTGCCCGGGGCCTAGCACGCCGGAGTGGATAATAAAGGTTTCGTCGGGTCTGCCTGAGAGATATTTGTAGCGCGCTGCAACCTTCCAGCGGTCGCTGATTTCCCACGTCAGCCCGAGGGTAGCCACATGTTCGCGGTTGAAGTCGGCAGGTAAGTCACCGCGACCGTCCTTCCGGTCGATAACAACATCGTTGTAAGAGTATGTTGCCGTGGTGTAAATGCCTTCTTTAATCGTGCCCTTAAGCACGATATCGGCACCGTAAGAGGTACCGTCCCCACGGTTTGCGAAGGTTCCCTTCACTCGATCAAGGTCTACCACCAGGTCGTCAAGCTTTTGATAATAGGCTTCAGTCAATACCGACCAGCGATCAAAGGGAAAGTATTCAAAACCGATACTGCCGTGGGTGATGTGTTCGGTCTTGAGCTTGTTCGCCTCGTTAGCCGCAAGTTGTAAATACCGGGGCGACTGATGGAATAGCCCGGCGGTGGAAAAATATCTAACGGCGTTAGCGGGCCGCCAATTGACGCTGAACCGGGGCGACGCGAAGCTTTCGTCGGCAAAGCCGTCCTGTTCAAACCGCACACCGGTACCAAAATCCCAATCGCCGCGCTTGAAAACCTGGTTCAGGTAACCCGCATAGTTTGTTTCTTTCCGGTTTAATGATGAGTTGGTGTTGGAGGGAGTCAGCACAATAAAACGCTGATCGGGGTTTGGCCGGAAGTCATTGCTATCGTAAATAAATCGGTTCCAATCGCCAGCCAATACGGTGTCGTAATCCAGTTCAATTTGCGTTGCCTGAATACCGGTAGTTAACACGCCCCATTGGTTAGGCGTTTCGAAATCGCTGCGCCAGCCAGTTTCTTTTTCATTTTCACCGATGGTAATTATATTTTCCCGCACAGGAAAACTGGACGCGGGTGATCCCGGCGGTACGAGATCAGGAAATGCTTCGCCCTCTGCGCTGACCTTGTCACTTTTGCGGTAATAAACCTTGTTGGTCCACACGGCTTGTTCACCAATTAATGATCGCAATGTCATACCGTATAAATCACTGTCCTGTTTGAAATCTTGCAGCGCCGCATCCTGGAAATCAGGTGACGCAAAAACGTGAGTCACGCCGCGAATATAATCTTCGAATGTATCTATCAATAAAATTTCGACAGTGTGGTCTTCGTTGATGGGCATAACCGATTTCACAATGACATCCCGCAACAACGGCTCGCCAATGTCCAGCTCTTCGATCGTTTCAAAAAAAGCGCCGAAGTCCAGTCGTCGCGCAGAAACGAGCAAGGTAGAGTCTTCGGTAATACCGGCAGGACCGTCGTAACCCACTTCATAACCCGCAAGGTCAAGGCGCAGGCTTGCTGAAGGGCTTGGATTGCCATCGGCGACATCCAGTTTAAGTAGCGACGCCGTTCGGCCACCGTAGGCTGGCCCCCAGCCACCGGGTGAGAACTCCGCACCACTGATAACATTGGGTGCAAAAATCGAGAAACGTCCACCACCACCGACATCTTCGTCTTCACCCAGAGTCGCATCAAAGTGCACGGCTTTATCAAAAGGAAACTCATCAACGAATAGCAAATTATCGCGCGGGCCACGACCGCGCACGCTGAAGTTTGCGAATTCACCGGTGGCGGCCAAACCGGGCAACCCATCCAGCGATAACAGCGGATCTGCGCCGCCGCCAACAGCATCGCGCAACGCTTCCCGATTGAGATAAGTACTGGACGTTGTTGTTAATGCATCGGCCTTTTGCCCTAGAACCAGCACTTCTTCAATCTCTCTGGGTAATGCGAATTTAACCTGGATATTTTTGCGCGTTATGATTCGCACGCTTGGATCATACGTTGAAGCGAACCCGCTTTTGCTTACGTTCACCGAGTAGAGGCCGGGGTCGAGCTGTTCAATAACGATGCGCCCCTGTGCATCGGTTTCTACGGATTGCGTGGAGTTGGTTTCCCGTTCCGTGATGGTGATCTGCACGGTTGAGAGTGGTCGGTTAGTCACTTGGTCTTTTACAACGACAGTCATTCCACCGGGCGCCTCTGCGGCGCTGGCACATAGTGGAAAGCCAATCAGGAATGCCGACAGCGTCAACCATGATCCCTGTTTCAAACACCTGTTCATTTTGTTCAATTGCCTGCTCATTGCTATCCCCCGAGAGTCGGTCATGTTTAATGGATGAAACACAGGGAGGTTAGCAAGGGCAATGTAACCAAAACGTCGCTGAAATGTGAAAGCTACATTATGCGATCAATAAAATCATAAGGTAAAAATTGACAACTAATGTCGCTACGAGAAACTAAAAAATGCGATTTCATTTGAGGCAGAAGCGAATGACGAAACAATGCATTTCACTGATATGTATTTCCTCAAAGCCGCAGCGGCATCGGTTTATGTTATAAATCCAAACAAGCCTTTCTCAAAATGTATTCGTAGGTATTCATTTGGACAGCATCAATTTTTGAAAGATAGAATGATGACCCAAGCGCGCTGGTTTCTTTTTTGAGCAATATTTCCAACTTCCTCTCAGCTATATCCTCCGCAACAACAAATTCTGGTAGCAAGGCGATACCCAGCCCCTCCTTGGCAGCTTCTTTAAGTGCAATGGTGTTACCCAATATTATTTTTTGCTGAATGCAGGAAATAGGTAAATCGTGTGGTGTCAGTAGTGATGCCCAGGTCCTATGCTTTGAGTTTTCCCGCAGCAGCACGGTGTGATTTGGAATATCGGTTAAATCTTTGGGTAATCCATGCTGCTTTTTATATTTTTTACTGGCCACTAAAACCACCTTTGATGTGTACAACGGTACCGCGTCTGAATTTTTGGTTGACCGAATAGCCATGTCCCAGTGTGATGACGAGAGATCAACAACTTCATCGCTGGTATGAAGCTCAACAATTAACTTTGGTGCTAAATCTTTTAACCGGGAGAGTATTTTGGGCATGAGCAAACTCCCAAAATCCACAGGTGTGCTGATTCTCAATATGCCACCACCGGCCTCGTGGTTTAGCTGGTCAAATACAAGCCCCAATCGTTTGGCACAGTACATAAACTCATTTATCAATACCTCACCAGCGTTAGTTAACTTGAGCTGGCTTCCCGATTGCCTGATTACCAGGGTGCAATTTAATTTTTCCTCCAACGACTTAATTTGATAGCTCATTGCTGCCTGAGTGATATTCATTTGGGCTGCGGCCGCTGTGAAGCTTTGCGTTTCGGCCAAGGCCGCGAAGTAAGGAAGATGTGCGATGACATGGGGAGATGGCTTCATATAGATAGCAGCATAAAAATATTTGATGTTATGAATAAATTAATCAGTTAGTTTGATTGTGGCACGTAGACAAGCAATAGCATGCCTTCGTGCAGGCACCTCTGTATCAGGGCTCCTGCAAGCTATTAATCCTTCACCGCAAAAGTCGCCAGCCCACCAAATACATTAAAATATTTTATTTTTAAAATAAAATAAATTAGTTTTATTTACTTTATGTGATTGAGAATAATGGATCGAACCAGCAAGGTCACCGAGGAGACCCACTAAATGCGAATCGATCATGTTGCCATTTACACGCCGGATCTAGAGCGCGCCAAAGTATTTTATTGTAAGTATTTTGGCTTCATTTCCGGAGAAAAATATTTTAACTCCGTGAAACGTTTTGAATCCTATTTTCTTCGTGCGGAAGGTAATGCACGCCTGGAAATCATGAGACTACCAGACCTGAAGGAAGTGAATCGAGTGGGTGTGCTGGGGTATGCCCATATCGCACTGGGCGTTGGCTCGGAAACAAAAGTCGTTGAATTAACTGAAACACTCGTTAACGACGGCTACAACTTAGTATCAGGTCCACGGCGCACCGGTGATGGGTATTTTGAAAGTGCCATTCAAGATCCTGACGGTAACCTTGTGGAGATTACAGTATGAATTATTTTACCGATCAATTTGCCATATTGAACGGATTCATGCCGCATCTACGAACCCAAAAAAACATTTCTGATAAACCGCGTCTTTTGAGTAATCACCCAACGCAATCCACCATAATTTTTGATTTGGATGGAACATTACTCAATGGAAACCATGAAATTTCAACGGTAAATGCCCACGCACTTTATGAGTTACGTCAGCGGGGATTTCATCTGGTGATTGCTACCGGGCGTCACATTAAAGACATTCGATGCTTCATCGACCAGTTGGGCGGAAATATTTCGACGATCACAAGCAATGGAGCCAATATTCATAACCGCAAAGGTGAGCTTATCTACAGCCAAACATTAAAAGCTGATGTCGGTGAGAAACTAATCCCCCTGGCAACTCAATTTGGAATACACACCAACGTCTATACAACGGATGAATGGCTGGTGTTTCAACCGAGGGCATCACTCTTGGTTGCACACAAAGGGTCGGAGTTTGCTTATCGCCAAACGAAGTATGCTGAAGTTATTAATGCCACCGCACTAAAAATATTATTTCATGGAAACCATCTTTTGCTTCAAGCTTTAAAGAGGAAATTGAAGCAAAACACGATTTACAAATTAACCTGACTTTTTCAGATGATCATTACCTGGAAATGATGGCTGAATATGTATCGAAGGGACATGCACTCAAAGTATTGCTGAAAAATGAAGGACTTCCATTTGACCAAACGTTGGCATTTTGTGATGGAATGAATGATGTTGAATTATTGAGGGCAGTCGCCCATCCAGTGGTAATGCAAAACGCCAGCCTGGCACTTCAACAATTATTTCCCGATGCAGCACGAGCACTCAACAATCGCGAAGATGGGGTAGCTCGATTCCTATGGGATCATGTACTGTAAATTTAACAGACCTTCGGGATTGACACTCAGGATCAATCCCAATTAGAAGTCATTACCTAGCCCACCTGCCAACACCTACATAAAAATGCAACGAGTAAACAATATTGATTGACCAACAATAGGATCATGAACTGCAGAATCAACATCTTATGTGTCCACAATATAAGGTTGTCGGGATCTATTTTTCCGATGTCAGGAATTACCGCTTGGGAGTAAGGCCTGATATTATTTTTCCAAAAAATCGCAGAACCGGTTGAGCAGCATCTGTTTTGGTTGCATGTAGATTTCGTAAGTTTTTTATCGCCATATTGTGCTGCCATCTCTTTAAAAAATTCAGTGGCTTTTGCCTGGTGCTTATGGGATTCGTGTGATTGCCAATCGATAATGACGTAAAGATTTTTCAGCCAGCGCTGTATCTATAATTGTTTTTAACAGTTTGCGGTTTCATGCAGTCCATCAGATTCAATCTGACGCAATGGTATGAGTAATTTTGCAGAGGTAATTTCGGAGACAGGAGTATTACCGATGAAGGAGATAATTTTTGATCAATTATCCATTTAAGTTTTTCAAGCGTTACGCGAGCAGCCCTCTCAGCTTCCCTCTTCTTAATAAACTCATTGGCAATTACAGAAAAAGTATTTGTCGAAGCAATCAGTTTTTTCAATTTTTCCTGTTTTTTGATCTCAGCCGGATCATTACCTTCAAGTAATTCAAGTTTCGCGAGTCGAGCTTTTTCGCGTGCTGATGCAAGGGGAAATTAATGGATGAACGCCAAAGGCAAGAGGTTTTTCTTTTCAAGCAAAACGATATTTCAGTCGCCAATATTTAGAGCCGTTAGGCATGACTTCCAATACATATCGCTACCATCGGAGAGCCTTGTATGACTTCTCTTTCGGTTTGACCTTCTTGATTGCGACTTCGGTAAGCTTATTTGTAGCCATTTACGCCTCCAAATTTATGCCCCCAGTTGTGCCCCAGAATGCTGTGGCTTCAATAGGATCTTGGTGGACGTTCTGAGACTAAAAACAAATAAAAAACCCGCATTTCTGCGGGTTTTGAGACGTTCTTGGATTTCTTGGAATTTCAAGATGGTGCCCGAGGCCGGACTTGAACCGGCACGACCAAAAGATCGACAGATTTTAAATCTGTTGTGTCTACCGATTTCACCACTCGGGCGGAGTGCTTTTACGTCGGTACGTAAAAGAAAAAGTGGAGGCGCGATCCGGAGTCGAACCGGACTAGCTGGATTTGCAATCCAGAGCATAACCGCTTTGCTATCGCGCCTTTTCAAGAGGCCGCAATTCTAGCGGACTCATTTTGAAAATCCTAGTCTTTTATATTACTGGAACGAAGGTTTTTTTCAGTTTGTTTAAATGCTGTGCAGGTCGATCAAAAGTCGTTATTAATCAGGTGCTTTAGGAAGAAGGAATGGCCACGCAGCGCGCAAGTAAAGCACCATCGACCATAGCGTTAACACTGCTGCTCCCGCCAAGGCAATAAAACCAATTGGCAATAACACTTGAATGTCCATTAACAGCACGATTATCGCCGTCATCTGGAGCGTGGTTTTTATCTTACCGATATAAGATACGGCTACACTTGCCCTTTGCCCTAATTCAGCCATCCATTCCCGCAACGCCGAGATAATAATTTCACGGCCGACAATCACTGCGGCAGCGACAACAAACCACACAGAGTAGTGATGCAAGGTCACTAATAGCAAAAGTGCTATTGCCACCATTAGCTTATCGGCGACCGGATCCAAAAAGGCACCAAATGGCGTGCTTTGATTGTATTTGCGTGCAACATAACCATCAGCCCAATCAGTGATGGCCGCAACACTAAAAATTAACGAGGAAGCAAAATGAGCCCAATTGAACGGCAAGTAAAAAACGATAACGAATAAGGGAATCAGGAAAATTCTTAACAAGGTCAGCTGGTTGGCAAGCGTCATAGGCAATTCTCTGGGCCAGATGAACAAAATCAATAAAACGGGCGCGATAATACACCAGCAACGTAGCTTTCACACCCTGCGACCTGGGAGTTAAGCGCTAAAACCTCATTCATTATGGAAAAAAGCATAAATTTCTTCAGCCAATTTCTGGCTAATACCATTTACCCGCGCCAGATCATCTACGCTAGCGTTTTGCACTTCATGCAAGCCTCCAAAATGGCGTAGCAACTCACGGCGACGCGTCGCACCAATACCGGGGACATCTTCCAAGGTTGAGGTCTTGCGTTTTTTATCACGGCGCTGCTTGTGCCCGGTAATCGCAAAACGATGGGACTCGTCACGAATATGCTGGATGAGATGTAATGCTGGTGAATCACCGGGTAATACGATTTCTGCACCAGTTTCGCCATCAAATAAGGTTTCGAACCCTGCCTTACGGGTTGTACCTTTAGCGACACTAATTAATTTCACTCCTTGGACACCCAATTCATTTAATACTTCTATCGCTTTGCCGAGCTGACCTTTTCCCCCATCAATAAGCAGGATATCAGGCATTTTTCCTTCACCATTCTGTAACCGGGTGTAGTGCCGGGTTAACGCCTGCTCCATAGCAGCGTAATCATCACCGCCCGTAATACCTTCAATATTGAAACGACGATAATCCGATTTGAGCGGCCCATTGGTATCGAACACTACACAGCTGGCAACCGTTAATTCACCGCTACTGTGACTGATATCGAAGCATTCCAGACGCTGCGGGGTTTCATCCAGACCAAGAGCCTCTTGCAAGGCAATGAAACGGTCCAACGAATTCTTTTTACTATTCACGTGGGCAATCAGGTTTTGCAATGCCGCAGTCGCTGCCATCTGCAACCATTTCGATCTGTGACTCCGCACCTGGTGATTTATAAATACCTGCCGCCCAGAAGCTTGTTGCAACGCAGATGCCAAAACATCTATTTCTTCCAGAGGTTGGCTCACAATAATCTCACGCGGAATTTCCCTACCGCTACTAGCAAGGTAAAACTGCGGAATAAATTCAGTGAGAATATCGGCCGGTGTTTCAGCAAGTGTTGATGAAGGATAAAAGCTGCGACTTCCCAGAATTCTGCCTTGACGAATAAATAAAATATGGACGCAAATTGAAGCAGCCCTCATCTCAGCCGCAATCACATCAATATCACCATTTCCCTCTTCAATAACCTGTTGGGACTGAACAGTACGTAGCGCAGTAATTTGGTCACGATACGCAGCCGCTTTTTCAAATTGCAATTGTTGGGCCGCTGCGTCCATCTGGTCGGCAAGTTCACCCAGTAACTTATCACTGTTACCCGTTAAAAAAAGTCGTGTGTGGTGCAAATCCGTTTTGTAATCATCAGGTGAAATGTATTCCACGCAAGGTGCCGTGCAGCGTTTGATTTGGTACTGCAAACAAGGACGAGTGCGATTGTTAAAAACACTATCCTCACATTGACGGATCCGAAATGTTTTTTGCAAAAAATTCAGGCTTTCCTTTACCGCGCCTACATTTGGAAAAGGGCCAAAATATTCGCCGCGCTTCTTTTTAGCCCCACGATGAAAAGAAATTCGTGGATAATCTTCTCCACTGGAAATGAAAATATAAGGGTAAGATTTATCATCCCGCAGCAAAATATTGTACGGGGGACGATTGGATTTAATGAGATTTTGTTCAAGAATCAGTGCTTCAGTTTCGCTTGCAGTAACCGTCACTTCAACGCGCACAATACGGGAAACCAGCGCCTGTGTTTTGGGTGACAAACCTGTCTTGCGAAAATAACTGGCGAGTCGGGATTTTAAATTCTTGGCCTTCCCAACATACAAAATAGCCCCGTCACTACCAAACATTTGATAGATACCTGGCTGCTGGGTAGTACTAGCGAGGAAGCGAACAGAATCAAAAAGCTCAGCGCTGTCTTGCGTCATTGAACAGTTCTGCAGAAAGAAAAAGCAGCCGTATTAAACGACTGCTTCCGGATCGAGAAGATTGTGTTTCACCGCTAATAAAGTCAGCTCCACATCACTATTAATATCCAGTTTTTCAAATATACGATAGCGATAAGAGTTAACTGTTTTCGGACTTACACAGAAAGTGCTGGCAATATCATTTACCTTTTGACCATTCGCAATAAGCATCGCTGTTTGCAACTCACGCTGGGATAATTTTTCGAATGGAGATTCCTGATTGTTACCACCGGAAAAAGTTTTCAATGCAAGTTGCTGTGCAATGCTGTTACTCATATAAAGATCACCGCGAATCACCTTATTGATTGCATCAGTGATTTCGGTAAATTCAGCACCTTTAGTGACATAACCCACTGCCCCCGCTTGCATAAGGCGAGTTGGGTATAAGTCATCATCACACGCAGTGACTGCAATAATTTTAATTGCCGGATTCACAGTCAGTAGCTTTTTGGTGGCTTCGAGGCCGCCCATCCCCGGCATTTTTACATCCATCAGGACTACTTCAGGCTTTAGAATACGCGCCTTAGTGACCGCCTCTTCACCACTCTTGGCGTCCCCAACCACTTGATAGCCGTCTATATCGGCTAACATACGCACTATCCCCATGCGAACTAGATCGTGATCATCGACTACGAGAATCTTTGTCAAACTAGCCCCCAAACCCGAAACCGGATACATGACATTGTTGTTATTGCATGACCAGATGTTTATCTGGCACATTTTTAGAGATTGTAGTGAGACTTAGGCCAAACTACCACTCTTAAATACTCCATTTAAGCTAGCTTAAATGCCAATAATCTGGAGTAAGGTTATTTTTTATTACTTTATTCGTTCATGACCCTACAGAAACAAAGGTTATGCACCAAAACAATGAAGACGTGATAGTTTTTATTCAGGATACACTCGCGGCTCCATTTCCAGATCTACCCCGAATATTTCTCGTACGCTCGTAACAATTAGTGCCGCCAGTGCCAATACCGAAGCACCAGATTGTCGCCCTGGATTAGTCAGCACTAATGCCTGGTCTGCATGAACCTTGGCTCCATCAACTTCTTTCCCTTTCCATCCTGCCTGATCAATTAACCAGCCAGCTGCTAATTTGACCTTTCCATCTAGTGCAGGATAGGAAACCAGAGAAGGAAATTTGGATTTTATCGCTTCAAACTGTTGCAATGAAATAACCGGATTTTTGAAAAAACTACCCACATTGGGAATGTCAGCGGGATCTGGCAATTTGGATTGGCGGATAGCAATAACTGCTGCGCTGACCTGCCCTGGTGAAATATCTTGCTGGCCAGACAAAACATTTCGTAACGCGGGATAATCCAGATTTAAACGGGGTAATTTACCCAGCTTTAATGTAACGGAAGTAATAACATATTGATCTTTCAATGCCTGCTTGAAAATACTATCGCGGTAACCAAAACGACAATTCTCTTTAGTGAATGTCACTGCCAAACCTGATTGGATATTGATAGCTGTCAGCTCAGCGAATACATCTTTCAATTCTACCCCGTAAGCACCAATATTTTGGATGGGTGCTGCGCCTACACTACCAGGAATTAACGAAAGGTTTTCCAAACCATAAAAGCCTTGATTCAAGCAGTATTGAACCAGTTGATGCCAATTTTCACCTGCCGCTGCCTTAATCCAAACAAACTCATCATCTTCTGCAATAACCTTTAACCCACGAGTTTTTATATGGATTACAAGTCCTGGAAAATCAGCACGCAAAACGATATTACTACCACCACCCAAGATCAATAAGGGAAGACATTTTACTTTTGCAAACGCCATCGCCTCACGTAATTCATCATCGTTTTGAACACTGACAAAATAATTTGCAACCGCGGGAACTGCAAGCGTATTGAATTTTTGGAAATTAAACTGCGGCAAAAAAAGCGGCACATCATCTACCTTTAAAAAATAAGATAAAATTTTGCGACAATATTGAATCAATAAAGTCGTTGGCGAACATGAGTCAACAAGCCCGCAGCAGCATCTTCAACCAGATCCAACACCAACTCAAAACCATCATGACCACCGTAATATGGATCTGGTACTTCGCGATGATGCTTGCGAGAACCAAATTCCAGAAATAAACCTAGATGTCCGGAAAAGTGCAAGGGTTTTAACGCTTGCAGGTCACGCAGATTATTTGCATCCATCGCCAGCACATAATCAAACTCATCAAAATCCGAACGATTGACCTGTCGTGCTCGCAATATTGATAAATCGTAACCACGATTTTTTGCGGCCGCGACAGTACGCGAATCCGGGGCTTTCCCTATATGCCAACCACCCGTTCCAGCAGAATCTACAATAATTTTTTGATCCAGTTTTTCGCGTTTTACCAATTCCCTAAAAATACCGTCCGCGGTTGGTGACCGGCAAATATTGCCAAGGCACACGAATAAAATTTTAGTCATATTACTCAATTTTCCAGCAGGGCTTTTATACGTAATAAATCTGCCTCTGTGTCCACACCACCTGGCACCAAGGCACAAGCTTCCGCGATATGTATCGCTTCGCCATTTGCCAACACACGCAGTTGTTCTAACGATTCTATCTTTTCCAATGCCGCTTGCGGCCATGTAATAAACCGATTCAATAACGCAACACGGTATGCATATATACCAATGTGACGCTGCGCAGGAAAATCTGCTGGTAAAGAATTCACATCCGATTGCGCAAAATAGTCACGCGGCCACGGAATAGGCGCGCGACTAAAATATAGCGCCTTACCCTGCTGATCGGCCACTACCTTCACAATGTTGGGATTGCGAAAATCGCTCAAGGTATGAATGGGTTCACTCAATGTTGCAACACTGGCAAAAGTGTTCTCTGCCATATTTTTGGCAACCTGATTGATTACCGCAGGAGGAATTAGTGGCTCGTCACCTTGCACATTCACGATAATATCGTCGGGAGCCAATCCCAATTGTGCTGCAACCTCTTGCAAGCGATCTGTACCGGAATTGTGGGTTGCAGATGTCATGCAAACGCGAGCACCAAAATGTTTAGCTGCAGCCTCAATACGCACATCATCGGTAGCGATAATGACCTGGTGTGCATCGCTTTCGCATGCACGCTCATAAACATGCTGAATCATTGGTTTGCCGGCAATTTCTTTTAGCGGCTTTGCGGGGAGACGAGTTGATGCATAACGTGCAGGAATTACAACGTAAAAGCTCATAATATTACCCAACCTGATTGAGCGTTAAATCAATTAAAGCAGAAAGCCAGACTTTTTATGGGCAACTGCCCGTTCCACTTTTTGCAGAAAGGCGCCCCAGAAAGATTCCGGAAGCACCGCTGTAATTGGTAAATAAAACCAATTATCCTTCGCAAATTCACGACACTTCACAGCATCTTTTTCAGTCATAATCACCGGCATTCCATTGTGAAAATTAAAATCTTCTGGTGTGAATACATGATGATCCGGAAAAGACTGCAGCTGCGGATCAAAACCTAATTCCAGCAACGTGTTTGCAAACCGTCGGGGGTTACCAATACCCGCAACCGCATTAACTGTTTTCGCAACACTGTCATACGGAACTGCTGCGCCGGAGAACAACGCGATTAATCCAGCCGGTTGTATCTGCATAGGAACATAAAATAAAGATTCACACTTTGCCCCGGAGAATGAAAAATTCTCAGCCGGTGAATTAACTATTACCCAATCAACTCTTTTCAAACGCGATGCAGTCTCACGCAGAGGGCCCACCGGTAAACGCCATCCATTTCCCAGTGCACGCTGACCATCCACAACGGCGATTTCAATATCGCGCCCCAAACGATAATGCTGCAAGCCATCGTCACTTAACAAAATATCGCAGCCTTCATCTTCAAGTAGCCGGCCAACAGCAATGCGATTCGCCCCTACCGCTACCGGTGCATTTGTTTGCTGAAAAATCGTTAACGGCTCATCTCCTGCCTCTTTGGCTGTGCTGGTTGAATCCAGCAAATACGGGTAAGCGGGCGCTAATCCCCCATAGCCGCGGCTGATGACACCGGGGCGATAGCCTTGCTGTTGTAAACGTTTCACCATAGCGATGATTAAGGGCGTTTTACCCGTTCCACCTATAGAAATATTCCCAACCACAATGACTGGCGTAGGCAGATGTTTTTTCAAATAGCGCAGAACCCAGAAGCGCCGCAAGACCGATAGCAGCACAAATAACCACATCACCGGGAGCAACCAAAAAGTCCAGCGTGCGTTACCGTACCAGGCATCAAGCCAGACATTTTCAGGGTTTTTATGATCTGAGGAGGAAGATTGGGAGCTCAATTGGGGCGCCTGTAAAAACAAAAAAGACTTTTGCGGGTTAATACCGCAAAAGTCCGTGAATGACTCGCGAAGGATTGTAGCCGAGTTGCTAGTCTTTTTCAGGATCAGGCTGGCGGGTGGCGATGCTCAAATGGGCAAAACCCAGTTGACCCGCCGCATCCATCGCTTGTACAACTGCTTGATGCGGTGTTTTTGCATCTGCCGTAATGACCAAAGGTACCTTGTTATCGCCTTCTGATAACTTCTCAATAGCAGATTTGAGGGTTTCTATCTTGCTATTGACCAACACCTGATCATTCACTGCATAACTCCCATCAGCAGCGATCATAATTTCAATTTGCTTGGGCACTTCAGAACTCTGTTCGCCAGTCGCTTCCGGTAAATCCACACTCAGTTGGGTGCGTTTGGTGAAGGTCGTGGACACCATGAAAAAGATCAGAAGAAGAAAGACCACATCAATCAGCGGAGTAAGGTTAATCCCCTCATCCTCTGTGCGTTGACGACGAAATTTCACGTTAGAACCTCGCCTTAAACCAGCTTCACGTCGACACGACGATCACTGTGTAATGCATCGACCAACTTGATCGCCTCATCTTCCATGGTTACAACAATTGCATCAATGCGACGCTGGAAGAAACGGTGTGCAATGGTTGCGGGGATGGCAACGATCAAACCGGCAGCAGTTGTATAAAGTGCAACTGAAATACCCCCGGCCAGTACTGCCGTATCCCCATTCCCTTGCAACATGATGGCATTAAAAGTCTGGATCATTCCGAAAACAGTACCAAGCAACCCCAACAGCGGAGCGATATTCGCCACAGTACCCAGGATATTTACATAACGCTCCAAATCATGGATGACCTGATTGGCCGCCTCCTGAACGGAATCCTTCATGATTTCCCGACCATGTTTGGAGTTACTCAAACCGGCGGCCAGAATTTGGCCAAGTGGAGACGATTGTTTAAGTTCACGTAGTTTAGTCGCATCAAGCTGGTTGTTTTTAATCCAGGTCCATACCTGGGCCAGCAAGGTTTTGGGGGCGATTTTACCGGGATTGAGCGTCCAGTAACGTTCCGCACTAATGGCGATGACGATCAATGAACACGCCAGGATTGGCCACATTAAAATACCACCGGCTAAAAAAATCTCGATCACAGACAACTTCCTCTTAATTGCTCGGGAACCTAAGGTTTGGAATGCGGCGTAACATACCACATGCCGCAGGGATTGCCATGGGGCAGCCTTGTTTGTCTGCAATTGTGTGAAAAAGTTGTTGGTCGATGGGGCAACCGCTAGTTGCCCGATCAAGGTTATAGCGTTTTCTCTTCCAGCAGAGCGTTTAATCGATTATCAAGCTCTATTAAATGCATTAACAATAGACTGGTATTTGAACAACTCCGTAACACCTCGTTAATTCGATTTTCAATGAATGCCAGCTTCAAAATCATTTGTGTGCGTTCCGGTGGCTCAGGCTCAAGTGTAGATGCAGCGATAACTTCACAATAGGAATCATAAAATGACGCCTTCGCTTGATGGCGATAATACATACACAATGCGCGAACCTGTTCTGATTCTGCAACGGTATCCGTTGCACTGATATTCCGGATAGTCATTGCTGAGACGTCGTCAAACGAACACAGTAAATCTGCAACATCCTTTAAAGGACTCGCAGGTAAACGGGAGGCTAATAAAATACTCGAGGGGCACTCATCGAAGCATCCAAAATAAACGTCACCGCGCGCAACCAAAACCTGGCCTAAATGCAAATTCCCATGGATGCGCGACTGCAATGCAGCTTCAAGCAAATGTTCAGCACGTTTTTTCATGTAACCCGAGATTGCATCAATCTCTAACGCAAGACGATTCGCAACGGAAGAAATTTCTGCTTGCGGGTGCGATGAAAGTAAATTAACAACTTGATCCAACTGTTGAAGAATTCTATCAATCCAAACCGAGGAATCAGTTCGCGACATAAAGGAAACACCCGAAATGGCTTCGTTCGCTGGCTGGGACAAAACCAAATGCATTTCACCAAGGCGCTTACCCAAAGTACGTGCAAAATTTTCAAGTTCTGCCAGGGGTGGAACCTGATCGTTCATCCTGGAAGAGCCTGCATTAACACGATCCCTGAACGCACGCTCCAATATGTTCTGAATCCATTGCCAGGCATCCCCCTGGTTCACAATATGCTCTTGCAACATAATCAGGGTGCTAGCCCCCTGCTGGTCAAGCCGGCGCGCCTCACCTACCACACGAACAACGTTAGTGAAATTTCGCGCGTGGAGCAGTCGACTGAGTTCAATAAATGGATGCGCTCCATAAATTAATGTGCGAACAGGTTTGATGGAAAGTTTTTCACCCACAATGACCAGGAACGTTTTATGTTGATTTACGATATGAATGTCATCAACTTGCTTTTCATCCAATACTGGCAATTCGGGATTTACTGTAAATTGAATGTCGCAAGTTTCATAACTCTTGGTAGTACGTTCACTAAAATAAGTAATCAGGCGCCGATTAAAATCAGGAATACTGAATGCATCTGTTAATAAACCTGCCGTTCTTTTTTTACGCAGACGCGCTATTGTCAATTGTTGTGCGAAGGTACCGGCCTGGTGGTCTGCAATAAAACCAAGGGCCAAATGATAACGCTCATCTTTTTCCGAACAACCTGATTGTTGCAATATCGAAAACAAAAAAAGATCTTCTGGTTCACCAAACAACTCAGCTTGCTGAAGCTGATATTGGCAGGCTGAAGGTGGCCAACAAAAAAACCAATTGCGATTGAGCAAATAACCAGGCAAACATTCTTTTTCCAATACATCACGTGCGGGTAATTGCAAAATATCCTGCAAGCCTTGTTTGATAATCAGTGTGGGTAATTCTGGTAAGACATCTGCAGCGGGGGCTACATACCAACTTGGCATTTGAGCCTCATCAACCAATAAAAACCAATAAAAACCATAAGGAGGCAGAGTTAACAAATAATTTAATTTGGTAACAGGCGGAAATAATGTACCGCCTATCATCTCAATCGGAATTTTTCCGGCATATGCCGTTAAATCCAGCTCCCCCGCTTGCGCTGCGCGGGACATGTTTGCCACACATAAAATGGTTTCGCTGGTATCAACAGAATTATATTCACGCAGATAAGCAAGAATGCGCCGATTCGCAGGTGATAAAATTTTCAAGCTACCGCGACCAAATGCTTTCTGTTGCTTGCGGATAGATAACATGCGGCGCGTCCAGTTTAATAACGAGTGTGCGTCGCGCGCCTGGGCTTCTACATTAATTGCCTGGAAGCCATAAAGTGGATCCATGATAGTTGGTAACGTCAGGCTAGCAGGATCAGCGCGTGAGAAACCGCCATTGCGGTCATTGGTCCATTGCATCGGTGTGCGCACACCATGACGATCACCGAGAAAAATATTGTCACCCATACCAATTTCATCACCGTAATAAATAGTTGGCGTGCCTGGCATGGACAGCAATAAACTTTTTAATAATTCGATGCGGCGCCTGTCCCGTTCCACTAATGGAGCCAAACGACGACGAATACCTAAATTCAAGCGCGCACGTTTGTCATAGGCGTAATGATTCCATAGATAATCGCGCTCCTGATCGGTGACCATTTCCAACGTCAATTCGTCATGGTTACGTAAAAAAATTGCCCATTGACAAGTTTCCGGAATTTCCGGCATTTGCCGCAAAATGTCGATAATTGGAAAACGGTCTTCCTGGGCAATCGCCATGTACATTCGCGGCATTAACGGAAAATGAAATGCCATATGGCATTCATCTCCATTACCAAAATATTGCTGGATATCTTCCGGCCATAAATTGGCCTCCGCAAGAAGCATCCGGTCGGGGTAATTCGCATCCAGTTCAGCGCGAATGGATTTCAATACAGCATGAGTTTCCGGCAAGTTTTCATTAGTCGTCCCCTCACGCTCTACCAAATAGGGAATCGCATCAAGTCGTAATCCGTCCACACCCATGTCAAACCAAAAACGCATTATGGAAAGTACTTCTTTTAACACGTCCGGATTATCAAAATTTAAATCCGGTTGGTTTGAATAAAAACGATGCCAAAAATATTGCTCGGCGATAGGGTCCCACGTCCAGTTGGAGTTTTCAGTGTCGGAAAAAATGATACGCGTTCCTTCATATTTTTGATTCGTATCTGACCATACGTAGAAGTTACGTGCTTTTGAGTCCTTCTTTGAATGGCGTGCTTTTTGAAACCAGGGATGCTGGTCTGATGTGTGATTGATAACCAGCTCAGTGATAATCCGCAGCCCACGCTTATGCGCTTCCTGGATGAATTGCCGCACCTCGCCCATGGAACCGTATGAAGGCTCAATCGCACGATAGTCGGCAATATCATATCCATCGTCGCGCATGGGTGATGGATAAAAAGGCAAGAGCCAAATGGCCGTAACACCCAGTTCTGCAATATAGTCCAGCTTTTCAATCAACCCCTTAAAATCCCCTACTCCATCATTATTAGCGTCGAAATAGGATTTCACATGTACCTGGTAAATCACTGCGTCTTTATACCAATCTGCCGCTCCCATCAGAGCCGCATTTTTCATTTTTTTTGCCATCTTCCATCCTCACTGCTTATTAAAAAAAACCTGTATATGATTTTTCTTGATAAGTTAATAAAACCCCAATATTCACCCTAGACAGTGGTTTATCCATTAAATTAGCTCGAAACTTGTCAAAATCACATAAATTCCACTCGCGGATTTTCGCGCAAAACAACATTTGAAATTATTACAATTAATAACTTTTTAAATGCCGCTATTTACAGTGAAAAATTATAGAAAAGTTGTTGATTAAAATTTAAAAAATCCACTTTGTGGTTAGAATTTAATTCGACCGAACTCCACTCTTCGCTGTTTTCGTGATCCTTGCGACGTCAACCTTTAACATCTATTTTAAACATTAGCGCTTGGCCTAATAATTGCGTACGGAACAATAACTGAAACAAGCAGTCAGTTTGTTTGAGCTGATGTTTTACTACTTAACTCAATTAATGACGTTAAATTGTTGAAGAGGAATAACACATGAAAATTTCAAAATATCTTATTACCGCCTTATTCGCTTCTATGTTCGGAATCGCATCTATGAGCGTGTTTGCCGACGTTGATACTGATGATTTTATTGAAGATGCCTCTGCCAAAAATATTGCAGAAGTTGAGGCGGGAAAATTGGCATTAGAGAAGTCCACCAATCCATCCGTTAAAAAATTCGCACAAAAAATGATTAGTGACCACACTGCCAGCAATACCTCATTGCGCAGTCTGGCGAGCAAAAAAAATGTAGAAATGGCTGATGATGCCGAACTGGTTAGCCAGGCTAAAGAAGCTATTTTAAAACAATACGATGGCGAATCATTTGATGTAGCGTACGCCAATAACCAGGTGAAAGCGCACAAAGCCGCTATCGAGCTTTATCAAGATGCATCAAAGTCTAAAGACACTGAAGTTCGTGGTTATGCCGTTGCAGGTTTAACCAAGATCCAACATCACTTGAAGGAAGCAGAAGCGCTTGTGAGTGAACTTGCTAAAAACAGCAAAAACATCGACAGCGAAGCTGATTATGAAGATGCGGAATAACGTAAAAAGTTTCATTTGAACATTTAGTCAGGGGCCTATTACTAATAGGCCCCTGAATTAAAGCTAAGTTACCCAGGAAATAAACGGAGGTGCATCATGCCTCGTGGCAGCAAAGAAAAATATTCAACCGCACAAAAACACAAAGCCGAACATATTGAAGATAGCTATATGGAAAAAGGGGTTTCACGTGATCGTGCCGAGCAAATCGCGTGGGCAACCGTAAACAAGCAATCTGGCGGCGGTGACAAAGGCGGTTCGGGCGAAAAAACATCTAGCGCAAAAAAAAGCGCTGCGCGTCATGATTCTGCAGAAAATGCGGCACATACTCGAAAGGCGAAGGAACGGACTGGTTCATTGGAGTCACAAACAAAAGTGGTGTTGATGGAAAAAGCACGTGAAAAACATATTACGGGCCGCTCACAGATGAATAAGCAAGAACTTATTCTTGCGCTGCGAAAAGCGTAGATGGTATTTGCAAAGCGCCAGTAGCAATAATCGCTCTGAGACGAAGCTCACCACAGTAGGGACAGTTTGAGCTGAAAAATAGTATCACTTGAAATACGTAACCTTTGCAGTAACTCCTGCAGTAAACCGGAGACCAACAAACGATGAATATCGAATGGGCAGATTACCTTCCTGAATTAAAATTGTTCGGTATTGCCATTGTTGTTTTTCTGATTCTTTATATTGTTGCCCATATTGTTAGTAAAATTCTTGTCAGGCTGGTTAAACCCTTTTCTTTTGCCCAGGACATTCTCGCCCGTATTCGTCAACCGATTCATTTATTAATACCGTTGCTAGGTGTGCAAACCGTTTGGCGTTCTGCCCCGCCAGACACTTCTTTTGTGCCAGCTCTCACACACATCACACTCTTGTGCATCATAGGTACTGTGACCTGGCTTGGATTACGTGCTGTAGATGCGGTACAACAACTTATTTACAAACATAATCCGATAAATGTCAGTGACAATTTGCATGCCCGTCGCATACAAACGCAAACACGAGTGATTGTTCACACACTAAGCTTTTTAGTGATTTTATTTGGTCTCGCTGCAATGCTGATGACCTTCCCTATCGCACGGCAATTTGGCACCAGTTTGTTAGCCTCGGCAGGTGTTGCTGGCCTCGTGCTCGGTTTTGCCGCTAAACCAGTGCTTGGAAATTTAATTGCCGGTTTGCAAATAGCAATTACCCAACCTATTCGCCTGGACGACGTTGTCATTGTTTCCGGTGAGTGGGGAAGAATAGAAGAAATTACCGGTACTTACGTCGTTGTGAGGATTTGGGACGACCGTCGTTTGATTGTTCCCTTGCAATGGTTTATTGAAAATCCTTTTCAAAACTGGACACGACAAACTACAGAGCTGCTAGGTTTTATTTATTTGTGGCTTGATTACTCGATTCCTATTGATCCAATCCGCGAAGAGGCCGCGCGCCTTTGCAAAGAAGTTCCCGAACTTTGGGACGGCCGGGTGTGTGGCGTTCAAGTGACAGAAACAGATTCAAACAGCATTCAATTGCGTGTATTAATCAGCGCAAGTGATTCATCAAAAAATTGGGATTTACGCTGCTACCTGCGCGAGAACCTGATCAATTTTATTATGAAAAACTACCCAGATTCCTTGCCGCAAATGCGTGCCACCTTGCGCGAAAAGGAACCCCCTGCACCCCCTGTGGATGCTCACCCCACACCGGAACGACAACCACCGGTGTAATAGTTGTAATTTGATTGCGTAATTTTCTTGGGGAACGACGTTATGGGCAGCATCGCAAAAGTTCATTATGGGAATGACAACACTGAGCATTTCCAGAGTCAACTGACGGCATTTCACGAACAAAACGAACACCAAAAAAAAATATTGTTTGTCACACCAGAATATACGGGTTTGATAAAAGCCGGTGGTTTGGGTGATGTGTCGGCTGCATTACCCAAAGCACTCAAAAAGCGCCATGACGTACGGATTTTAATTCCGGGCTACCGCGAGATTTTGCAAAAAAATTATCCCATGACAATCATTGCGCGATTGGAAGGGGTTGCACGTATACCCACTTGCAAAATCGGTCGCATGGAAATGGGCAATGGCACAATTATTTATGTGGTTATTTGCCCTGAATTATATGACCGGGAAGGTTCACCCTACGGTAACGCGCAAGGACAAGACTGGCACGATAATCACATTCGCTTTGCGCGCCTTGGTTTAGCTGCCGCCGACATGGCGATGGGTAAAGGACATATCGGCTGGCGACCAGACATCATCCACGCCAATGATTGGCCCTCTGCCCTTGCACCGGCTTACATCGCGTTGCGCAACCAACCAACACCGTCGATCTTCACTATTCATAACCTGGCGTACCAAGGGTTATTCAATCCCGATTGCTGTACCGATATTGGTCTGCCACACAATGTATTTTGCATTGAGCAGATGGAGTTTTTCGGGCAGTTGTCATTTATGAAAGCCGGTCTGGTTTTTTCGACATCGATTACCACCGTTAGCGAAACCTATGCTCGCGAAATTACCCAACCGGAATTTGGGTGTGGCCTTCATGGATTGCTGCAAGCGAAATTCAACCAGGGGTTATTACGCGGTATCACCAATGGTATTGATGAAAGTTGGGAAGCAAGTACGGACCCCAACCTGGTGGCGGGGTTCAAAGCTCGCCAATGGGAAGCGAAGCGCAAGAATACCCGGCATGTGGAAGCGTTGTTTGGCCTTGCTAATAGTGATGCGCCGCTGTTTGCCGTGGTTTCGCGCCTGGCACCACAAAAAGGGGTTGATCTCACATTGGGCATTGCCGATTCATTGGTACAAGCGGGTGGTCGCCTCACAGTAATGGGTACGGGTGACCCATCGCTGGAATCTGCGCTGGTAAAACTCGCACGCCGTTATCCCCGCCAGGTGGGTGTCCATATAGGATTTCAGGAAACAGAAGCCCGCCGCTTGTTTGCCGGAAGCGACTTTTTACTAATGCCGTCGCGCTTTGAGCCCTGCGGGCTGAGCCAACTGTATGCGCAGCGATTTGCTTCATTACCCATCGCCACACGCACCGGTGGGCTGATCGATACCATTGAAGATGGATTAAACGGTTTCCTGTTCCATGAAACGACTGTCGCCAGTTACCAATCAGCTATCCAACGTGCGATGAAGGTGTATGAACGGGAAGATTTACTCAATGCCATGCGCTGCCGGGCCATGAATTCGCCCCAGTTCTGGCAAGAATCCGTTAGGCCTTATGATTTGCTTTACCGGCAATTGGACAAATTCTCCCGGCAACGTAACTTCAGCATTACCAGTGGAGGAATACGTGTATGTCGATAAGGACGCAACGGCACGGCCCGCTTCATAATCCCGACGATGGAACCACCCGCTTTACCCTTTGGGCTCCCAACGCAACTAGCGTGGAGCTGTTGCTATGGCATGGTGAGCGGGTCGCAATGACACGGGATGCCGCCGGTTGGTATGAGACAACATTGCCGTGCACCCGGGGCACAGAATATCGCTTCGTTATTAACGGCGAGTTACAGGTACCCGACCCTGTCTCCAATGCCCAGACTGATGACGTCTCCGGTTGGAGCCAGGTGGTTGATCACAACCATTACCAATGGCGTTGTACGGAATGGCGCGGTCGCCCTTGGCATGAAACCATTATTTACGAAGTTCATGTGGGTTTAATGGGCGGGTTTGCCGGTGTGATCCATCACCTGCCCTTATTGATGGAATTGGGTGTTACCGCCATCGAACTTATGCCTGTGCATGAATTTCCTGGGGGACGTAATTGGGGTTATGACGGCGCACTCTTGTTTGCGCCAGATGCCAGCTACGGCACCCCTGATGACCTGAAAAACCTCATCGATTGTGCTCATGAGCTAGGCATCATGGTTTTCCTTGATGTGGTGTACAACCATTTTGGCCCGGAGGGAAATTACCTCGGCCAATATGCCAGTACCTTTTTCCGCAATGACATCCAAACCCCCTGGGGCGCTGCCATCGATTTTCGCCAGCAGGAAGTACGCGATTTTTTTATTGAAAATGCATTGATGTGGATATTGGATTACCGCATAGACGGCCTGCGATTCGATGCGGTACATGCTATTAGCGACAAGGATTTCCTGGTCGAACTCGCTATGCGCGTGCGTGCTACCGCACCAAAGCACCATACCATTCACCTTATGCTGGAAAATGAAGATAACAGCGCAACACTGTTGGGCAATGGCTTTGACGCCCAATGGAATGACGATGGCCATAATGTGTTGCACCATCTGCTAACGGGTGAGCACGAGGGTTACTACGCTGATTTTTCCCGGCAACCTACCGCCAAGCTTGCGCGCATGCTGAACGAAGGTTTTATCTTCCAGGGGGAATCCACACTGAAGGGTAAACAGCGCGGCGAACCCAGTGCGCATCTACCACCTACCGCATTCATCCTGTTTTTGCAGAATCACGATCAAATTGGCAACCGGGCTTTTGGCGAACGCCTTCCCCGGCTTGCGTCACAAGAAGCCTTGCAAGCGGCAACTGTATTGCTACTGCTCTCGCCAATGATCCCCCTGTTATTCATGGGCGACGAATGGGCTGCCGAACAACCATTCCTGTATTTCACTGACCACAATCCCGAATTGGCCAAAGCGGTGCGCGACGGTCGCCGCAATGAATTTGCCAGCTTCAGTTTGTTCGGTGATGAGCAAATGCGCGAGCAAATCCCTGACCCGAATGCCGTTGATACCTTCAATCAATCACGGTTGGATTATTCGGTATGCCTGCAACCCGGCCATCGCGAATGGCTTGGTTTCTATCGCGAGTTAATCGCTCTGCGTACCAGGGAAATAACACCGTACTTACCCGGCTCAAGAGCGACTGGCACACGAATATTGGCTGACAAATCGGCCAGCGCCCGCTGGTTATTAAACAATGGTCGTGAACTACGAATTGACCTGAACCTGAGTGACCAGGTTGTGCAACTGGATTACCCGTGGCGCAACCAGCACAGTCTGTTCAACTACCGGGTGGATGAAGTCAGTTTTGAGCAAAATCGCTTGCCACCCCTTAGCGCGCTGGTGAGCCTGGAAATTCCACATACTGAGGAAAATCGCTAAAAAGGGTAATGAAGGATGACCGAATTAAGAGCCACATTACGTCTGCAATTCCACAGTGGTTTTCGTTTTGACGATGCCACAGCGCTAGTGCCCTATTTCCTGAAACTGGGCATTAGCCATATTTATGCGTCCCCGGTGCTGAAAGCACGGCCCGGTTCAACCTACGGCTACGACATGGTAGACCCAACCTGCATCAATCCCGAACTGGGGGGTGAAGATGCGCTTCGCCGGTTATCGGATACCTTGCACAAAGAACACATCGGACTGATTGTGGATTTTGTACCCAACCACATGGCCGTTGGCGGTGCGACTAATCCCTGGTGGCTAAGTGTGCTTGAATGGGGACAGCAAAGCCCTTATTCGCGCTTTTTTGATGTGAACTGGAACTCACCCGACCCTTTGCTGAAAGGCCAATTGCTGGTTCCGTTTTTGCGTACTGATTACGGTGAAGTGTTACTGGCA
>DATJLF010000009.1:0-90044 GCA_035490715.1 Cellvibrio sp.
TGTCCACCCCTGTTGCGGTAACAACGATTTCGCGTTTGGCGATATCAACAGTAGTTTGGGTGGTGGTATTGAACTCGTAATTGGCGAGGTCAGTTCCCGTGCCGGTAATTCCACTAACGGCAACCGCTTTATCGTCACCAGCATTTGGATCCGCCATGGCGCCGGTACCGGTAAACATCAACTCATCACCGGTCACCACACCGCCTGAAGACAGGTTTACCGCCACCGGAGTGGTGCCGTCATAAACACGATTGACGCCCTGCGCATCGACGACAATGGATTTTTTGCTGATATCGACGTCGGTAATGGCAGAGGTGTTGTATGAGTAGTTATCCGCATCCACCCCCACCCCTGAAATGCCGGTAACCGATACCGCTTTATCGACCCCGACATTTTTATCGTCCGTGTTTCCCGTTCCGCTGAAAGTCACTGCGTCACCATCCAGCACACCGGTGCTGGTCAGGTTAACGGCAACCAGGGTAGTTCCGTCGTAGGCGCGGTTTATACCCTCAGCATCAACAGTGATACCCAATTTGTCGATATCGACCGTGGCTGACTCAGCGATGTAGGCATAATTGCCTGCATCCTCACCGGTACCGGAGATATCCGTAATAGTCACGGCTTTATCTTGCCCGGCATTTTTATCGGCCATATTTCCAATGCCCGTCAGGCTGACCTCATCCCCTTTCAGCAAATCTACCGGGGTGAGGATCACATCCACGACCGTAGAGCCATTGTAAATACGGTTCACGCCCACACCGCTGACAGCAAGGTTGCGCTTGGTGATGTTCACCGTTGCCTCTGCGGTGTTATTGAATGTGTAATTGCCGACATCCAGACCATCAGCGGCAATGTCGGTTACGCTCACCGATTTACCCGCACCAACGTGCCGGTCAACCATGCTTCCGAACCCGCTGAAAGTGACATCGTCCCCCTGGATAAGCCCGGTTGACCCGAGTGTCACCCCCACATCCATGCTTCCGTCGTAGACGCGATCAATACCCGTCGCTGTCACGTCAATGGCTTTAGGTGTGACCTCCAGGTAACCATTGTTGACGAAGGTGATGTTGTACCCCTGTTGATGGGAATAGAGGCCGTAAAGATCGGTATAGGTACCGACGTTCTTACCCGTGTTGTAGTGGGCCGAGCCAATCAAGTCGTCAGATCCAATGGCCCATTCATCCGAATAGGTCAGGTCACTCACCGCATCGGTGTGGCCTTGCCCGTTGTACACGTGGGTGATAGGAGCATCGTTAACCGTGATCGTTAGCGCTTCCATCCAATGGGTGAGTAAGGGAGTGGTGTCAAAGTCATAGTTTTTCCACACGCCGGTTTCGGGGGTAAAGTCAAACCCGATATAACTGGCGCCTTGCAGTGCTTGATCGGCGTTCAAACCGCCGGCCTGCTCCAGGGTGCCGCCAGTCATACTGCCGTATGCCATGGTTGAACCGGTGGAATCGGTATTCCAATAACCATAGGTAATGGTGCCGCCCGCCATCAATCCCACTAACCCGCCGACGGCGCTACCGGTTTGGGTAACGGCTCCCCGACCATACACATTTGCCACTGAACCTGCATTCATATGGCCAAAGACCGAGCCAACATTCGCCGCACCGGATACAGCCCCGGTTGCATAAGCATCGTTCACATTGCCCGATTGCGTACCGACCAACCCACCTACATCAGAACCACTTGCTGAACCGGCGACATTACCCCAGGCATAGGCGATGGATATCACACCCAGGTTTTCGCCTACCAATCCTCCTGCCGATATGGTCGGCGCCGTACCGGTTACCGTCACATTACCTTCTGAATAGACCGCATTCAGGGTGCCGGTTGCCGCGTTATGGCCGCCCAATCCACCCACGTCTTCTTGCCCGGTGACGGGAGTCTCGGTATCAATATTGGCCAGAGCGCCGGCGTTATACCCGAAGAAACCGCCTACCTGGGTGGTACCAATGACCTCATTATTTTCGGCATCGGCATAATTAATGGTGCCACCTGCCATGACATAACCGACAAAGCCACCAGTATTGGTTGTGCCATTGACGGTACCGTAAGCAGAGGCAAACTCGATCACACCCGCGCTATCGAGTAAGCCAACCAAACCACCGGTCATATCACCCGTAGCCGTCACGTTCCCTTCCTCGGCCCATACATATTGCAGGAGGCCACGGTTTTCACCGGCGTAGCCACCCACCATATTGACGCCGTTTACCGTACTGGTAGATGAGCTGTCATACAAGGCGCCGGTATTCAACCCAACGAAACCGCCCACGCGATCTGTCCCGGTGACAGCGGCGGTTGAGGTACCGCCGGTAATCTCAACCCCATCGTTAAAGCCGATGTACCCACCGACATTGGTAACGCCAGTAACGGTTCCTGTTGCCGTCGCCTCGACAATCGATGTGGGCTCATCGCCGTCATTGCTCATCACCCGGCCAACCAATCCTCCCACATCGGTACCACCGGTCACGGCGCCACTTGCGCTGCCGCCTTCAATCCAGCCTTCATGGGTACCTACCAGGCCGCCAACGCCTTCGGCGCCTGCCGCATTCACAGCACCAAGTGCTTGTGCCCCGGCAAGGTAACCGGCGTTGGTACCTGCAAACCCGCCAATTTCATCTACCGTTCCGAACACATCACCGTTGGCTACAGAGTCGATAATCTCGCTGTCGCTGGTTGCTCGTCCCACAAAACCGCCCACTCGCTCGGTACCCGTGGTATCACCGTTCGCGGTTGAAAGGACGATAACGCCATCGCTGTACCCCGCGAATCCGCCCATCCGCGTAGCGCCCGTTACATTGCCGTTAGCAGTAGAACCGAGGATTTCAGCACCATCCAGATAACCCACAAACCCACCAGTGTAAGAACCGCCGGTTACCTGGCCGCTCGCCTGGGAATCTTTGATGCTGCCCTCATAATGATGGCCGGCGAACCCGCCAATGGATTCGTCCGCACCGGTTACCGCGCCGGTCGCTGTAGACGTGCTGATGGCGGCGTAGTTTTCTCCAACAAATCCGCCGACCGCCCAGTTACCATTCACAGTTCCCGTGGCATGGCAATCAGTAAACGTGCCGCCGGAGTTACCGATAAAACCACCGACCGCATCGACACCTGACACATTGGCCGTTGTTGTCACACCCGAGACAGTTCCGGTTTCCATGTAGCCAATGGCGCCGCCGATAGAGTTACCAGAGCCCGTAACGGTGCCAGCGGCAGTGGAAGCACTCAGTTGGCCGTTGTTGAAACCGATCAGGCCACCGACATCAAAGGTACCGCTTACCAACGCAGTAACTGTCACATTCGTGACCTGCCCGATATTGCCACCCGTTGCACCGCCAACAGTTCCGGCGGTAGAAGTAATTGACGCACCGGTATAGGTGCCACCGTCAAGGATACCGGTGCTCCAACCGATTAACCCGCCAGCGTTATCACTAGACGCCGTTACCGTGCCTGATGCCGAGACCGTCAGCGCTGAGCCACGGTTTTCGCCAATCACACCGCCAACATTCATCGCACCAGTGACGTTACCCGATGCGGTGGTATTGGAGACGACAGTGTCAGCGTCAGTGAAACCGACTGCACCACCCGCAAAATTGACGGTACCGGTCACAGCGCCTGTGGCCGTAATGTCGTCAATCGTGGCGAAATTCTTACCCACAGCCCCACCAACATAGCTGCTGCCATTAATAACACCTGTCGCATCGCCACCATTGATCTGGGAACCGTTAAGCCCTGCCAGACCACCCACGTTTTCGGTACCGGTAACAGCGCCAGTTGCTTCAATCGTTGTTAAGGTCCCCTGGTTCTGGCCTACCAAACCACCGACGGATACAACACCATTAACAATGCCGCTTGCCTCGCCAGTAGTAACGGCCGCTGAGTTATAACCAATCAAACCACCCACCTGATCGACGCCGGTCACATTACCGGTTGCATAGGTGGTCGTAATGGTGCCGCCGGCACTACCGATCAATCCACCCACGCGATTTCCTGATCCGGTTACCAAACCCGTCGCGTAGGCATTACTGACAGTGCCATCAAACCTGCCTGCCAGACCACCGGTGCGATCCACACCAATGACTGCACCCGTCGCAAAAGCGTTGGTAATAGTCCCGGAGCCTCCACCGACCAAACCACCAGCCTCGTTCTGACCTGTTACTGCCGCACCTACATTCGTGTTTTGTACAGTGCCGTTCTCATTATTGCCAACGAGTCCCCCCACCATGTTATTTCCCATAACAGTGGCAGCGGTGTAGGTACTGTTATCCACCAGGCCCATCTTGTTGTAGCCAACCAGTCCGCCCACCTGGTCGCCAGTTCCGGAGGTCAGTCCATTGGCCGTGCTATTGATGACCTGTCCCATTTTATTGGCACCGGCCAGCCCGCCGACTTTATTTGCCCCGGTGACAGTTCCGTAGGCGTGACTATTGGTGATGATGGTTTCCTCAGTTAAGCCCACCAATCCGCCAACAGAATCACCACTGCCAATGACGTTGCCGGAGGCTTGGCCGTCGGTGATATCACCGTAATTTTCACCAACCAATCCTCCAATGCTATCCGTCCCGGAAACAGTGCCACTTGCTTCTACATTATTAAGATCCCCGCTACTTTGCCCAATCAACCCTCCAGCTTCATTGCTGGTGGCCGTGACTGCGCCGGACGCTGTTGCATTGGTGACATTGATATTCGCCAAACCAATCAATCCACCCACGGTAAAAAGCCCGTTCACCGTGCCGGTGGCAGATGCGTTGGTCAGCGAGTCTCCCGTTGCTTCGCCGAACAGACCTCCCGTATAGGCGCTACCGGTGACATTAGCGGTCGAATGTATATTTTCGAAGGTACCGTTGCCGCTGCCTATGGCGCCGCCAGCGAGGCTACCGCTGGCGCTGACGGTTCCGCTGGTAGTGACGTTAGTTGCCGTACCTTCGCTAAACTTCCCGACCGCGCCGCCGACGGGCCCTGCACCAGAAACCTGCCCGCTGGCGGTTGCGTTGGTCAGCGTCACTTTGTAGAGGTCACCTGCAATGCCCCCGACAAAAAAACCTGCACTGATTACTGCGGACGACGTAGCCCTATCGATAATTCCCTCTTCAAGGCGCCCGATAAGTCCACCCGTTCTGTTGCCACTGTTAATAGTTCCGGTGACATGGATATTGCGGAACGTAGAGGGGCCAGCGTCTTTCGCAGCATTTCCAACGAGCGCTCCGATGTTTTCATTGCCCGTGATATTCACATCAGTAAGCGTCACATTTTGAATGGTGACGCCGTGCACCACGCCGAATAATCCCTGATTGTTACGCACATCGCGATTGATAAAGAGACCGTCTATGGTGTGGCCCAAGCCGTCAAATTTTCCGGTAAAGTTCTGCCACTCCAGGGTTTGGGGATCCTGGAATCCGCTGCCAATTGCATCGAACCCCCAAGGCACCCCGCTAATGACATTCCAATTCGCGGTAGCGTTTGCATCCACATCTCCCCCCAGCACATACAAGCCGTCCAGGTCACCTTTAATTCCCTGGAGCGTGCCATCGTTATCAGAGCCTTCCAGCCCCACCGAGTTAATAACCGTGTAAACATCCGTAGTGCCAGTGGAACCTTGCTTGGTAGAAAAATTGGCGCCGTTGGGCAAATTAATCTTCACGCCATCCGCCAGATAGTAACCGGCGCCGGCACCATCCGTAGTTGCCTGGCCATATTCCAGTACCAGTGAACCCGTGCCAGTGGCAGTCATTGAACTGTTGAAGTTGATATCGGCCTGGGCATTCAACGTGAGGACATTACTGCTCCAGGCCACCGTATCATTCACATTGACATCGCCGTCAGTGCCCATCCCACCACTCGTGCTGAGGATAGTCACATTGGTGCTGCCCAATGCGGTAGTTAATGCGGACCCGGTAATATCACCACCGGATGCGGCGATGGTGAAATCAACCGGGTCAATTAACCATTCGCCGGCAACATCACCTTGCGTGGTAATACGGGCACTATCATCAATCGTTACATGGGCTGCGGATGTTTCGATAAACCCGCCACTTCCACCATTGGGCGCCGATGCATCCAGGGTTCCCGCCACTTGCGTGGAGCCGACTTGATCATCGCCCAGCAAAACAATTTTTCCGTTTTGGTTAACAATGGTTTGCGCTTCAATAATGCCAGTGTTGTTTACACTCGCTTTTGCTAATTGATCCAACGCATCCGCTGTTAAAAAAATTCTCCCGCCATCCGCTTTAATCAAACCTCCATTGGCAGCAAGGCCATCGAGAGTACCCTGCGTGGTAGTGAGATTTAACAACCCGCCGTTTTCAATTTGTATTTCAACTTCGTTGGCTGCGGCCAGACGAACATCGCCACGTTGGGTATGAATCTCACCGCGATTAATTACCTGCGCACCAATCAATACAACATAACCCTGTTCAGCTGCTGTAATTTTTGCATCGTTGACAACCTGACCCGCACCGTCACCCGAAAATTTATAATTCCCGGCAATAAAATTTTCATTACTGACGTCACGGGTAGACGCAATAATTCCCCCTACATTGACTTGCGCGCCTTTACCAAACAAAACGCCATTGGGGTTGATCAAAAAAACCTGTCCATTCGCTTCAAGTGCGCCGTAGATATGTGACGCCTCATGGGTTACAACACGATTCAGTGCAACAGCGTTTGCATCCGGCTGGATAAATGTCACTTTGCTATCAGCGCCGATATTAAATGTTTGCCAATTAATCGCAGCTTTGTCGGTTGTTTGATGAATAATTTGATGATGATCAGATTGGGAAATAGTCGCCTGCCCCACGACAACTTGCCCTTGTGTCGGTAATTCGGACGGAGCAACCGACACCGCACCCAACAATGGATTATGTGGCGCTGCACCAGCCGCCGAATTTGGATCTGCCCAAGCGAAAGGACTCAGCCCTGCAGCAACCGAAATAACCAATGCGCTGGCGCTGCCAATAATTCCACCACGACGTTGCCCGCCACCGGTTTTAAGGGAGTTTTCAGCAATGGGGATAAAGGCGCCCGTTAAATCATTCCACACCAAACGGTAAACACGATTTAATCCGCCATGCTGGTACATAATTATTCTCCTCAAGCTACGGTGACGCGCAAATTAAAAAATTCAGCATCGTTTATGAATAAACATTTTCAGCGTAGCTAGGGAAAAATGGTTGGTTAAACTGTTTTCGTTTTTAAATTTTTTTGCTTATTTCCTTAAATTACGAAATTTAATGCGTCAATTGTGGACGTAAAAATATGTCTGGCGTTGACAGAAATCAAATCCCAAACTATTAAAGAATGGCGGGGCCGGATCGCCCTGATTGCACTCCCACCACTTCATATCGTTTTTCCACAAGGTTACTTTTTTCGATAACTAATAATTTCGATAAACAATGGTGATAATAATGATCTCAGCCACCCGGATTTACACGGCAGGTGACTACCAATTGAACCTGGTTGAATGTAAGGATCAACACGGATTTGTAGTGCGCTTTCACTTTGAAATAACCAACAGGCGAAATGGAAAATGCATTGGTATCTATGACCAATTAGATAAAGCTCGCCTGGGAATGGATGATTTAACCCAGGCATCGATATTGAACGCGGGATAAGATTTTTTATAATTTTTAGTATGAGCCAGAACGTCAAAATCTGGCTCATAAACTCAAAGCAACATTTGCATTATTGGTGTATTGAAATAGCGAACTTATCCAGATTCACCTGATTCATCTTGATCCAATAAGAAAAATTTTCCGCCTCTTTGATAATAAATTGTTTATACAAAGGCATTTTTTCTACCTGGTTGGCAGCGGCATAGACGTTTAATAATGCAAGTGATGCATCCATTGCGTAATGTTTCTGCCCACTCAAATTAGCCATTCTAAATGCAGATAAACCATGCACCTCAGCCTGCTGCCAATCCTGCCGGGCAGCGTATATTTTGGACACCATCAGCTCTTCTGATATATCGAGCTTGTCAGCGGAATAAAGATTCAAGGCTTCATCCCAACGTGATTGGTTGATCAGTAATTGCGTTAAATGTTCTCTTGCCCGATCCCGTTCCCACCAACGTTGATCCAGCGGTAAAATCGCCAGCACTTTGCGATAAAGTTTTTCAGCCGATGCATCATTATCTGCATACATTCCTGAATAAAAATAAATACTGCCGTAATGTTCGCGGGATTGGCCGGTTTGGTCGAGCACAGATTCAGCATGATCCAGATAGGCCTGTCGGTCTTCTTTGTTACCAAACTTATTGGCCACGATGGAAAGATAAGTAGCAAACCCCACTTCCATTAGCGGTTCTTGAGCTTGCTGCGCAAATGCAATGCCTGCGATTAACGATTGTTTAAAGCTTGCGTAATCCTGTTTTGCAAACGCCAGGCTCGCGTAAGCTTGTTGCACTAGCGCCAGGCTGAAATAATCCTGCTGCGCCGTCAATAATTCGGATGCGTTATGCAATGCAGCGGCGGCCTCTGCATATAACGATTGCGCAATATAAGCCTGCGCTGCGATGACATACCCATTACCTTCACTATTCGTATCCCGTTGTGATTTGGCAGTCGCAATAAGCACATCCACAAGCACAAGGGCGTTACCGGGATTACCCTGGCGAATTTCACTATTTGCTAATGCGGCGAGGATGACCAAATCATCCTGTGCTTGTTGATGCAAAATTTTTAAGCGCGCATTGATTAAATTGGAATCAAACTCATCCACCATCAAAATGCCTGAGTCCAGAATCAATTCAATGTGCTTATTCAACGCATCCACTAATAAAGGTACATTTGCAGCGGTATGACTCGCTGACCACCTGCCTGTTTTACTTTTCAACAAATAGCGAATAGTCACTTCATTACCACGCATTCCAGTAACAGCCACCATCGCAACATCACTGTTTGTCTGTTGCTGGATTGAACTCACATATTTTTGCGGCGCATAAAAAAAGTCGCGGTAATCTGTAAGGCTATCCATTGCAACGGGAAAATAACTTTCGGATTGTTGGAGTGATTCCCAAACCGATTGCACCAGCGCTTTATTACCATGTTCATTTTTTCCGCTGGCAGGTTCGGCCAGCAACGGCAACAAAGCAACGCGGGGTAGCGACGATGTGTTGGATGAATGAAAGGAAAATGCGCCTATCACTCCAAGGGCTACCAATACCACCATCGCAAAAACCGGGATGCGCCCGCCAAATCCAACACCTGATTTTTCCGGGTAAGTTACCGAGGGTATTGGGTTCACTACGTCATCAACAAAGGGCTTAACAGCCAACTGCCATTGATACCCCTTTTTCGGAAATGTTTTGATCGCGTCTTCACCGATCAATGCGCGCAGCACACTGATGTTTTGAAATACGGCTTGTTCAGAAACTACCTTACCATTCCAAACCTGTTCCAGAATGTCGTCTTTGCTAAAAATCCGCTGCGGGTCGCTCAGGAACAATGCCAGGAGTTTGGCTTCATTGTGGCGACAGCTGATAGCTTCATTATTCTTATAAAGCATCCGTTGTTCGCCATCGAACATAAAATCATTGAACAGATATTTCATCGTTATAGATCGGCTACAAAATCATTGAATTGAACGAAAAACATGCACTTTTAACCTGAAAATTTCTCAGCAATTTCTCATGGAGAAAAAATAGAAAAAAAATAAGATCTTGAAGCACGCATTTCATAGAGTTCGGCAGCAGTAAACATCACCAACCCTGCCAAAGGATTTAACTATGCGTCATTTTGTTATCGGTTCTCTCATGCTTTTCAGCAGCACATTGTGCGCGGCAGAAAAGAGCAGCCAAACGGCCCTGGAGCCCTTGATGGTTTCCCTGCCCGGGGGCGAATATTTAATGGGAAGTAACAAAAATCCATCGGAACAGCCAATTCACACAGTCAGCATACAGCCGTTCAAGCTGGCTACCTACCCGGTGACAATAAAAGAATTTTTGCAGTTTACCGAGGCGACCAATTACGAGGCAACCGGCACATGCCTGCACAAAGTGAAAGAAGGCAAGCCGGGTGAATTGGACATGCGCCCTTTGGCTGAAATGGTTAACGTCATTGGCGAATACACGCCCATCACCTGTGTAAGCTGGACAGAAGTTCAGGCTTACATCTCCTGGCTCAACCAGCAAACAGGCAAACACTACCGCCTACCCAGTGAAGCTGAATGGGAATATGCAGCCCGCGCCGGTAGTCATTCGCGTTTCCATTTTGGCGACGACGAACAAAAACTCTGTGACTATGGCAACGGGTATGACCAAACCGTCTATCTTTTTTTCGGCCGTGATTTGAAATGGCAAGAGACACCACTGGCCTGCGACGACGGTGAGACCTGGGCAAATACAGTAGGTATTTATAAACCGAATAAATTTGGCCTTCACGACATGCAAGGCAATGTCACCCAATGGATTGCAGATTGTTACCACCCTGATTACCAGGGCGCTCCCAAAACCGGCCAGCCGAGGCTTGGTGATAACTGCCAACATTTCGCTCGCAACGGTTCATGGTTAACGAATCCTGACCAATTGCGTCCCCACTATCGTCCTACTGCCTCAGAGATAGCAGCGATAAAGCATACACACCCTGAAGCAACACGATTTTCTGATCGCGGTTTTCGCCTGGCGCTGGATGAGACCAGTCAGCAGATGGATTCAAATCATCCACCACAAAAAGTTTTCCTTGCTGACTTACAAGAGGCACAGAAGGTTGCCCGGGAGCGCAATGCTGTTGCGCAGAAAGGACGACAGGACTTACTCAATGCCTATAAATCCCTGCGCAAAACACCATTGATTACACCTCCCATGGTAACTATACCTGCGGGTGAATTTTTAATGGGAAGTGACCTTGCAAACAATGAAAAACCTATCCACAAAGTGAGTGTTAAACCATTCAGAATTTCAAAATACGAGGTCACGGTTAAACAGTTCAAGCAATTTGCTGCCGCAACAGGGTATATGACGGACAATAATTGCTGGAAGTTTGTTAACGAAAATGGTGGCCGCTTTAAAACCGGCTATAACATGGCACCGGGGAATTGGTTAACGCCGGAGTACGCGCCCAGTGATTTTCATCCGGTGATGTGCGTCAGTTGGGACGATGCCAATGCGTATTTGGCCTGGTTATCAAAACAAACAAGACGAAAATTTCGCTTACCTACCGAAGCTGAATGGGAATATGCAGCACGTGCTGGCACCACTACGCGCTTTTTCTTTGGTGATGATGCAAATCAATTGTGCGAATACGCCAACACATTTGATAAAAGTGGCATGCGTGCCTTCGTGCGAGACAAAGGTTATCAGCCAAAGGAAAAAACGTGTGATGATTATGCAGAGTACACCAGCGTAGTGGGTATGTATAAACCTAATGCATTTGGTTTACATGATGTGATTGGTAACGTCAGTGAATGGGTTGAAGATTGCGATCACCATAATTTTGAGGGCGCACCAACTGATGGCAGCGCATGGCTTGCGGAAGAATGTTCCATGCGAACCCGTCGCGGTAATAGTTACGGAGTAACAAATGACTCACAGGTTTCAATGCGCGGCCACGGCGGTCAAACAAACCGTTCATCCCTCGGCGAAGGCTTCCGCATTGCGGAAGATATTGATGCTTCGTCGATCAACATGGAAATGGTCGAGAAAAATAATTCCTTTGAAATCGATTTAAAAAATGCACAGCAAGCAGAACGCGTCAAACGAAAATAAAACCCTTACAATTAAATACCATGAAAGCCCACAACATCTTAAGAATCAAACAGTGATGTAGAAAATTGCCGCAGAAAACAAAGGCGGCTACATGCCGCCTTTGTCCGTAACAACCATTAATCCAACGGCAATCAAGGGGCCGCAACCTGGACTTGTCCGGCAATAACTTTGGGTGCGTCAGTTATCACAGGCATTTCTCCAATGTCACTCGCGTTATCAGTCGCGCTGGTTGGTACCGGCGCCAGTGGTTCAGCCAACGCTAGATTATTACACTCCCCATCCGTTGGCTTCATCGTGCCTTCAATTTCTTGTGCCTTAATCACATAGCTATTATCTGGCCCCAATATAGTTCCATCTGCAATAGTAAATGCGGCGGTGTGGCGACCATCACTGTCCTGTGTGCCAGGAATTCCTCCCAGCTGACCGTTGCCACTGTAATTTAATAACACCAGTTTTCCATCAAATACACCCGCATCACCACTGCGATCTTTTGCATCGGTGTGGGTGTAAGTAAATTGGAGTGGTTTATCAAATGTCTGGATTTTTCCATTGCTGTCTTTCAGGCTCACCAGTTGGTTAAACGAATTCAAACCAGTTTCCCATTCATAAAACACAGTGACTTTGGCCGGATTATAAATATCCCTTGGCGATGACAGAGTTTCCAAAACATCCGCCGTAACCAGTGAACCGGAACGTATTCCCCAACTATAAGGAGAGTTATTCATTTGCATCTCTTCCGCTGTCAATCCTTCAGCGTAGCGCACAGGCTGGCTGTTCGATTCACGCACAAGCGTTAAAGGATTTACACCGTCCACACTGAATGTAAATGATACGGCGTCCTCAATAGTTGCAGACGGATTACTATAAGGTGAATTCCAATCACTCAATTGCGCTGAACCCAAGGTACCAACCGGACATCGTTCTACGCAGTACAATGTTACCCAACCATCTACCAGCAATTCACCTTCATCGGTTTCACTACCATTAATAAATTCCTGTTGCGCGAACGTAATAAAACTATCGCCATTTGTATATTTAACTGGTCCACCCAGTTGTTCCGAATTCATATACAACGTTTCAGTAGTATTCAGGTTTATCGCGACAGGAGTGTTAAGCATAGTGATCATCGGGCCATTTTCACCGTTGCTGCTGCCACCGACTTTGTAGAAACCATCACTGCCCACACCATCATCACTGGTTGTCAGATACTCCACAATCCAGTTTTGAAATTGCGCTTGCTGCGCATCAGGATTCCAATAGTTAAATTGAACACCATTGATATTCACAAGCGCCAACTCATGTACTGTGTTTTTAATTAAGCGGCCCGGCGCTTTCACAATTGAATAGGTTGTTATGCTGGTATCGTTGTGATTCTGGTTTTGTGCAACAACACTATCGCCGTCATGAAGCGCTTCCGGATGCTCTGCCCACAACCCCCAATAGCCGACCTGACCATAACTTTCAGCAATTTGTTGATCATCTCCATCGGCATCATACTTAAACGAAATACCTGAATTAATGGCCAGTTTTGCGCCTGTCTCTGCATCAAATAAATTGTATCGCCACACGGACTCATCAAATTCAGTTCTACTCAAGCAAGCCTCAGAACCCGTATTGCTATCATTTGAATTAAAAGGCAACAACTCATACGTTTCTGCCGTCTGAGTAAGAACGTTGCTCGCATTAAAAGATAAACCGTAGTAATCACCGCGATTTTCGTTGTCATGCTGTTGATGATTGAACGTATAGGCAATGCCCTCAGTGCGATCACTGCTCATCACAACACTTGCGCCTTTCTCAAACAGATAGCCCTCTTCCTGGGCCTCTCTCTCATAAAAAGTAAATCCAATTTTTCCGGGAATCTCAATGGTTTTAATTTCACCACCACCCAGTGCTTCATTGCTCTCAATCGATGCGTAAAAATTATAATTAAACGTAAAACTGCCAAAGGGATTTTCGGCGCTCGCACCTTTACTAATTGAAGATTTAAATTTTATTGCTTCTTGCTCTTCGCCCTGCCCCATTCCCGGTATCCATACCTTAACGATTAATGGATCGTTTGCTGACTCACGAGTAGAGCTGACAATAATTTTTGTGTACGTAGGTACATTACTGGCGCCAGCCGATTGTGCTGCTCCTGAGCTATCGCCCTCTTGTTCAAAGCAAGCACTTTCATCCGCTAACGCGAGATATGGCCCCTTATTAATAAATTCCTCTGCTTTTAACTGACTGGTAAAACACAGAATACTGTTAACCAAATCTACTGGTTTTAAAGCCTCATTCCACACATGATAATTTTGTGGCGCGCTGGAGTAATCGGTACCCTCATCATTAAAATCAGCAAAAGAATTAGAAGTCATCAAGGTGAGGCTTACAAATAAGGTAGTGCGATTAAAAGCAGTATTATTTGGCATTTTCATTAGTCACTACCTCCAGGCTTGATGGAAGAATCAGCGTTTTATCTTCAACAACAGCCACAGCGGACGACACAGTAGATGATGGTGTAGAGGACATGGCAGCGGAGGACATAGGTGTAGAAGACATGATCGATGAGACTGCAACGGACGATACCGGCATACTTGACGCGCTGCTGGTTGCAGCCATAGATGATTTATTCTTTCCAGAGCTACTACCGCCGCCACATGCTGTAAGCATAATGACCAACACCGGCAGCGCAAATTTAATAAAATTGCGTAACCACATACTACTCTCCTGACACTGAATTGATTGCGTAGGCACCCGACAACGAAGGTCAAACTCGCCTCTGATGAGCAAGGCTAGTCAGGATTTACCAGCACACAAGTTGAACGTGGGAAAAAAAGGCAGGATTAGAGGGATGTGCAAAAATATTTTTTTGCCATTTTTACTCTAAAAATATTACGCTATGTTAAAAGCACCGAAACGAAAAAAAGCTATATAAACAAGACTGAGTACCATAACCGATCTACAGGGTATCAATACCCCTTATAACTTTATCATCTGGACTTTAGTAACTATCTAAAAAAGCCCCGCAGTGGAGAGACTTGCGGGGGCAAACTACGACTGTAGAGTCGGAAACAATGTGACCTGTGTTTTAATTCCTCATCACGTTTTATTAGTCAGCAACTAATAACTGCACATAATCAATTTTCGTAATTCGGCTCCATGATTTTAATGCCGGTGTTGTAGCTGCGAATTAAACGCACGGTGTAAGTCCACAACCAATTCACCCACTTAAAAAAATAAGGCCTACCTGCTGCAGGTAGGCCTTATCAACAAAGTCCCAATTACTCAAACATACTTTTGAATGTAAAAAGCCATCGCAATAAAACCACATCCCACCAATGCAGGAAGGGCACCATCAATTAATCCGGCGCGAAAAATTGATTTGATAATAATCAAGGTTCCGATCAAGTACAAAGAAAATACCAATTTCTTCATTTTTCATTCCTGGCAATGGCATCTCTCATTCTTATTTTTCTGCCCTTTTCAGTTGTCTGCCAATTCTATCGAAGCAATTATCGCACTGGCGATAGTTGTAAAATTTTTCCTTATGTTATCCGTGAGCTTATCCAAGCTATCAAAATCAGGTTTATCAACCAGACTGACTTCAAATATAGAATATTGCGGAATTTCTGCGGTGGTAATCCATTGAGTATCTTTTAATAACACCCAATACTTTTTCTGTATCTCTTTAGTCTGACCCAACAACCATATTTCAAAACGGGCAGCAACGTGGTTAAACACCAGTGCCAGCTTTAGCTTTCTATCCTGTAAATAACTATTGGAGAGATAAAAATAGGTGTAATCCATATACCCTTGAAAAACATTCCCTACCGAGTATTGCCCATGCAGGCTTTTGGAAAAATCTGTTTTTAATGATTGAACATATTTCACAAGCCCGGCATACACTAACTGGACCTCTCCAGCATTCAATAATTCCTTATAGGCAGCCAAGCATTTATTGAAGCTTTTTGCTCTCATGTTCAAGTTTCCTTTTAATCAGTATGCACTTACTCTGGAGCATTATCAGAAGCAATGGTAACAGCTTCTAACCTCATGGGTTTCCCGGACTCAAGTAACATCAACCTAAATATCAAACGAATATGTTTTCCATCAGCACAGTTTCGTTCATAGGCATAACGTGTTTCAGACCAGGACAATTGTATTGGTTTTAACTCGGCATCAGGGCCATCCTGGGTTTTCAAATATTCCAACCGTGAATCATTAATTTTTTCGAAATCAACTTCTTGTCCTATCAAAGCTCCTTCAATGACCAATTCACCACGAAAAAAACCTTGTGGACGGGAACCGTTTATCTCAGCAAGACGAACCCGATCTTCTGGTCGATCAGCAAGACGCAAACCCATTTCAACGGAGGATTCTTCATGATTGAACAATAGCCCGGCACTTATTATTGCATCTGAATCCTCAGGCGTGCCCGCCTCCAGTCCCGTCGCAACCTGTAACCCGATAGCGTCCCAAAAATACCGGTTTCCAACCTCGGTGAAACGATCATAAGGCCCCAGCAATTTAACCACATCATTTACAGAACCAGAGATCGGGAAATTTTCACCGCGATATTTTATGTCACATCGGTCAATCCAGAAATCTTTCGAGCTGGTTTGTACGAATGGTTTTTCTGGTAATTTTTCTCCACAACCAGAAAGCAGTGTGATTATCCCTAATGTTAAAAAAATAGATGAGCGAAACTTTTGCATAGACATTATTTACCAGAAAAATAATCTGTGATTTGCTGAATCCAACGCTGATACCTTTTATTCCACTCAGCTATGCTTTTTCTAGCGTTTTCAAATTGTTCTTCCCCCTCATGTTCCAAATGCTCATAAATAGTCCACGACTCTGATCGTTTCATCTTTGCGGGATTACTTACTGCAAATTGTTTCAACCGGGCGTCAATATCAGCATGGGTATTATCCAGTGGATGTGCTATGTATGTTTTTGCAACGGCAACCGGATCAGCAGATTTATCACCGCGCCAATATTTATACATCGCAGTTCCCACAGCGGCGACCGCCAGCTTGGCAACCTCAGCTGCAATCGCATGGAAATGATGGACATCATGATCTTTTGCCAACTGGCTATGAGTAGGGTTTGTTCCAATATCTGCTGTTGTCAGCGTCTGGGCATCATCAATCAAGTGAGACGCATTATGGAATATCAAATAGGTAGCGAAACTGGTTGCTACCATAAATGCTTGCAAACTGTAATGCATGAGTTTGAACAACCACTCAGCTCTCCAATCTGCTTTACCGGAGTTTACTAAATCGCGCAGCCCCAAATATTTTTTATACCAATCCAAAGAACTGGCAGCATCCAAACCTAAATAATTTTTATTTTTTTGCGTGCTATCTGCCTGTTGGGATTTTTTTAAATCCTCCAACACAATCAAAATCGTTTGATCGACAGGTGTACGCTCCCCCGGTTTAATTGATTTGTAATCCTTTACTTCGTGCGGAATAAGGTTGGCCATTTTTGGCCCTATACTGGCCAGCACATCGGTACGTCCAAAGCATCCGGTTACGATTGGAATACGCTTGGTTCCAGCCGGCACTTTTACCCAAGGCACAACTTTGGTGTAACCCAACTTTATCAGGCTGACTTCGATAAAATTGGAATGGGAAAAATAATCCTCCAATACGTGTAAACCTTCACCGAAATAACGCAAACCATCATCGGTATAACCGGCTGCCATCGCTTTTTTAAAGCGCCCTGCCATATATTCAACCGCTGAAGGAAAACTTTGCCCGGGTGTCGCAGTGGCAATGTAATTTTTTAAACCGGTAACCGGGTTAATTGCCAATTGCTGCTGCGTTGGAGGCTTTGCAAACACAGGATCAACCAGGCTGGCATCTTCCCAAATGCCTGGATCACCGGGTGGTAGAGGGTTATCAATATGTTCTTCCGGGCGATAGCCACCCAGAATATCCATTCCCTTGGGGCCCATTAATAAATCTTTGGCGTAGAGGGAAAAGGGAACGTTTTCCTTCGAAAACTCTTGCCATGCAAGTATTCCCACCAAACTGGTAATGGCTCGACGGGACATGCCATTGGTATCCATGGCAGGCACTTTGTTTTTATATCGAGCTTGGACTTTTGCCAGATTCTCATCACTCGGGCGAACAATTGCCGGATCGACGAATTGGGAAAAATCGCGCAACCAGTTGCCAAAATAAATACGATGCAAATCTTTTTCAGCATCAAAACCTGCGGTCACTAATATCGCTTCAATGGATTGATGCCCATAAGAACCGGGGTGACCTTCATGCCCCCTGCCAGCACCGAAATATTCGTATTCGCCTTTTTTTCCATCCAGAATTTGTTCGTCCGGATTAGCATATTTTTCTGCACCAGCGCGCGCACTGGCAACATCAAGATTAAGCGGCCCACTGTAGGTATCACCTTCCAAATCAGCAAAATGTAAGGTGTCACTGTTAAATACATCAATGAAGGCCATTTGATAGGAATAAATAGCGCCTTCATCGTCCTTCGCATCGCCACCTACTTTGGAAAATTCATTGCGCAATACCCAATCAATGAAGTGACCATATTCTTCCACCAGCGCAATAAATAACAGTTGCCTGGTTTCTTCATCTTCTCCCGCTTCATTTGCAATATAATCAATGACGAGAATTTGTTTACGTTTGGAATTAAACGCCGCATAGTGGCCCCCTATTCCTGTTCGCAACACTTTAATTTCCGGCGGTTGCAAACTTCCATCACTGAGCGCACGGTAAAGTTTGCTGTAAGCGGCGATGGGAATATCCTCACCAAATATTGGCAGCAACATCACAATAAAATTGGTTTCACTCAGATCTTTCGCTAACTTTGTTAATTGATCATGCGCGTACGGACTTTTAAGTTTGATTTCACTTTCTTCCTGCTTTTCTTCTTCAACAGGATTAAGTGGCGGTTGCGGCAATGGCGGCTGGATTTCAGCAGTCGGTGGCGAATTAAAACTACCACCCTTGTTGTGTTGCATCATGTCACCCAGGCGCGGCACATTTTTTCCTTCTACCATGACATCAAAGGAATAATTAATAAATTCTGCCTTGCCTTTATTAACACCGGAAACAACTCCACCAACCGAACCGGCTTCATCACCTGTACTAACGGAAAAGTTAGAACCTTTTAACATGATGGGATTGCCATCCATCGCTACCGATTTGCTCCCCATTGCCGTATCACTGGATTTGGCAATATTGGGATAGGGAATCGGAACAGGCCCACCAGGGCTCGGTGTTTTACATACATCAGGAAATGCTATTGAGGTTCCGTCACTGGATTTGTGCACAACAGTACGGGTGTTTACATTAATCGTTGCAGACATAAAAAATACTCATCCAATTGAACTGAGAGAAGCGGCCACCCGAGTGCCGCCATGATGGGAAGCAGAAAATAACATTACCGATTTTGGCGTGTACGGGTAGTGTTCTTTCGGTTGTAAATCATGAGTCGCCAGCGTTAATAGAAGTGCACCCGTAGCGGTTCCCACATCGCCATAACTTTCTGCGGGATGCAATAATTTAAATGCAGGATTTAAATAATCCATCGCCCTGACCTGGGCCAGCCCCCACTCAAATGCGCGATAACTTTCACCATTTAAATCGCTGTAGACGGTTTTAAATTGGTGGCCACGGTTGGCACTCGCCTGATGTATCGCATTTGTTAAACCCACACCGCTACTTTTGCGACCTGATGTAGCAGTATTAGGTTCATTGCTAACACCCAATCCATCAATACGAGCTAATGCATGCGCACCGCGACCTTCGGCAGTGTGCGATTTTTCAATAACGATGAATGAAGCTGCTTCACCCGGAATAAATCCATCGATATTTTTTTTGCTGCGCAGAAACCAGTTTTTATCCAGCTCAGTGAGTCGATGCGTGAATAAAAAAGAATCCACACCACCCACAATACAAAATTCACAATCATCTTGTTCGAGCGCTTTAAACGCATCCGCAAGCAATTCAAAGACACTGGTGTGCCCACCAAATTTAACCCGGGATTGGATAGGGTAAATCCCGACGCGCTGGCAAAGGCTGGGGCAGAACCCTTGCTCAAGCCCCCAGCTTGCCATCGTGTTATCCGGTTCTGGCAAGGCCACAAATAATTTCCCGAATGCAAGCATATCTACAGTGAGCTTTGCATTTGCAACAGCTTCACGCAACGCCGGTACAGCAAGTTGCAATAAACGTTCAGGCCCTTCTTGTGTTTCATTAATAAATGGCACACGACAACAATATAAAGGAAGCGGTTTTTCTTCATCAGGATGCAACGGTTTACACCGATACACCGGGTGTTCCGATACACCGATAATATTGGCGCGGGCTGCTGCACAAGTTTGCACGGCATTACCCCCGACAGCAGTCACCGAGCTGGTAGCACTGATTACATAATCATTAATATTGTCAGGCATGTGTTTATTAGCCATCTTTACGCATCCTTTGCACTCACAATCACCTTATCAATAAATAAAAATTGGTTAAAACATTTTACACTGGCTCGCCATGTTAACTGGGCCTGCATTTTTTCAGGTTCTATAACCACAGTGTCTAACACAGGAAAAATATCGAACGCATTACCCTTGGCAATAAAGCAGGTTTTCACTTGCCATTGCGGAATTTGAAATGAAAGATTTCCACTTTGCGTAAGGCGAATTAATTGCATGTATTCACCACCACGTAAATGAGGCACTTGTAAATCGCGCGGTGCCGCATTAAAAAAACGTTCATCAAAATCTTCAGGCAATAATGGCGCCCTGTTGCGCTGCCATGCTTCATCATAAGTGCCCTGGTAAATCTTTCGATCCTGCCAATCACTACCCAAAAAACCCAGCGCGGCGGGTTGCGGCTGATCATTCCAATGCCCAATCAGATGTTGGGGCAGTTCCACATTGGGCAGGGGCTGACCTTCATACGGCTCGTTGGTCAAAACACTGGTGTACCCCTTACCGACGGGATTATAAGAAAACGAATCCACCAGTTGTTGGTTAGCATCAAAGTGCGAGCCGCCAAAGGCATGCTCATAGGTTAGCGACATTACCTCGAACGGCTGGGGCTGGGTCATTTGCCAGCCCGATAATGACTTAACCCAAAATCGGTTGCCGAACACCCGACGAATGATACGTTTATTGGCAATCTGTATGCCGATATCCAGAGAAGAGCAATTGGTATGGGGAGCGTAAGCACAGCCATTCACAACAACATCCGTTAGCAGCTTGGTTCTTACCAAGTCACTCGCGTATTCAACGCTTGTGCTTTGAGGCTTGCCAAAATGCTTATCCGCCGGGTAAATCGTTGCTTTATCAGGTATTAATTGCAACGGCGCTTTGTCCACAATATGGCATAAGGCTTTAATCACAATAACCGCATAATCGTAACAATCTTTGTCGAGGGCGGAATATAGCTGTACGGCAAAAGGGGTACGGTTGGCAATTTCAAGCAAGGACTAATCTCCTTCCGGTGGATATGAAGCGCATAGTAAGCCCATTTTACGATGATCCATTGTGATCAACAAACCGTTAATCCGTGCACTGTCGATTAATGCCATAAATTGATTTTTTATACTCAAAGGATTCATCGGTTACTGACAAATTCCCCATTGGTCTGTATGCCAATTTATCTCACATTTCCTCACCAGCAGATCGGCCCCGTACTTAAGGCCGCTCGCAGCCCCGCGACCGTTTCTGACCGATTCCACACTTTTTATGTGAGCAACATCTGTTTTCAATGTAGCCTTGTAATTGCATGCACTCAATTTACGCCAAAAAAATGCCTGCTTATCTCAAAACATTTAATCACATTGAGCGCCGTTGCCTTGTGTAAGTGTTAAGATTTCTCCGCTTGAATCTTATGTTTATGGCCCCCTCATTGCAGTCTCACGGACAATTCTAATGTAACTTTTCTATTTTCACTTTAAAGGAGTAACACCATGAAAGCCGAGCGGTATTTTTTATCAATAATGATTGCAGTTTTAACAATTATTTTTACCCAAAATGCGTCCGCAACTTACATGAAATATACCGGTCAATCACCACTAATGACCTATGCTGGAGGGCAAGAATATTATCAAGATGGTACACCAGCTGGACTGGATTTGTTTTGGTATTCTAAAGTGCAGTTCGATGTTGAATTTATTATTCCAGAAATAAAATATGAGCTGGACGAAACGAGACATTTTTTTATCGAATTCGAAAATCCGGTAGTAAAAGTAACTGCATCAGATTTTTTTAAATCTATCGCTATCAATAACAGCCATTTCTCGCTAGAGATATGGGAAGCAATGGATGAAATTTATTTTGGCTGGTTGCTAACAATCGATATTACAGAGAGCGGTTTTCCGCAAGGATCTGAAAAACGTGCCTCCATTGAATTCAGTAGCTCATCGGGGCGCGCAACAATCTATCAAGAGAATTATTTTTACCGTAGATGTGGTCCATACCCACCTGAATGGAATATGGGCTGTCATGAAGCCGTACTCGATATGGTCACAGATTTTAGTGGCGAACATACTGGCGAATACCTTGAGGAATACCCTGGTGGTCTTTTGGGTCTTTTTGGTACACCGATTTCGGTTTCTGAACCCTTTACCATCACAATATTATTAACAGGACTGGCAGGACTATTCTTTGCTCGCCGAATAAAATCCAAAGGAACATTGTAAACTCGCCAAGTCATTTATCGTAAAGGAGTGCAATCATGAAAACTGAAAAGTATTTATGTTCGATATTGCTTACATTGCTATCGTTTTTATTTGCATCAATTACTTCCGCATCTTACATAAAATATACCTATCAAACTCCCGTTATGAATGTGATTAAAGACCAATCTTATTTTGAAGATGGAATCCCCGTCGGGTTAGATCTTTTTTGGGAAAAGCAAATACAGTTGGATGTCGCTTTCATCATTCCGGAGCTGGATTTCAACCTGAACGAAGGGGAAGTACTGTACAAACAATTTGACAATCCGGTGACCAGTGTTTCTGCGTCTGATTTTTTTCATTTAATCACAATCAACCACAGCCGCTTTATCATTGAAGCCTATAAAATCGATGGTGAAATCTTTCAAGATTGGCGGTTAACATTTGATATTACCGATAGCAATTTCCCCAACAACATGGAAAGACGAGCCTCTGTTGAGCTTAGTGGGGGCACAGATTACATGAAGTTCTATCAGGAAGATTATCTCTATCAAAAACCTTATTGGAATGGGTCAGGTTATTCGTGGGACGAATACTTAATTGATACAGAGGTGGAGTTTCAAGGTGAATATGCAGGGGAAATATTGGATGAATATCCAGGCGGTATTTATCGGTTATTTGGATCACGCATTCCTGTACCGGAACCCACTTCGCCTTTACTGTTATTAGCAGGATTAGGCGGTATGTTCTTTATACGTAGGTTCAAGCAAAAATCCAATTTACATGTTGATCACCAACCATAACACACACTGCGCGATTCCTGATACAGCCTTAACGATTGATCGTCCTTTTATTTATAGTGTTAATCAAATTCTTCAAGCAAACATTTTAAGGATCAAAACATGAAACTTATTATCCAGTCTTTTCTGTCACTACTTATTCTCGTAATAGGGTTTGTTGCTCCTCACACAACGGCTCATTTAAAGGTGACTCTTGAAACACCTGAATTAAGGCTGATTGAAGAAGGATACCGACTTTCAAATGAAGGAAGCGATTATTATTATTTGAGTTATGACGAGTCCAATTTCTTCGACTTCCGAGATGTCAAACTTAAAACGTCTTTCGAAATATCGGAAGCAGATTTTAATTCTATTGGTGCCAACGTATTGAAGATTGATAATCCGGTTACGAATGTTGAAGTTAATAAATTATTTGGTTCACCTACCATCAACAACAGCAGCCTTTCCATATGGCTGGAACCTCTGTACGAAGGCACTTATTCGTACTACTGGTCTCTCATCCTGGATATCACCAGCAACCATATGCCGCACGAGGGGGCAACGCAACGAGGACACTTATCAGCGTCAGGTTCGTTTGATACAAAATTGCAAAATGGAACCAGTGATGCGAGGTTCGATTTTTATCAAGACAATTGGCTTTACCAAAGAGCTTCCGGTGGCCCGTGGGAACTGGATGTTCACTCCATTTTCCATAATTACGAAGCATGGACGACGGTAGAAAAAGTTTCCGTGCCAGAACCTGTATCCCTATTCCTTTTATTATCCTGCCTGGTCAGTATTTTCCTAGTGCGCCAGAGGAAACACGCACACTAGTATACATTTCAAGGTGGATATGCTCCAATAACCAGCGTTATACAACAACAATAAGTAATAATGCTGGTTGGACAAGATGCTTAAATTCTATCGGAACGCCGCTATTGCATCGGTCATGCTGTTAGTTATTTCCGCCATTGTTATATATCTTGGATTCTTAAAATCCCAAATCACTTCTTCTTTATTCCCCTTGCGGGACCAAGCGTTATTTTGGAAATCCTCTACCGAACCGGCGCAGCCCAAAGGTAAAACGCATTTAACCTTGAAAACCGAAGTCGGGAATGTGGAGTATGAGTTTTCCCTGGACCCGGACCGGCAATTTCCCTACTCGCATTACTCTATGTATTTCGCTGATGCGATCCAATCATCCCGGCAGATTGATTTAACCCGTTACGATGCTGTTTCGTTCAACGTGATCTGTGATCCAAAAAATGTATTACTGTTCGTGTTATTCAGCTTTGATGACAAAGTCACTGACCTGAACAATCTAGTGACACGTCGCGTTTCGTCAGCGGCTTTTTCCTGTAACCAGGAGTGGAGCACGGTAACACTGGCACTGGATGACCTGGAAACACCGCAATGGTGGTTGAGCCGCTTTGGTTATGAATACAGCGAACGGGGTTACCAACTCAACAAGACGATGGGTTTTGCATGGACCAATTCATTACAAAGCCCGTTGGATACACCGTCCCATGTGAAGCTGACAGACATCAAATTATCGGGTTTTGATTCGCGTTACTTATACGGTGCCGGGGCACTTTGTGTTTGCCTATGGATTCTTTTTTTTATATGGCAACTGCGACTCTATGCCAGGGTATTGACGGCGGAAATCCGGGAGCGGGTAAAAGAAGACCAACCATTAATCGCCTATAAAAAACTTTCCATTGCGCCGCAGAAAGATAAAGAAAAAGATATGCTGCTACGTTACATGGCAACTGAATACACCAACCCTGATTTAAGCCTGGAAACGGCAATCCATTCACTTAGCATCAATCGCAATAAAATTAACGATATTTTAAAAGAAGAACTAGGACTGACGTTTATTGCATACCTGAACAAATTACGCCTGACCGAGGCTGCACGCCTGTTGTCCGAAAGCAATGAAGTGAATGTTTCCGAGATTGCTTATTCAGTGGGATATAACAATGTGCCCTATTTTAATAAGCTGTTTAAACAGGAATATGGTTGCACGCCCAAGACATTTAAATCGTTATACCAATCCAAAGACCCTACATAAAATGCATCAGCGGAATTATTTTTTAAATTTTTTTCGGTCAAACAATATCCGTTTGTTATCCACCCTATTTCTTCCATAAAATCATTTGTGACACCCATCTCATTTATGCAGTGATTTTTACAATTAACCTGCGAATCAGGCATTTCACTATTTGCACGTTTTCTTTCACTTTTCGCACTCAAACCCTTGCCGTGCTGATAGTACAAACATCCCCGCTGTGATTTGGTTATTTTCCTCGCGTTTCCAAACCCCTGATCGACAACACGCTGGAAATTATAAAAATAATTTTTTCTGCTGATTGAAACATCCAATGCTGGATTCCCGACAGAACCCTGGACCTCACTCGCGCCCAAATCCTTCTGTCATTCCGTCGCTACTCTTATCGGAGATTAAGATAATGCACAACATAAAATCTGCTGCCGGGCCCATCGCCTGTGCGCTAAAACGAACTTGTGGTTTGATTGGGATGGGTGCTGCGTTTGCGCTTCTGTCGCATTCAGCATCCGCGGCCTGTACCTATTCCGTGGACAATGAATGGAATAACGGTTTTGTCGCGAGCATCACCATTAAAAATGATACGGGTGCTGCCGTGAATGGCTGGAGTATTAACTGGAGCTATTCAACCAACCGGATCACCAGCTCCTGGAATGCCAACCTCTCTGGCTCCAACCCTTATACGGCAACCAATATAGGATGGAATGGCAGCATCGCTCCCGGCCAATCCATATCCTTTGGTTTCCAGGGTAATAAAAATGGCGCGACCGCTGAACGTCCAACCATCAACGGTACTGTGTGCAGTGGTGGCACCGGGTCATCAGCACGGTCTTCCAGTGTTACGCCCAGCTCAGTACCCAGCAGTACTCCCGCATCAAGCCGCAGTTCTGTTGCGGTTACTTCCAGCAGATCGTCTGTTGCACCGACCACGCGTAAATTTGTGGGCAACATTACCACCGGCGGCGCCGTGAGATCAGATTTCATCAATTACTGGAACCAGATTACCCCGGAAAACGAAGGCAAGTGGGGTTCAGTTGAAGCAACCCGCGATCAATACAATTGGGCCCCGCTTGATCGTATTTATGAATATGCCCGCCAGCACAACATTCCGGTGAAGGCACATACATTTGTATGGGGCAGCCAGTTCCCGAATTGGATTACCAATTTAAGTGCAGCGGAACAAGCGGCGGAAATTGAAGAATGGATTCGCGATTACTGCGCACGTTATCCCGATACCGCGATGATTGATGTAGTTAACGAAGCGATTCCCGGCCATGCACCGGCGACCTTTGCACAAAATGCGTTTGGTAATGACTGGATTATTAAATCCTTCCAGCTCGCACGCCAATATTGTCCCAATGCGATTTTGATCCTGAACGATTACAACGTATTGAGTTGGGACACCGATAAATTTATCACCCTGGCCAGACCGGTTATCGCTGCCGGCGTAGTCGATGCATTGGGTGCACAATCCCATGGGCTTGCCGATCGCCCATTGTCAGAAACCACCAGCAAGTTGAACCAAATCGCCGCACTGGGTTTACCGATTTATATTTCTGAATATGACATCGAAAAAACCAATGACCAGGAACAACTGCAAGTGATGCAACAGCAATTTCCGCTGTTCTACAACCACGCCTCTGTTAAAGGTATTACTTTGTGGGGTTACGTGGTGGGCAGAACCTGGCGCGACGGTACTGGTTTGATCCAGGAAAATGGAACGCCGCGTCCGGCCATGACCTGGTTGATGAATTACCTTTCATCAGTTACACCGTCAAGCCAAAGCTCGGTACCGGCGTCATCCAGGTCGAGCCAGGCATCTGTTGCGCGCTCCAGCTCATCCATCGTTCCGCCATCAAGCTCCAGCAGCAGCTCACGTCCTGCGTCCAGTTCAATACGCTCTTCCAGCTCAAGCTCGATTATTTCGACCAGACCGGAATTGGTGTATGCCATCAACTCCGGCGGTGGCAAAGTCAGTTACAACGGCGTCGAGTATCAGGCAGATCGCTTTAACACGGGTGGCACGGCGAACAGCACCACTGACAATATCAGCAACGTTGCAGAAGGCGCATTATTCCAAAGCGAACTCTACGGCACGTTTGGCTATGAAATCCCGGTAACCAATTCGACCTACAGCGTGGAATTGCATTTCGCCGAGATTTATCACACCACCAGCGGCAGACGTTCATTCAATGTCGCGATTGAAGGCAAGCAGGAAATGTCGCAAGTGGATTTGTATTCACTGATTGGAGCCGATTCGGCGTACACCTACACCGTCAATAATGTGCAGGTTACCGATGGTAAATTAAATATCGACCTGACCACCTTGACTGACAATGCAACACTTGCCGGATTTGCCATTTATTCATCTACCGGTGGAAAATTTGTTGAGCCTCCTGTGGTTGACCCGGGTTCTGCCAGCAAGGAAAACGAAGGGGCAGATTGCGCCATCGGCAATCCACCCGCTGCCACCAGCAATGCACGCTTGCCGGATCCATTTAAAAAATACAGCGGTGCGCGTATCAGCTCCAAATCCGAGTGGCGCTGTCAACGCCAGGAAATTTTGAAGCAAGTAGAAGCATCCATTTACGGCACCAAACCGCCGAAACCCGAGCAAGTTACCGGATCGGTAAGCCGTACCCAAATCACCGTCAATGTGCAGCATCAAGGTAAAACCGCCAGCTTCAGTGCGAAAGTGGAAATGCCGTCCAATGTTAGCGGGCCAGTGCCTGCCGTCGTCGTACTGGGTGGATTTGGTGGCGACACAGCAACCATTAAAGCGGAAGGTGCGGCGATCATTACTTATGATCCTTATGCAGTCGGCGCCGAATCTGGCAGCCGTACCAATAAAACCGGTGCTTTCTACACCATTTATGGCAACAGAAGTACAACAGGTTTGTTAGCAGCATGGAGCTGGGGAGTGAGCCGTATCATTGATGTGCTGGAGCAAAATGGTGCAACCATTTTGAAGCCGGATGCGATTGGTGTCACTGGCTGCTCACGCTTCGGTAAAGGCGCCTTTGCTATCGGCGCACTGGACCAACGCATCGCGTTAACTATACCGTTTGAATCCGGCAGTGGTGGTGTACCCATTTGGCGAGGCATTCCCGGTGAAGGCGCACAAAGCCCGAGCAGTGCTTACGGCGAAACTTATTGGTTGGGTGATGCATTCAGCAATTACACCGCCGATACCAAACGCTTGCCGGTAGATACCCATCACATTATTGCGTTAGTGGCACCACGCGGCTTGTACATTATGGATAACCCGCACATCGCCAACCTGGGGCCAAAATCGGCACACGCCGCAGCAATAGCCGGTGCAGAAGTTTATAAAGCGCTTGGAGCAACCAACTCGATTACCTATCACTCCAACGTCGCCAGTGGTTCGCATTGCGAAGTTCGCCCGGAACACAAAGCGCAACTGCAAGCGAATATCCGTCGCTTCCTGAAAAAGGAATCAGCCACCACCGGCGGTTTGAATGCACATTCAAAAGCGACGGCGAATAAAAATGATTGGGTGGATTGGACTACGCCTACGTTAAATTAATCGCCAATTAAATTAATCTGGCAACTAACCAACATTGCTTATAGCGATATTGGTTATTAAAACGATAATATTTTTTGCATCGCCGTGTCTATTTAAAATAGCGCGGCGATTTTTTTGCGATTGATAATGTGGTCAATGACTTAACGCCAAGAAATACGATGAGGAATTATTTTCTCAATAAAAAAGGAGGAATAACGAAAAACGCCTACCGATACCATTGAAAATATTTCAATAAAATGAATATTTTCGCTATCAAATGTCGCATAAAATTTTTTATTCGTCCTCGCCATTGACAATTTTCGGTGAAATAACTGCGTTTCGTATTTTTGGTATTGATATTGCTCTTTCAGTTGAACAGGGTCTCAAATTTTTAGGCTCGCAAAAAACGACATAAAAATACACCGTGTTAACTGGAGATACGATTATGCCAAATTTAGCCAGAAAAGTAGTTCCACTGAACCCAACCGGTAAAGCGCAGGAAGCTACACGCCTGTTAAAAGCGGATCATAAACACGTAAATGACTTATTTGAACAATTTGAATCGGCACGTGCTGCCACTAAAAAACAAGCACTGGCGCTGGAGATATGCCAGGAGCTAACCGTTCATGCACAGATCGAAGAGGAAATTTTCTATCCAGCAGTTCAAACAGCCTTGAAAGATAAAACGCTGGTGCCTGAAGCGAAAGTTGAACACGAAACCCTGAAGTTCCTTATTGCTCAAATTCAGGACGCAGCTCCCGATAGCGAAATGTTTGATGCAAAAGTGAAAGTGCTATCCGAGTATGTCAAGCACCATGTTAAAGAAGAGCAAAATGAAATTTTCCCAAAAGTGAAGCAATCCAAACTGGACCTGATGGAACTGGGTGCTCAGATGGCAGCGCGTAAGGAAGAGCTAATGGCTAAACTCGGTTGAGTTTTTAAAATTAATCTTTTTTAAATTAATCAAAGGGGCTGAGCCCCTTTGATTAATTGATTGTTTAAAAAAATGGGCAAGAAGGTTTTATGACTTCAGATGAACCAGACGCGCTACAAGAATACCCCACCGAAACCAGATTATATTACGGCATTCAATACTCAGTCAGCGTGCCCATAGGAACACCGGAATTTAATGTGACCATAGGTCATGGTGAACACGCTATCGACGAAACCATTAAATGCGCCGAAGTATCTCCAAATGATCCTCATGAGCTTTTTCGTTTGGGCCATGAACATGCACAACATATCATCCAGCATGCCACTGACGAATTGGCAAAAAAACTGGGGTTAATTTAATAACGATTTGATTTGCCAGGGAGATCGAAATGCTTGCCGATATTCTGGATGTAAACGGAGAAAAAATTGAAATTCACGTCATTAACCTGATCGACCACGACTATTTTTCCATCTATGCACTCGACAAAAATGAAACGCTCGTACAAGGAACCGAGATACAGGTTAAAAAGCCATTCAAAATGGATTTGCTTGAATTTTCCTTGCAAGCACATACAGCGAGTATTGTTAATTTTTTACGGCAGCAGATTGAAAACTTTGGCCTTGAGCCATGGCGTGATGAAGCGGTGGACGTTGAATTCCAGACACGCGAATCCATTGATGATCTTTACACGGCTGGCAGCAGGGCTTTCCTCGACGGGAAACATTACCGAATAAATCCATTTATAAAGGTTAATGCCTTCCGTCAAAAGGAATGGCATAGAGGCTGGATGGAGGAAGCGATGCGGCATCCCGAACGGTTTGATTTCCAGAAAGATGACTTCGTGGTTGAGGATACCATCACCGGCTAATTGAAAGCCTTACCCCTTCAATATTCTGCAACACCTATAACTCGCTTAACCCGTTTGATTAAACACATGAAACCAAGCCAATGACAACCAGGGTTGTAACCCGGGCACATTGAAAAAAATCCATCTCGCTCTATTATAAAAACCGTATAGGATTATAAAAAACCTATAAGTTACGCCTTTTTAATTGCTTATAAATTCTTACCTGAATAAGGTTTTTTCCATGTCAGAAAAGCGACAGATCATTCGCGATTCGTTCTTAAAAACGTTATTCAGCTTTCTGGGTTACGTAGCCAATTGCGATGGCCAGATTAATCGCAGCGAAGTTAAGCGCATCAAGTTTTACATGAACAAGATGGAATTGACGGAAGCCGAGCAGCACAAGGCGTTACTGTTTGTTAAGGCGGGCACCAGCACGAATTTTAATGCCGGTGAAATCCTGCTGGAATTTCGTAAAACGACTACACCCAAGCTTGTACAAATCATGCTGGTTTATTTAATCACCATGGCCAAAACCGATGGCCACCTAAGTAAAAAGGAATTACATGCGATTCAATGGGTAGCCCGTGAATTGGGTTATAAAAGCGTTATTTTCAATCATCTGTTGCGCATAATCTATGCACAAGACCAAGCGGCAGCCCGACGCGATCCACATAAACCGGAGCACTCCCAAAAACCCATTTATGACATGCACCAACAAACAACCCCATCGCAGGGAACAACACGAAAAAATCCCCATCACCAGCATGCCAACCAGAATAATCACTCCAATCACGCAAAATACCAGAATCCGGACTTACAAAAAGCGTATGGAATATTGGGTGTCACTTCTGAAATGACGGATGATGATATTCGCAGGCATTATCAAAAGCTGGTTAGCCAACTACATCCGGATAAATTAGCCAGCCAGGGCCTTTCAACAGAACAGTTAACAGCGTCCACAGAACGTTTCAAACGAATATTGATCGCCTACGAATTCATTAAGAAATACCGATCAATCTATACAGGAGCGCGTTAATTTCGATTTCTTCCTTGCGAATTTATACGCATTAAAATATTTCAGTCTATCGAACTAGTCTCCTAAGCGGCTTTCAAAGTTAAACCTTTCGATTGAATTATCGACGATTAATCATTCTTCCACCTGCATGCAAGGGATAATGAGTTTATGTCAAAGCAGATTCAACATATTCGTGAATCATTTTTTAACACCGTTTTCAGTTTGCTGGGGCATATTGCTAATTGCGATGGCTATATCAATCGCGATGAAATTAAACGTATAGAAATCTATATGGAAAAAATGTCCCTTACGGAAGAATGCAAGCGTGAGGCTAAACATCTATTCAAGGAAGGCACGAGCCCGATTTTTAACATGAATCAGGTATTGCAGGAATTTAGCAAAAACACTACACCCAATTTGATTCAAATTTTGCTGGTTTATCTGATCACCATGGCCAGGACAGACGGAAAACTGGTGAAGAAAGAAATGCAGGTTGTCCAAAAAGTTGCCAAGGAACTCGGGTACAACAGTATTGTGTTCGATCATTTGTTAAAAATGATTTCCGCACAGGATGAATTTGCCTCACCCTCTTCACAAAATAATGAAAAACCAGTCAATGAACAACCTGGTTCCGGTTTTAAGAGTCGAGAACCGCATTATCAACAAAAGCGGGAAGAAACAAAAAAACAGGAAACGAAAGGGGAACAATTCCAATCCAAACAATCGACCTCAAAACAGTCAGGTTCTGGAGAGTCGCCATTTGAAAAATCCAAATTCGAACAATCAAAAGCAAAATGGAAAACCTTCTTTTATGACCAGCTGAATTCCGGCAATCCTGCGTTAACAGAAGCTTATGAAGCACTGGGTGTTAAGGCAGAAATGCCGGAGAGCGAAATAAAAAAAGCGTACCAACGCCTTGTAAGCCAATTTCACCCTGACAAATTAGTTGGGCAGGGAATGCCGCCGGATTTCGTTGCTGCAGCAACCGAACGCTTCAAAAAAATCCAGGCGGCTTATGAATATATTAAGAAAAATCGGCATATAAACGCGGTTGCGTAATTAATTAACACGCGGCATAAACAAATCGGCACCCTTTGCAAAGGTAGCATCTGTCACACCCATTGCGCGCTTCAAGGCTACATCTTCATCCCATTGGTTACGGATGCGCGATATTGTTATTGCTTGTTTGATGCTCAAGTCACCCACATGGTACCAGGCAGAAACCAATGGAAAAAATTGTAGCGGCCAATCAGTGCCATAAATTAAACGCCCCTGGAGTTCAGGCGCATTGATAACCCTGCGCATGAAACCCAATTTATTAACCTGCGTAAGGCTGGAAATATCGCCGTATAAATTGGGATAACGTTTGAACATGGGCAATATGCGTTCAAAATTATCTTCACCGTGGGATTCCCCCGTCGTTGCAATATGCGCAGCAATGACTTTCACACCCAGTGAAAGGGGTAATTCAAGTTTATGTGGATCAGCCAATTCATCGCGCGCGCTACTGAACGATTTTTCCATGCCGGTGTGTGTTAACAACGGGATATTCAATTCCACCATTTTTTGATAAAACGGAATTATCAACGGATCAGCCGGATCAATATACATAATGGATGGCAACCATTTTATTAATACTGCCCCTTGCACTTTTGCTTGTTCCAGTTGCTGGATAGCATCTTTGCGATAGGGGTTGATACTCGCCGCGTACAATAAATTCGGATATTGTTGCGTTTGTTCAAACACATATTGATTAGGCACGTACACCTGGGTAAGGGTTTTATCCAGATTTCCGTTCGCATCAATAACACCATCCATCGCCAGGATGACTGCCTTACTGATGCTGGCCGATTGCGCAACAGCCTCGCTGATTTTTTTAAATACAATAGCATCACCTTGCTCACGCAATTCATCTTCACTCACACCCATCGCCATTAAATAAAACGGAAAACGAAAATTGTTGCGCATACTGTCGTTAATAAAACAGCCTGAATTACCGTAACCCAAACCAGCGACATGGGCGTGAAAATCGATAATGCTTTTATCAGCAACGATGGGTTCTTCTTCAAGACTCGCGACATAAAACATTGATAGACCCACTATTAATAAGGCTCCCAGCATTCCCTTTTTCCAACTCATGCTGATTCACCCCCTGTTACCAGACCCAGGGCAAGTTGTTTGGCTGCACTGAAGTCAGTTTTTCCGCTACCCAATTTTGGAATCGATTCAACGTTGTACACTTGCGCGGGAATCATAAGTGGATTGCAATTAATCCCCAGTAAACGCTGACGCAATTCGCTGGCTTCCAATTCAAGAGTGGTCAGCAATACAATTTGCTCGCCTTTTTTCTCGTCGGGAATATTAACCGCCACCAACTCGACATCAGCGTCAACGATTACTTTTTTAATCTCTTGCTCGACGGCACCAAGGCTAATCATTTCGCCACCCAATTTCGCAAAACGCGAGTAACGGTCCACTATCGTGAGGAATCCGTCGCTATCCACGTGCCCTTTATCACCGGTTTTATACCAGCGGCGACCATCAAGCTCCACAATCACAGAATTGGTTTTTTCTGCGTCATTCAGATAACCCAGCATTACCTGGGTACCGGAAATTAAAATCAAACCATCTTCACCGGCTGGTAACGTCTGTAAGTTCACGGGATCAACAACACGAAATGAGCAGCCAGGTAACGGCAATCCGACAGTACCCAACTTATTGCCGACCTGAACGTGCCAATCATTCGGGTCAAGCTGATCGGGGATATTTACGCTGGCAACCGGTGTAGTTTCCGTAGCGCCGTAACCTTCATAAATTATTTTATTAAAACGTTGTTGAAATTCTTCACGCACTTCCGGCGCTAACTTTTCAGCACCTGCCACTACGACTCGTAATGGTTCCAGCATCAACGACTGCACTTTTTTATTTTTGTTATACAACCGTAAAAATGTCGCTGTGGCGCACATTACAGTGACGCGATGCCGTGATACCGCTTTAGCAATATTTACTACATCGGTAGGATCAGGATGGCAAACAACCGGAATACCTTCAATCAACGGTAATAACGTAGTAACGGTTAAACCAAAGGAATGAAAGGGAGGGAGACTTCCCATAACGACATCATCATCACGTGTTTTCAACACATCACTGATTTGTTTGATGTTTGCCATGAAATTACGATGGCTTAATACAATACCTTTCGGCGTGCCTTCACTCCCGCTGGAAAATAAAATGGCGGCCGGGTCATTCACACTCACCTTACAACCAAAGATGCGATAGAACAGATAGGCGGATAAAACATGTGCACCTATAAAACCCGTAATAAAAGTTGCCTTGGAAAGTTGGTCTTTCAACTGTTCCATATACACAACACGCATGTCTTGCAGCATTGCATCAGTATCCAAACCCCGGCCTTTTAATTTATCGATAAACTTTTCCGAGGTATAAACAGTTTTGATTGCCGCATTTTTAACACCCGCCTGGATCGCCGCAACACTGGTAGTAAAATTCAGGTTTACTGCGGTTTGGCCATTCAACATAACAGCGATATTTGCAATGGTTGCAGCACTACTGGCTGGCAATAGGATCGCAATATTTTTTTCCCTATCAAGTTTTCGCATTTGTTGCGCGAACGCTACCGTTGCAGCCAGCATTTTTGCATTACTCAACTCTGTGCCATTAGTATCGATGACACAGGTTGCACCCAGGTGTTCTTTCGCAGAGCGAATATACGCTAACGGGATAGGATCAAACTCTTGGCTCTGATGCTCCCAGGCATCAAAAGAGAGCTCAAATACTTTTTGTTTTAATTGTTCCGCTTTGGTTTCCATGGGTAGTGGTTGACCGAATGTCACTACCACTTCACGGCGCAATCCGCGCGCGGTATTTTTGCGAAGCTTATCGCTACGCGCACGCGATAGACGACTTCCCCACAAGCCGTGCAAATAAAATGGAACGATCACGCCCTCAACCTCATCAACAACACGCTCATAGCCTGAGTGAAATAACCCTAGTGAACCGGTGCGACTGATTGCACCTTCCGGAAATAAACACACCACCTCTCCGGCTTTGAGTAATTCATTAATTTTTTGCAGCGATTCTTTACTTTGTCCGCTACTAATAGGGATGACACCAAAAAATTTGAAGATGGGTTTTAAGAACCATTGCTCATAGATAGAACGCAACATCACAAACCGAACCGGGCGTGGGCAAGCGATTTGCACCATTGCCCAATCAATCCAGCTGATGTGATTCCCCAGCAATAAAACGCCGCCGCTTTTTGGTAAATGATCAAAACCAACCACATTGATTTTATATTTACCTTGTACCAATAACGCTGCCGCAATGCGGGTCAACGAGTGCGGTAATTCGTATACAGTAAATAATGCACCCGCCAGAGCAACCAACATCAATAACGCAAATAACTGTGCACTGGAAAGGCCAATACTTGCCAACAACATCGTTAACCCGAGAAAGGCAATCATGCCGATATTTTGCACCCAGTTATTACCGGCAAGTACCGTACCCAATTCATCTGCTTTCGCGTGGTACTGGATTAATGCATTTAACGGAATAATAAACAAACCACCAAGCACCCCCATCGCCATAAAAGTGAGCCCCATGAGCACACGCGAATCCAGTGCGGGCAATAAACCGAGCAATAACGCAAACCCCATTGCACCAACGGGAACCAAACCCAACTCAATGTAATTTTTGGAAAGTTTTCCCGCGATAAGAGAGCCAAGCACAATACCAATACCGGTACAGGCAAGAATTCCCTGGATGACCAGCGTATTGGTTTCATGCAATACATCTTTCGCAAATGCGGGGAAGGAAGCTAAAACCGCTTGGGAAATTGCCCAAAACATGGTGAGGCCAACAATGGATAACCAAATGGCACGCTTGGCCGTCAGGGTTTTTAAATTCTGTGCAAGGTAGGCACCCGCCATGTATTTATTCAGTGCAAATGTTTGTGTTTGTTTTTCTGTTGCAACATGACGATCAGGTAACTGATAGGCCATCCATAATTCAATCAGTGTAAATGCCACCAATGCCCAACTGAGCGGCGCAATATGTGTGATGATGGAATTAGCATCGGTAATTACCGCATCTTTTAACAGCATTTCAAACAACGCCGAAAATACAAAGGTGCTCCCGAGAATGGAAATAATCGTGAGCGCCTGCACAACACCATTGGCACTGGCGAGATGAATATCACCGACAAGCTCACGTATATACCCGTATTTCGCGGGTGAATAAATGGCAGCCTGAATACCCAACATCAATGTCATGGCAAAGGCGAGCCAAAACCAGCCCTGGTAATACGCCAATACAATGACTAGCACTGCTGCAAGTTCTGCCCAGGCGCTGTAACGCATAACTTTATGTTTGGGATATTTGTCTGAAATAAATCCGGCAGGAGAGAACAATAAAATAAAGGGAATCAAAATAAGGGCATTGACCAGCGCCGTCAGAATAACTTGCGTAGTGCCGTCATACATTTTAAAGACGGTATTTTGAATAATAATTTTATGGCCCAAATCGATAAATGCGTTGACGAACAACACCAGCAGATAAGGCATGAAACCCTTAATGCGAAAGAGCGGTTGCACAGTAATGACTCTCCTTTAAATTCGCCTTAAACCCGTCTTAAAAATATGACGCTGGATAAGGCGTTGAGCGGGAATTATGGTCGGCGTCCTTTTACCTGCAGCGGCGCAGGAGTAGCCGGTTTTTAACGCCCGGCAAGAATGCCCAAGCTACCAATAACTTTCTACCTGTTTATACAAAGTAGAGTTTTAATGGCCAATGGGTAGCGTATTTTGCTACCTTTCCTCCCAAACGACGTTTTACTCTCACGACATTCATCAACCATCATGCGCAAATAATCCACCATGCCTCAAATTAATAGTTTGCTAGCGACGTTAAAGAAAACCCTTAAAAGCCATGGCCTCACCTATGCCCGGGTTGCAGACCACTTACAACTGACTGAGGCAAGTGTGAAGCGCCTGTTTTCCGAACAACAATTGTCCTTGCAGCGCCTTGAACAAATCTGCCAGTTAATGGGAATGGAAATTTCAGAGTTGGTGCTGCTGATGAGCGATCAACAATCCCGACTACAGCAACTAACACTGGAACAGGAAGAGGAAATTACCCGGGATCTGGGGTTGTTGCTGGTGGCGGTATGTGTGCTGAATCGCTGGTCGATGGAAGACATACTTGCGTGGTACACATTGAATGAACATGAGTGCCTGCAAAAACTTATCCGGTTGGATAAACTAAAAATTATCGAGTTACTGCCAAAAAATAAAATTAAATTACGCGTAGCCAATAATTTTAGTTGGCGTGAAGGAGGCCCCATCCAGCAGTTTTTTCAGGAAAAATTAGCGCAGGAGTTTTTTAATTCGCGTTTTGAAGCAAAAGAGGAATGCCTGATTGTATTGAATGGAATGTTATCACCCGCCAGCAATCAGGAGTTCCAGCGAAAATTAAAACGCTTCGCACGTGAGTTTGAAGAGTTGAACCAGCAGGACTCAAGCCTGCCGCTGGAACATCGCAATGGTGTTAGTGTAGTAATGGCTATGCGCAATTGGCGCTACGGTTTATTTAAACCCTGGTTGAAAAAATAATCATCGGAATAAAAAACTAATGATGTTGCGCCAGTGATGGATTCAATTTTTGTTTGATTGCAGCGCCTAGCACATCGGCAAGCCGTTCACTAAATTCAACCGTAATATGGTGCTGGTCACGATAGACCAGAATGTTGCCAATAATCGGGCCGCAAGTATCGCCTGCGCACAAATAGTTATTCATATTGACATAATGCTTGTTACCAGCCAAAGCAACCTTCTCTTCCAGTGCCGCTAGCCCGGCATTAACCGTTCGCTCTTTCGAGCGCTGGCATTGCAGGGTTGTTACCAGATTTTTGGACAGGCACAGCGCCGGTGTGCGCTCAAAACCGGGCGTATCACCAATAACAATAATTTGGGAATTTGCAGGTAAAAGTTTAAACATACGTGCTAATCCTTCGCCCCACTCTTTCTGGCGATCCTCAGCAACAATTCTTTCAATTGACCCCTGATAATTGGAAAGGATGACCAACTGCGGGTTTAATTGATTAATTTTCTCCACCGCTTTTTTTCGCCACTCATGGCAACTTGAATACTCAACACCTTGACGCAGTATCAATGCATCAATTGCCGGACAAGCACTTTTGGTAAATGTCACCAGGCGAATACTATTTTCACGGGAATACTTTTCCAATGCAGGGAACCACTGTGCTGCGTGGGAATCGCCAAATAATACATAGATGGTTTCTGCGTTTTTGTCGCCATAGATACAGCCGCGAGCATCTTCGGTAAACATATCGTCATGGCAACCATCGTTGTAAATGATAGAGATTGAATCGCTCGCTTTGCGCAAATTGGGCACAAGGTTTTTGGGAACAAAGCTCGTAAATTCCGGATTAACCTGTGGCTGGTATTCAGCGGCAAGCTGTTCGGTAAATAGCGGCTGGGACTTAATGCTATAACCATAACCACCCGCCAACAGTACGATAAATACCGAACCAGCCATGCTAGCCGCAAGCGCGGGTTTAGCACCGATATATAAGCGGCTACCACTATGGCGGAATGGTTCTTCAATGCAACGATACGTAATATCTGCCAACGCAACCGACACAATAAATAAACTCACAATGGCATAGATGCCTGAAAATTCCGGCCATATTTCTTCGGCGATAATAATCACCGGCCAATGCCACAAATAAAGTGAATAGGAAACCATTCCCATATATTGCAATGGCCGGTTAGCCATAAGCTTGTTCAATAACGATGAGCGCTCACTACGTGCACCCGCGAAAATAATCAGTACTGCTCCCACAACCGGCAACAGCGCAGCGCTTCCGGGGAATACCGTATGTTCGTTGTAAATAAATGCACAAAACGCCAATACCACTACCCCGCACCAACCACAGGCGGTTGCAAGAAATGGATGTATTTTTTGATTGGAAAACAGGTTTTGCTTGAGGGCAAATGCCAACAACCCGCCGGCTCCCAATTCCCAGGCACGCGTAAACACCAGGAAAAACGCCCAGGATTGGCTCGTTTTGGTTAAATACACATTGGCAATAAACGACACTAACAATAATGCCGATAAAATGGTTATCACATAATTTTTATTACTGCCCCAAAAACGCCAACACACAAATAACAACAGGGGCCACATGAAATAAAACTGCTCTTCCACACCGAGCGACCAATAATGCAACAACGGGGAGACAGTGGTTTCCGCAAGATAATCCGTTTGCTGAAGCGCATAAAAAATATTGGGTAAATAGATGGCTGTTGCAATGGATTCTTTAAGTAACTTGGGAAGTAACAACGGCGGCATCACAAAGCAGGCCACTACGGTTGTACATAACAACACAAAGAGTGATGCCGGGATTATGCGGCGTACACGGCGCGCATAGAAGTCAACGAAGTTAAACCGTTTTGAATCAAGCGATTCAATTAAATGGCCGGTAATCAAGTAACCGGAAATGACAAAAAAGATATCGACGCCGATGTAGCCACCCGACAACCAATGGACATCCAGATGGTATAAAACCACAAGTAAAACCGCTATTCCCCTCAGCCCCTGGATATCGACACGAAAGCTATTCGAATTTTGCATTGGATTACTCCTTTAAGCGGGGAACTGTAACGACTGCTAACAGGGTGGGAGCTTGCACTTAAAGCTACGGAAATTCGCGCGACATATTGGAAACAACATTTATGCCATTATCCGTTGGCGCTCCCGCATTTGCAGCTGTTCAACAAGACTTAACCGCCAAATTGCGAAGGATTACGCAAATACTCAACTGCAAACCGCGAATACGGTTATTACTTTTTTGTAACCAATAAAAAGCCCGGATTCGATTGCTCGAATCCGGGCACTTTTTTGGTAATTAATTCAAATTACTTTGAATTAATGATCCAAATTAACGACCCCACAGTGAGTTCAGTAACTCGGTCTTACGTGGGTCAAGCGTGGTCCATTGACCCCACTTGTCGTTGGCACTCACTGGGTCCCATGGAGTCAGGTACCAGCCGAAGGTATCGGCAGACTCCGGGTTCATTGACCAGTAGCACGCGTGGATATTTTTCTTCTTGAAGTAGTTAACCGCAGCGACTTGCCACTGTTGATCTACGTTGGTGGTGATATGGCTCCAGGCAGTACGGTCAGCCTGGCTGGTTTTGTTTGGCCAATCCATGTTGCCACCAAATTCGCCTACCAAAATGCCATAGCCTTGTGCACGCAGGTAACCGAAGTGCTCTTCCCAACCTTGTTCGAGCAGGGTTGGGTTAATCACTACGCGGCAATCTGCTTCAGCAGCGGAATCACCTTCAAGACCCACACACTCGGTTTGGGCTGGATCCATATGTTGTTTTTGTACAAACACAGATGGGCCATAGGTGTGTGGTGACAATACCAAACGATCTTTGGGAATGTTCAGTGGGTTATCACCTGCTTCGAAGAAGTTCTCACCCCAGTTCGGGTTCAGGTCCGTACTACCGTGTGGAACTTCCACTTTGGTATCGGGCGTGCCGTCCTGGTTGTTTGCGGTACCGGAGATACCTTCCACTATGATCAGCATATTCGGGTTGACTGAATCGATAGCGGCAAATGCTTCTTCAGACAGCGCTTTCCAATCAGCCCAGGTGTAGTCCCATGGCTCATTGAAAATATCGATGCCCATCAGGTTGTCCACGCCCAGTTTCGCAGGCAAACCTGCAATTTCCTTGATATTTGCCAACCACTTGGCCTTATCGTATGCGTGGATTTTGGTCACGCCACTTGGGTTACCGGTTGAAGCACAGGAATACTCTTCACGCTTGAAGTCGTAACCGATACGGTCTTTATCCACATAAGGTGGACGCGCATCGATACGACCCGCACGCCAGCCCACAAAGTTGGAGCAAGAGTGGATGTCTATGAACAACTGGATATCGTTTTGATCAGCCAGCTTGATGAAATCCTCCAGCGCCTGACGAGCGTTGGTTTGACGGATCGATTGGTGATTTTTCAGGTTGGGTTCCATACCTTGGGGGTTATTAGCCTCCAACGTTTGCGGAGCGATTGGCAAGCGCAGCATGGTAATACCGGCCGCTTTCAACTCCTTCATGGTTTGGTCGATGGTACGACCCGAACCTTTACTGTCATTCACCCACCACATGTTACCGGCGTACATCTCCATTGGCGCACCACTTGGGTTGGTAGCGTCATTGGATGGCTCGTGGCGACCTTCCAAACCGAACCAGTTACCGCAACGAGCTGGCAACAATTGGTCATCTTTAGTCAGGTTACCCTGGGCATTAACACGGAATTTGCCAGTGCCAGGTGGAGTAACGCTGGATACCGATGAACTAATACTCGAACTGGAGCGAGAGCTTGGCGCCAATGACGAGGATGAGGTTGTTGATGGAACCAACGAAGATGAGCTTGAACGCGAGCTCGGCGGAGCTGAAGAACTGGAGCGTGAAGTTGACGGAATTACCGACGAGGAACTTGAACGACTGCTGCTTGAACGACTGGTAGAGGTTACTACGCTGGACGACGTGCCGCAGTTCGCCAAACCAAACGGTGCTGGTTGGCTGGTACAAGTAGCGCGGGAAATACAACTTCTATTGTTCTCGTAACCCCAACCACTCGTGGTCGTTACACAAACAGGGTAAAGGGTACCGTACCAGTTACATTGTTGTGCAGAGCAATTACCCAGTGAACTGGAAATGCTGGTTGTTACGGATGAAGAAGAACGCGATGTTGTCGGCGTTGACGATGGTGTTGATGACGATGAACCATCACAAATCGTGCCGTTCAGCATTGGGCGTTCAGCAGCGCCGCCACCATTCTTATTAATCTGGAAGCCAAAACTGGCGGTCTGGCCTGGTTGCAGAGTACCGTTCCAACCCAGGTTAGTGGCGGTGTATGGGTTGCTCCCGCTTACATTGGCATTCCACGAACCACTCAGGCGGTTGGTAGCATATTGCCAATTGACAGACCAGCCGTTGATGGCGGCGGACGTTGAGTTGGTTACACGAATTTCACCGGTCGCGCCGGAATTCCACTCGTTAGTAATTACGTAGCTACAGGCAGCGGACGCACTGCTACCGTAGCTGGCGGCAAGCACAGCAAGACCCAAAAGGGTCATACGCATGCCTTTGTTGGACGGAGTAGTCATTTATTAGCTCCTTGGATAAAACATGGACAAAAAGGGTTTGTACCCTTGTTATTAGAAAGCCTGAAGAAGGCTTGTTAAGACATCCACTCCTGTCGTTTGCAATGCAAACAGCCAAGCCAGCGACACTTGATAAGCTGTTACTGAACTGGTGGTCCACTACTTCGATTGGCGCCTACATCGCACCGTAAAAATTATTTCGCCCCGTAAACGGCTGGGACACGGATGATTTGCTTGGAGAGTTGTATTTGTCGCTTAAAAAATTATTTTTCTTATCTTTATTATTTGTCTTACTTGCAAAGACAGCGCTGTCATTTTTGAGGTTTCAACGAACGAATACTGAGAACCAGTTAACATTTACAAACATTGTGATGTAAATGATTTGGCAAACCCAATTCAAGTCGCCGTTTTAAAATTTCCCAAGAGGTTTTTTACAAATAAAAATTAATCACAACCAATTACACTGATGAAATTTTTCAACGTTTACAAATATTGCCCTGTCGCCTAAACAACTAAAATCAAGCGATTCCCGTCCCTATGCTAGGCTTCAATTGACTATTGATTATTTAAGTTGCAGCGCTATGGCTTCTGAATTATCGCTACCTGTACTTATTATGGGGGAAGTTATCCTCGCCCTGCTGGTGCTATTATTTTTCATCCTCCATTACATCCGCAAACAAAAAAAACTGATAAAAAAATTACTGGAAAAATTTAACGAAATTAAATCAGCCTACGAAGACAACAATAGAAACGACGCAAACTTTTATGCAAACAATAAACATACAGACCTGGCTCCTTCAATTGCCGACTATTTAGAACAATCACTGGCCGATTCATTGGCACGCTACGAAAAGTACACCCGCTCTGTACATCCTCACTTTGACATTAACCATCCTTTCAGTGGCAGGATTGCCGCATTGCGAAGTGTTTATCTCACGGCCGAAAAAGAGGTGTATGAAGATAGAGGCATCACCCACGCCGGCTGGGGTATGTTTGAAAAAAAACTCGCCGATATTGTGCGTTGGCAAGACAAAAAAAATTCCCATAAACAGGAAGTGCGTGATACCCGCATGCGGGTGCTACAAGACAAGGTTGCTGCACTGAAAGGTTATGAAGAAGAAAACAAATCACTGCGACGCAAAGTACAGCGTTTACAGGATTACCAACAGGAACTGGAGCAATACCAGGCAGATAGCCAACGCACCATCGCCAGTTTACAAAGCATGCTGGATAACCTGAAACAATTGCAGCATGACCATTCATCCGTTCAACCACAGGAACACGGTTTATGGCAAGACAAGGCCTACGGACAGCTCGATCATATTTCCAGCCAGAAAATGCCTCCCTTGCAAAGTTTGTTGCAAGAGTTAAAAACCTATCCTTCTACTTTTTCTGCGGATGACCGGAGAAAAATGGAAGACCAGTTAAACATGCTGGAAATCGAGCTATTTAAATCAGATCAATATATTGGCAATTTGAAAAAAGAATTGAAGGATGCGAAGCAACAAGCCACTAACTACGCATTGATGTTGCGTGATACCAAAGCAAGTACAACCGGCGATGAGGTAATCTCTTTTGACAATATGGATTTGGTCGAGCAAAAAAATATCATTGCGGAAATTCATTTATTGCGCGACAACAACCGGCGGCAACGCGACATCATTGCACAACTTGAGCGGGAAATTTCTGCATTGCGCGGATCGATTGACACCAGCGACACTGGCGAAGTTACGCAGAAAAAAGAGCAGGAAATTGTCCGGCTGGAAAAACTGGTGAAGGAATGCCAAAACTGTATTGATACGCTGGAAAACGAAGTTGATCATTTATATTCGCAATTACAACAACGCACCGAACGAATGGTGGGCGAAGCCCAGGCGCAGCCTGGGGCACTTAATGACGAGTTAACTATGATTACTTCGGAATTGGAAAAAACCGTCGTTCATTATCAACAGCTCCATGCCATCAACCGTTTGATTCTGGATTTAATGAAATGCGATTCCGTGGAATTGCTCGGGAGGCAATTGGTGCAATTTATTAAAGCGTTTCATGCTCCTATGGGCTTTGGTATTTATTCATCTGCCGGGCGGGCAGAATATTTCCCTGCTGCGTTGTTTGATCAATCCTTGAAAGACTTATCGCGCTCAACCAATTTCACCGATCAAGTGACCCACCTGGATGAAGGTACATTGTTTACCTATTCCAAAATTCACGTCATGTTATTGCCATCACCCCCCGATGTTCACCCGATACTGGAAACCAGCCTGCAAGGTTTAGTATGTACTGCCGATGAATGTATCAGGCGCATCGAATCCGACAAACGCAAACCTGCTTCTCCAGACAATGCCGAATGGACGAGCCTCACCAAAAACCTGTTGTCCGACCTGGACATCCAATACGCTTACCAGGTTGAAGAAAACCGCAAAACTTTCAACCATTTTATTAATGAGCTACGGAAGGCCTATCACCTGCTGGAGCTGGAAGGCCCGGGTGCTATTGTTCTGGATAACGCAATCAATGAGTTCGAAGAACGCATGCATTTATTGATTAACAGTAGTGAAGTAATTGATACGGAAATCAACAAACTCATTACACACATGGAAAAAATAAATGGATGAGGTTCTGTCGTACTGAATAGAGAGTGGCGCTGCGGCCAACTTCTGCAACTATTCGTCGAGAAATGTAAAAGCCATTGCAGGCTTATTCCTTGCATACTAGCCTCCCGCTTTAATGCCGCAAATTTCATTTTGTTCGGTTATAAACAATCGGATAAAAAACTGTTTCAAATTAATCAACCGATGGATGTGTTCATGCTTGCTTCGTTAAATCGCCTGTCGCGTGGTCAGCGCTGGTTATTGGCTGTGGTTATTGTGCTGGTGTTATTACTGGCCTGGTATTTTGGCTTTCGTACACCCGCCGAAAAAAAACCACCACCGCCAAACCCCTGGATGGGCCCTACTCCGGTACATGTCGTTCCGGTTAGTAGCAGCAACTTGAAAGTTCACTTGAAAGCAATAGGTTCGGTAGCACCGCTCAATACCGTTACCGTGCGCCCCCGGGTAGGCGGTCCCTTAACCCATGTGAAGTTTATCGAGGGACAATCCGTAAAAGCCGGAGATTTGCTGGCTGAAATTGACCCGGCTCCCTATCAGGTTAAATTGCGTCAGGCGGAAGGCGCATTGCAAGAAACCCGCGCACAACTGAAAAATGCCGAAGAGGATCTGGCGCTGTACGAGCGCCTGCTCAAGAACAACTCTATTGCCAAACAGCAGTACGACAAACAAAAAGCCCTGGTGGATCAATTCCAGGGCACACTGAAAAGCCACAGCGCCCAGCTGGAAGATGCACGGTTACAGCTCTCCTACACCCGTATTACTGCGCCCATTTCCGGCCGCACCGGCCTGCGTAAAGTGGACGTCGGTAACCTGGTGAATGCCAACGATAGCAACGGTTTGGTAACGATCACCCAAACACAACCCATCTCCGTAATCTTCACCATTCCCGAAAACCAGTTAATTGCCGTGCGCGAGGCCCATACCCGCGCCAGCACCGCTAACGAATTTCTGGCGGTTGAGGCTTGGGATCGCAGCGAGCAAACGCAATTGGCAACCGGCAAACTCACAACGCTGGATAACCAGATTGATGCCACTACGGGCACCCTGCGTTTGAAAGCCGAGTTTGATAACGCTGATGACAGCCTCTTTCCCAACCAGTTTATTAATGCACGCCTGCATCTCCAGACGCTGGATAGCGCAGTGACTATTCCGGCCGATGCAGTGCAATACGGTTCCAAAGGAACTTATGTATACACCATCGATGATGGCAAAGCGCAAATGCGCCCGATCAAACTCGGCGCACTGGAGGCGGATCGCATCGCTGTTCTGGAAGGGTTAAAAGAGGGGGAGCAAGTGGTCCTGGAAGGTATTGACCGCTTGTGGCCGGGTAAAGACGTGAAGGTCATTGAACAGGAACAACCCAAGGCAGAGTAATAAGCCCCGCCAAGTATTGAGACGATCCAATGAGTTTATCGCGCCCTTTTATCCTCCGCCCTGTTGCTACTTCGTTGGTGATGTTGGCATTTTTACTGGCTGGCCTGCTGGGTTATCGCTTGCTGCCTGTCGCGGCCTTGCCGCAAGTGGATTACCCGATTATCCAGATTTTCACCTTCAACCCCGGTGCCAGCCCGGATGTAATGGCTCGTACCGTCACCGCGCCGTTGGAGCGCAGCCTGGGGCAGATACCGGGTGTAAAGCAGATGTCATCCACCAGCTCAACCGGTGCCTCCATTATTACCCTGCAATTTTTATTGGAAGTGGATTTGGGCGTGGCCGAGCAGGAGGTCCAGGCCGCACTGAATACTGCCAACAACCTGCTGCCCGGCGATCTGCCTACACCACCGGTTTACCGCAAGGTTAACCCTGCCGATGCACCGATTATGACGCTCGCGATCACCTCGCAAACCATGCTCCTGCCGGAAGTGTACGATCTGGTAAATACGCGCATGGCCCAAAAAATCGCCCAATTACCGGGTGTAGGGATGGTGACCCTGGCCGGCGGCCAACGCCCCGCCATCCGCATCAAGGTAAACCCCAACGCCCTGGCCAATACCCAATTGAGCCTGGAGCAAGTGCGCAATGCAGTGGTCACGGCCAATACCAACCAGCCAAAAGGTAGTTTTGATGGTGAGTACCGATCCACCATGCTGGACGCCAATGACCAGATTCGTTCGGCCCAGGAATATCGCGACTTGATTGTAAGCTGGCGCGAAGGGTCGCCATTGCGATTGGGTGATGTCGCCAGTGTTGAAGAAGGTGCTGAAGACCGCTTCCTGGCCGCCTGGGCCAATGAACAGCCAGCAGTCCTGATTAACATCCAGCGCCAGCCCGGTGCTAACGTTATTGATGTTGCCGACAGTATCCAGGAATTGTTACCCAAGTTGATGGTAACCATGCCAGCGGCAGCGAACATCGAAGTACTCAGCGACCGTACCCACAGCATTCGCGCATCCATTCGCGATGTACAAAAAGAGCTGGTGTTTGCGATCTTCCTGGTGGTCGCGGTTACTTTGGTGTTTTTACGTTCCGTGCCTGCCACCATCATTCCCAGCCTGGCGGTCCCGCTATCGCTGGTCGGCACTTTCGCCGTTATGTATTTCCTCGACTTTTCCATCAACAACCTGACGCTTATGGCGCTCACCATCGCCACGGGTTTCGTGGTGGATGATGCGATAGTGATGCTGGAAAATATTGCCCGTCACCGCGAACAGGGCGAGTCGCCAATTAATGCCGCCTTGAAAGGTGCCGGGGAAATTGGTTTTACTTTGGTGTCGCTCACCATATCGTTAATTGCCGTGCTGATCCCCCTGTTGTTTATGGGGGATCTGGTTGGCCGGCTATTCCAGGAATTTGCGATTACGCTGGCAGTGGCGATTGGTATTTCCTTGGTCATCTCCCTCACACTCACCCCCATGATGTGCGCACGCATGCTCAAGACTGCGCCAGCGCACGATGAAAGCAAACCCGATTTTATGGATCGCATCATCCGCCGCTACGGCGAATTGCTGGATCGGGTATTGCAACATCAGGCAGCGGCGATGGGAGTCATGCTGGGCACTATCGCGCTGACCGCAGGCTTGTATTTGCTCGTCCCCAAAGGTTTTTTTCCGATACAGGACAGCGGCGCCATCCAGGCAATTACCGAAGCCCCGCAAGATACGTCTTTTGCTGCCATGACCGAGCGCCAGCAGCAGTTAGCTGACGTGATCTTGCAAGACCCTGATGTAGAAGGACTGTCATCTTTTATTGGGGTGGATGGCAGCAACATCACCCTGAATTCCGGCCGTTTGCTGATTAACCTGAAACCGCACCACGAGCGCGACACCCACGCCAGCGATGTCATTCGCCGCTTGCAAGAGCGCATCGCCGGAATCAGCGGCATCACCGCCTGGTTCCAGCCTGTGCAGGAATTAAGTATCGAGGATCGGGTCAGCCGGACCCAATATCAGTTCACGCTCACAGCACCGGAACTGGCGCTGCTGGATGAAACCGTGCCACGCGTATTGGAACGATTGCGCCAGGAACCGGCGCTGGCTGATGTGGCAGCAGACTTGCAAACCCGTGGTTTGCAAGCTTACGTGGAAATCGACCGGGATGCGGCAGCGCGTTTGGGGGTGAGCGTAAGTAACATCGCCAATAGTTTGCAAACCGCCTATGCACAACGCCAGATCGCCACCCTGTTTACCCAGGCGAACCAATACCGTGTGGTGCTGGAGGTGGATCCGGATTACGCCCAGGGGTTGAAGGCGCTGGAAAATACCTATGTGACTTCTAATAGCGGCAAACCGGTGCTGCTTTCAACCCTGGCAAAAATCAGCCAGCGGCCAACGCCGTTGTTGATCAATCACCAAAGCCAATTCCCTTCCACCACAATCTCTTTCAACCTCGCTGACGATACATCGCTCGGCGAGGCGATTGATGCAATAGACGCTGCTACCGCTGAACTGGATTTACCCGCTGCCGTCGAGTTGCGTTTCCAGGGCGCTGCCGATGCCTTTCGTGCCTCGCTCAGCAACACGCTCTGGCTGGTATTAGCGGCTGTGGTGACCATGTACATCGTTCTCGGGGTTTTGTACGAGAGTTTTATCCACCCAGTTACGATTCTCTCGACCTTACCCTCCGCCACCGTAGGTGCCTTGCTGGCTCTGCTGTTGACCGGCCAGCCATTGGATTTGATTGCCGTTATCGGTGTTGTACTACTGATCGGCCTGGTGAAAAAGAACGGCATCATGATGGTGGACTTTGCCCTTGATGCTCAGCGCACCTTGGGGATGAGTCCGCGCGAAGCCATCCATCGCGCCGCGTTAATGCGATTCCGTCCGATATTAATGACCACCCTCGCCGCCTTGTTCGGCGCTATTCCCTTGATGCTAGCCAGCGGCTCCGGCGCCGAGCTGCGCCAGCCGTTGGGTTTGGTGATGGTGGGCGGCCTGCTGGTGAGCCAGGTCTTGACCCTGTTTACCACGCCGGTGGTGTATTTATTTTTTGATCGTTGGGTGAGTAAAACCAACACTAATCAACTTGCGGAGGAAGCGTAGGTTGGGCAGCTATGCCCAACATAACCGTGCCTGAAAATACACTTGTTGGGCATAGCTACCCAACCTACGAATCTACATATGACAATCGCAGAACCGTTTATTAAAAGACCCGTCGCTTCCTGCCTGGTGGCGATCGGGATTGTGCTGCTCGGGCTTCTATCCTGGCGAATGTTACCCGTCGCGCCCTTACCGCAAGTGGACTTTCCGGCCGTACAGATTTTCGCCGGTTTGCCCGGTGCCAGTCCGGAAAGTATGGCCGCCACCGTCGCTACACCACTGGAACGCGCCCTTGGCAGTATTCCCGGCGTTACGGCAATTAACTCCAACTCCACCCAAGGCTCCACGTTTATCTGGGTGGAGTTCACTCTCGACCGCGACCTGGATTCCGCCGCACGCGATGTGCAAGCCGCATTAAATGCGGCGCGTGGCCAATTACCGGCCGGTATGCCAGGCAACCCCGGCTACCGCAAAATCAGCCCGTCGCAAGCGCCTATTATGGCGCTCGCCCTCAGCTCGCCCAATCTTTCCCCGAGCGCCCTGTACGACGCCGCTTCCACCATACTCGCGCAAAAGCTGTCGCAAATTAAAGGCGTTGGGCAAGTGGGGATTGATGGCGCTTCCCTGCCAGCCGTGCGTATCCAGCTCAATCCCAATGCACTTTCCAGTTACGGTATTGCGCTGGATGAAGTGCGCAATGCCATTAGCAACGCGAATGTGCAGCGACCCATGGGCATATTGGAGGAAGATGAATCCCGCTGGCAGGTGTATACGAGCGAAACACTGCGCACGGCCGCGGATTACCAGAATCTGATTGTGCGATTTGGCGATGCCGGACCTGTGCGACTGCGCGACGTCGCAACCGTTAGTGATTCGGTGGAGAACCGTTACACCGATGGTTTCCACAACCAAAGCTCAGCGGTCACCCTCACCGTGAGCCGTCAAACCGGCGCCAACATTGTTGAAACCATCGACGCCATCGACGCGCAACTACCGTTACTGCGCGCGCTGATGCCCGCAGACACGCAACTCAAAGTGGTGATGGATCGCTCACCCGGTATTCGAGCCACCTTGAAGGAAGCGCAAATCACATTATTCGTAGCGGTGTTGCTGGTGGTAGGTGTAGTGTTTATGTTTTTACGTAGCGCCCAAAGTGCGCTGATTCCCAGCCTTGCGATTCCGGTTGCCATCATCGGCGCTTTTTCGGTGATGTACCTGTGGGGATTTTCACTGAATAACCTGTCGTTGATGGCGTTGATTGTCGCCGCCGGATTGGTAGTAGACGACGCAATAGTCGTGCTGGAAAACATCAAACGCCATATTGAAAAAGGTATGCAGCCCTTCCAGGCGGCGATCCAGGGCGCACGCGAAGTGGGGTTTACCTTGCTCGCCATGAACCTGACCCTGGTGGTGATATTTGTGTCCATCCTGTTGATGGGTGGCGTAGTGGAAAAACTTTTCCGCGAGTTTTCCATCACGCTGGCCGCCGCCATGCTCATTTCGCTAGTGGTTTCACTCAGTTTGACTCCTGCCCTGTGCGGTCAATTGCTCAAGCCGGAATCCAAAAAAGAGGAACGCCCCGGCATTTTCGATGACCTGAAAAGAGGCTACGCCGTCGCATTGGACTGGGCGTTGCGCCACAGCCGAATCGTGATGCTGATACTCGCGGCGGTGATCGGCCTGAATATTTACCTTTACATCTCCACCCCCAAAATCATGTTGCCCGAGCAAGACACCGGCCAAATGACCGGCTGGGTTCGCGGCGACGATGGTTTTTCATTCCAACTGATGCAACCCAAGATCCAGGAGTTCCGTCGCGTTTTACTCGCCGACCCGGCCGTCGAAGACGTGTTTGGCGCAAGCGGTGGCGGTAACGGGGTGAGCAACGCGTGGATGCGGATCAGCCTCAAACCCATGGCCGAGCGAGGCGTGTCGGTTATGGAAGTGACTGACCGGATTCGGCGGGAATTACCCAGCATACCGGGCGCGATGTTGATGATCGGGCCAGACCAGGACATTCGCCTCAGCTCACCATTCAGCCGCAGCCAACATGAAGTCATGATGCTGTCGGACGACATTCGCCTGCTGTACAAATGGGCCGCCAGACTAACTACTGCAATGGAAGGCATGAAAGAACTGACCGAAATTGATGGCGTAAGGGAAGAAGGCACCCAGCAAATCAACCTCACCATCGACCGCGAAGCAGCGCAGCGTTTGGGGGTGGATATGACCACCGTCGCCAGTTTGCTCAACAACTCCTTCTCACAGCGTCAAGTTTCCACCCTGTACGAGGAAATGAATCAGTACCGCGTTGTGATGGAGCTTGAACCGGGTTACACGGCCACACCGGAAGTGCTCAACCAATTGCAAGTGATTACCCGGGACGGCAAACGCGTTCCGTTATCCACATTTTCCAGCTTTGATTACGGCCTGGCGGAAGATCGTGTACGCCACAGCAACCAGTTTGTTTCCGAAAGCATTGGTTACGGATTGGCGGAAGGTGTAACTGCCGAGCAAGCGCGTATTGCGATTGAAGCTAAAGTCGCCGAGTTGATGATGCCGAAGGAAGTGTACCTGGCACCGGCGGGTAGCACGCGCCCTGGTTGGGGGCCCAGTGTACCGGGCATGGCGCAAGACCCGGCCGTGCTGATTCTCTGCGTATTACTCGCGGTGTACTTGATTCTGGGGATTTTGTACGAAAGCACCATTCACCCGCTCACCATTCTTTCCACGTTGCCATCGGCCGGTATCGGCGCACTACTCGCGCTTTGGTTGACCGATACACCATTCAGTTTGATCGCTATGCTCGGGTTGTTTTTATTAATTGGCATCGTAATGAAAAACGCCATCCTAATGATCGATTTTGCGTTGGAACTGGAACGCAATCAGGGGCTGTCATCGCGCGATTCAATTTATCAGGCGGCACTGATTCGCCTGCGTCCAATATTGATGACCAACCTCGCAGGCTTATTAGGTGCGGTGCCACTAATCCTCGGGTTTAACGAAGGTTCTGAACTGCGCACTCCACTCGGCATTACCATTATTGGCGGTTTGGCGGTAAGCCAATTGCTAACCCTGTTTACCACGCCGGTGGTGTATTTATACATGGAGAAATTACGCAATTGGGGTTTGCAGCGGATGCATCCCCACACCAGTTCACATTAAAAAACCAAATACATTTTTCGACTGATCCTGACTTACCGCTTGCGCAGACAAGCACACAACATTAACGATAAATCATTCGTCAACAGAGAAAATGTTATGCAAAAAATAATGCTCTTCGCCTTGTGCAGCTGGGTGTGCTGTGTACCACGGGTACTCGCCGCCGAGCCACAGGTATCCGCATCACAACCCCAACCATTGCAAGCCTATATGCGCGAAGGAACATCGCTGAACGGTGAATGGAAAATTATTGTCGATCCCTACGAAAACGGCTATTACAACTATCGTTACGAACCATTTGACCAACAAAAAACGCCCTCGCAAAACGCCTACTTCACCGATTCAAAACAAAAAACACCGAGTGATTTACTGGAATACGATTTTGATAAATCGGCCAGCCTGCAAGTGCCCGGCGATTGGAATACCCAAAGCGATAAACTTTATTATTACGAAGGCACAGTGTGGTATCGCAACGTATTTGATGCTCCCGCGCACAAAAAAAATGAACGGACTTTTTTATATTTCGGTGCTGTCAATTACCGCGCGGATGTGTACTTGAATGGTAAAAAGCTCGGCACACACATTGGCGGTTTTACACCATTCCACTACGAAGTTACCGGTAAGTTAAATGCAAAGCAAAATTCATTAGTCATTAAGGTTGACAACAAACGTCACGCTGATGCAGTACCGACCCTGAATACCGATTGGTGGAATTACGGTGGTATCACTCGCGATGTAAAACTCATTACGGTTCCGCAAAAATTTATTCGTGATTACCACATTGCCCTCAGCTCGCTTCAGGATAAAACAGTCACTGGTTCAATCCAGGTGGATGGAGCCAGGGCGGGGGAAAAAGTCTCACTGAAATTACCTGAATTAAATGTTCACCAAACACTGAAAACCGATACACAAGGAAAAGCCCAATTTTCATTTAATGCAGACAATGCCGAACTCTGGTCGCCGGAAAACCCGAAGCTTTACGCAATCCAAATCGGCACTGGCAATGACAAACTGGCCGATAGCATTGGTTTACGCACCATCACCACCAAAGGCAAGCAATTGCTGTTAAATGGCAAACCGCTTTTTCTGCGTGGAATTTCCGTGCACGAAGAATATTCAGCAAAACATGGCGGCCGCGTGCGCAATGCAGCAGAAGCGCAAATACTGTTAAATTGGGCCAAGGGGTTTAATGCCAATTTCGTGCGTCTCGCCCACTATCCGCATAATGAAGACATGGTTCGTCTTGCGGAAAAAAAGGGTTTGCTAGTGTGGTCTGAAATTCCCGTTTACTGGACCATCAACTGGAACAATGAATCCACCTATCAAAATGCAGAAGCTCAACTCAGTGAAATGATCGAGCGAGATAAAAATCGCGCTGCCGTCATTATCTGGTCACTTGCCAATGAAACGCCGGTATCTGAAGCACGGAATAAATTTCTCGCACGCCTCGCCCACAAAGCACGCAGCCTCGATAGCTCGCGTTTGCTCAGCGCGGCATTGGAAAAACATTACCGTCCAGACAACCCGAATATCGCCGTAGTAGAAGACCCGCTTGCCGAACATCTGGATCTGGTGAGCTTCAATCAATACATCGGCTGGTATGATGGCTTGCCGGAAAAAATTGATCGCATCCGCTGGGAAATCAACTATGACAAGCCGGTGTTTATCAGCGAGTTCGGTGGCGACGCACGTGCGGGTAATCACGGCGATGCCAATCAAATCTTTACCGAAGAATTTCAGGAGAACCTGTATAACAAAACACTCGCGATGTTGGATGGTATTGATGGTTTTGTCGGCACATCGCCCTGGATACTTGCCGATTTCCGCTCACCACGCCGCCACCTGCCGGGCATACAAGATGAATTCAATCGCAAAGGTATTTATTCCAATACCGGAGAAAAGAAAAAAGCATTTTATGTGTTGAAAAAATATTACGATCAAAAAGCAAAACCAAACGCGCCATAAAAAACGGTTACTAGCAGTGCAATATGCCAGGGCAACAACGACTTCGTTTGTTGCCCTGGCAAGATCCATCAAGGCGTTTACTCTTTATGGCTAACACTGAGTATCCCGGCCAAAAAACAAAACTCAAATAGCAGCGCGACCGCTAAAAAAGTTCCGGTAGCGGTACGCATATTCAGATCAAAGCAAATGGCTGCTCCGAGCAACAGCAGCAACAATATTGACCATTTGGCACTTTTACTCACTCGCATCACTTGCACCAGAACCAAAACAGACACCCTGAAAATTATTGCAGCCTATAACACGGCTGTCAGCATTTTATTGAAATAGTTATTAAAAGCAGCCCCGGCCTTTTTAACGGCGATAACGGCGATAACGGCGATAGCCTGATAGCGATTAAGCGAAACACCGTCCAGAACCCGTCATTTTAATTCTAATGACCGCTGCAATTACGGTGCTTGCGCTTCGACGCTCCCGCAGGGCGCTGCTATAGTTGATCTGCACTTCAGGGCGAGCCTGCCCCAGGAAGAGAAATAGAAGGAATGCGATACCCATGGCCACCGAAATATCTTTGGACCCATCCGACATTTACGCGCGCGCTTTGGCCGAATGGCATCGGCGGCGTACATCCATTGGCAAATCACTCGAATTAACCCCGCAGCAACGCCTCGAACAAGAACTGCAAGTTTATAAGCTGGCCATTGAAATCCAGCAAAAAGAAATACAGGGGTTGCAAAAAAACCAACATGAACGAACGTCGGTAGAGCGTAAACAATTGGATGAATTGCGTATCAGTGCACGCATACTGGACGCCTCACAACGTATCGCTCAGGTGGGCGGTGTGGAGATGCATGTTCCGACACGTACAATTTATTGGACCGACGAAACTTATCGCATTCATGACACCACACCGGCAGAGTACACGCCCACACTGGATGACGGTTTCTCCCTGTACCTGCCCGGTTCACGCGAACGAATTGCCAACGCGTTGCGACGTGCCATGGAAACCGGCGAGGTATTTGATATTGAAGTTGAAAAGCTCACCTTTAAAGGTCGCAAAATAGATTTACGTACTACCTGTACCGCACATTATGAAAATGGAAAACTGATTCGTCTCACCGGAATTTACCAGGACATCACCGAACGTAAACAAGCCGAGCGCCGCCACCAGCATCACAATCGTGTGTTGGAAATGCTGCTCGCCAAAATGCCTCTCAGCGATATCTTGCCGGGCATTACTAAAGACATGGCCGCACTTTTACCCGGCAGTTTTTGCAGCATCATGCTGCTCGATGGTGATGGAAAATATTTACACAATGGCGCGGCTTTCGGTTTGCCCGATTTTTTTCTGCAAGCCATTGATTGTTTACCTGTTGGCGAAGGTATGGGCGTATGTGGCAGTGCGGTGTTTTTTGGTCATCGAGTAGTGATCACTGATGTATTCAGCCATCCGTGGACGGCCGCGTTTAGCGACATCGCCCGTCGCGCCAATATCTCATCCTGTTGGTCACAGCCTATTTATTCCGCGCACGGCCAGATACTTGGCACCTTCGCGCTTTATAACACGGAAGCACGTAATCCCACTGATTACGAACTGGGTTTGATTGATAGCGAAGCACGCCTCACCTCATTGGCCATCGAACAATCACGTGCCGAATCGCGCTTGCAAATGGCTGCCAGCGTGTTTACCCACGCTCGCGAAGGCATTTTAATCACAGACACACAAGGCAACATCATTGAAGCCAACCAATTGTTTACAGACATCACCGGTTACAGTCGCGATGAAGTCCTCGGAAAAAATCCACGCCTGTTGCAATCCGGCATGCACGATCAGGAATTTTATTCGGCGCTGTGGCGCAGCTTGAATGAAACGGGAAATTGGTCCGGTGAGATTTGGAATCGCCGCAAAAATGGTGAACTTTATGCGGCAATGATGACGATTAGTGCCGTGCAAGACATTCATGGCATTACCCAAAATTATGTGAATTTATTTACCGATATCACGCCGATTAAAGAACACCAACGCCAACTGGAATATATCGCGCATTACGATGCACTTACCGGATTACCCAATCGCGTGTTGCTTGCTGATCGTTTAAAACAAGCCATGGCCCGCAGCCATCGCAACCAGCGTTCGCTCGCCGTACTTTACCTGGATCTGGATGGATTTAAAGCCGTCAATGACCAGCATGGCCATGACACCGGTGACCAATTATTAATGAACATCGCACACCGATTAAAAGAAGTGCTGCGCGAAGGCGATACTCTGGCGCGAATTGGTGGTGATGAATTTGTTGTAGTCATGGTCGATCTTGAACAACCCGCGGATTACGAAGCGGTATTACAGCGACTGTTAATGGTCGCTGCTGAACCGGTTACGATCAACCAACAATTATTGCGTGTCTCCGCCAGTATAGGAGCCACGCTGTATCCGCAGGATATAGCAGATGCCGACCAATTATTACGTCATGCAGACCAGGCCATGTACATCGCCAAACAAGCGGGAAAAAATTGTTTTCATTTATTTGATGTTGCCAAGGATATTGCAGTAAAAACCCAACGCGAATCGATTGAACATATTCGCATTGCATTGGATCGCAACGAGTTTGTACTGTACTACCAACCCAAAGTTAATATGCGTACCGGCAATATTATTGGTGCTGAAGCGTTGGTGCGCTGGCAACATCCTGAACGCGGAATTTTATCACCCGCATTATTTTTACCGGTTATTGAAGACCATCCACTCAGTATTGAATTGGGCGATTGGGTCATCAATGAAGCACTGCGCCAGATTGCACAATGGCAAACCCTCGGGTTGCAAATACCAGTGAGTGTCAACATCGGCGCATTGCAATTACAACGCAGCGAATTTGTCACGCAATTAGCGGCGCAACTCGCTGCACACCCTCAAGTATCACCCGCCAATTTGCAATTGGAAATTGTCGAAACCAGTGCACTGGAAGATATTGCCGAAGTCGCCGACATTATGCGTCGCTGCCGTGATTTAGGTGTAAGTTTTGCCGTAGATGACTTCGGCACTGGTTATTCATCGCTTACCTATTTAAAACGATTGCCCGCCGAATTATTAAAAATTGATCAGACCTTTATTCGCGACATGCTCGATGATCCGGATGATCTTGCAATTGTTAAAGGAGTCATCGGGTTGGCCAATGCATTTCATCGCCAGGTAATTGCTGAAGGAGTGGAAACAATTGCCCACGGTGAATTATTAATTCCACTGGGCTGTGAATTGGCTCAGGGCTACGGTATCGCACGCCCGATGCCTGCTGCAGATTTACCCGGCTGGGCAGCAAATTGGAAACCTGCCCCGGAGTGGCAAATTCTGAATCAATAAACCTGAAACCTGCGCCAATCGCGCATTTTCCGCACAATTCTCAGATTGTATTATTAACGATAAATCGTTAATCTGCTGCCATCTTTTCGGTCAAATAGAGCAATGACAACGATGGCAATTCTCGATCGCAACTTCAACCTTTCACAACGCATGGTACAGGAACTGGGACGCACCATTATCTGTGGTGAATTTGTTGATGACAGCCTGCCTACCGAAGCAGAACTCTGCGATAAATTTGGTGTAAGCCGTAGCGCCGTACGCGAAGCGGTAAAAATGTTATCCGCCAAAGGACTTATCACTAGCAAACCGCGCCAGGGTATTCGCATCCAACCTGAAGACCAATGGAATATTTTTGATCCGGATTTATTGCGCTGGGTATTGGAAAGCAAACCCTCGCTACATGTCTTAAAAGAATTCCTGCAAGTGCGCATTGCAATTGAACCGGAAGCCGCTGCATTGGCAGCACGCTATGCCGATCAAACCAAATTGAATGCAATTGAAAATGCACTGGAAGGTATGCGTAAAGCGGAAGGCAATAGTAAAGAAGACCTTGAAGCCGACATCGCTTTCCACGTTAGTATTCTCTACGCCAGTAACAATCGTTTTTATATTCGCCTGCGCGATTTTATTTCAACGGCGTTACGAGTGAGCATTAGCCACACAAATCCAATCAAAGGCAATCATGAAGGCGTCGTAGAAGATCACTCAAAAGTATTTAACGCGATCAAAAACCGCAACCCCGAACGCGCACGCCAAGCGATGCTCGCGCTTATTGATGAAGCATTGAATTTTATTGAGGATTCAATTGCGGCCGGGAAATAATTTATCCAGCAAATAAAAAAGCGGCAGCCATTGTGGCTGCCGCTTTTTTTATGTGAATTAAATACCGCCATTATTAGCGGCCACAATTTTCTATTGAATTGGCTTTAACTGAAAACGCTGGCAATTTGAATTCAACCATTGCCCTTGCGCAAAATTGGCGTGATTAGCTACGCCGCAGTGGGCGAGGTCAATTACCAGATTGCTTTTGCGATTTGCCAGCTTGACCGTGCCATCGGCAAGGAAATCTACTTGCCATTGCGCGTGTTTATCACCACAAGAATTTAGTTCAAGATTGGCACCGGGTACTATGGATTTATTTGCCACACTTAAGCAAAGTTTTTCATCGATGGCAGATTGGATGTGATAATAACCCTGCTCTGTATGCACAAAAATCCAACGTTGATCAGCACGATTTTTCCATTCATCCTGCTCCACATTTGCACCGGCTTTTGCCAACCCGGCAACGCTAACTGCTTTACCACTTTGTACACTGGTGATCGCAATTTCTTTGATGGGCTGAATTCGCCATAAAGCGCAGGCAGGCTTTTGTTCGATAAATTGCGGCACATCCTCTACCGATTTTTTCTCGGAGACCGGTGCCGGTTCGGTGCAAGTTGAAAATTGAATCGGTTGTTTGGTTTTTGCATTCACCACCGTCAACCAGCCTTGGTGATGTGGTACCAATTGCCACTGCTGGCAAAGTTGATTGTGCCAGGGTGCGATATTGAGTTCATTAGCATTTCCCGCCTTGCACTGCTCACTGCCCTGCCCCAAAAATTTTCCGTGTTGATTCACCAATCGATAGTTGCCATTGGTGGTGTAATCCAGCACCCAACTGCTTGCCGATTCATCATTACAATCCGTAGGAAAAATTTTTCCGCTCGTATCAAACGCAACGCATTGATGATCAGCTTTGCTCACTAGTTGGATTTGGGTGCCCTGAACCTTTGTTACCAACGGTCCATTTTCGCCAGACGGAGAAACTACCGGTTTTCCAGCTTCTACCGGTTCACCAAAGTGTGGAGTACCATCCGTACGCCAGGTAAATTTTTGTGCGCGCAATGAACGGGTTGCACTGCAACCTTCTTTCTCGCTCGCATTCCCGTGATAGATCAACCAATCTTCCGTACCATCCGGCGATTTAAAAAAGCCATTATGGCCAGGCCCATAAACGCCATTGGCTTTACTGAACACAGGCTCCGGTGATTTTTTCCAGGACTCGGGTTTCAACGGATCACCCGTTAATTCAATCAAACCCAGTTTATAATCCGGTGTATTACAAAAACTTGCGGAATACACCATAAAGGTTCGGCCATTGCGTTTCAGAATTTCCGGCCCCTCATTAACTTTCATGCCGGATTTTTCCCACTCATAGTCGGGTTTGGAAATTAATATTTTCTCGCCAGTAATCGTCCATGGATTTTTCATTTTGGCAATAAAAATGGATTGCTCATCCTTCACCCATTCAGACCACAATAAATAAAGCTGACCGTTATGCTCTAAATAATTGCCATCAATGTTCCAGGTATCCGGCATGGGGGAGCCCTTGTAGGTATAAGGGCCGAGTGGATCATCTCCCTGACTTTCAATAATGCTCAAATGCTGCCGATCATAATTTTCCGCAATACCGGATGTGTACATGACATACCAGCGATAACCCTTTTCAGTTTTCAAACGATGAAATTCAAACGCCCAGAAATTACAACAGCGTGCCAATTCACTTTCCGACCAAATGTGAATCGGTGTTGCGGTTGCCAACCCCGCTAACGTCGGTGATTTGCGCATAACCAATTGCGAAGTCCAGGTGGTAGTCGTTAAATAATAATTACCATCAAAGTATTCCAGCCATGGGTCCGCGCCGTTAGGATAAATCGGGTTTGTAAAAGTATTCGCATCCGTTTGCGCGATGGGTGCCGCCGGTGTATTTGTGGATGCACTCGTTTTATCCGATTCTTTTGTTGCGCAACTTAACAAGAAGATTGGCAATAAAAAACTCGTTAACAATTTCTTCATTTATATAAATCTCACTATACATCGTTTTTTGTAGGTTGCCGGTGAGGAACGAACCGCAACATAATCTTTTCGCTGCACTATCTTTTAAATAATATACTTTGGACTCACATTTCATATTTTTTTGGTTTGTGAAATGCAGGTCATGTTGTGGTTCGCAAGCTCAACCTGCATATCGCAGCTATTTCAACACCATTACAAACCCGGCACTTGGTCGTAACGTAATGGATTGGGGTGTAGCGCTATTTATGTCCTGTGTAGAAAAACTGCGCTCTGTTTCACCACTGGAGATGACGAAACCTTTTTTGTTACCGACGAAATTCAGGTCAAGTTGTAGATTTTTATTTTCTTTCTCGGCGTTAATACCGGCGATATACCAACGCTCACCTGACCGGCGTGCAATCACCACGAATTTTCCAGGGTAGCCATCGATAAATTTCACATCATCCCACTCACGCGGTAGATCCCGTAGAAAATCTTTTACGTAGTCCGGTATTGTTGCCATACCTTCAGGAATTTCTGCAAAATGCTGGATGCCTGAAATCATCAAAACGGATTCTGCCAACTCAAAAGAATTTTCAGTTACTCGTTTGATATTAGGAATGTCGCCAAACGCCATGGGCGTAAAATCCATTGGGTCAAAGAGATTACGTGCGAACAATGCTGTGGCAACGTGTTGGGCAACTGCATCCTGATCTGGCTGAGTGAATGTAGTGAACTCAAATCCTTTGATGGACTCCATGGTCATCAAATTGGGAAAGGTACGCTGCCATCCGCGCGGCAAGGTTGCACCGTGGAAATTTACTAGCAATTGGTTTGCTGCCGCATCTTTTAAAATATCCGTGTAATAAGCCATAAACGATTGGCCATCACCGCCGAAGAAATCAATTTTTACACCTTTAACACCTATTTCGTGTAAACGTGAAAATTCTTTCGTGCGCTGCTCCCTGGTTAACAGTTGGCTTTTGGGGCTATAGGGTGATGTGTTCCAATCACCTGATGAGTTGTACCACACCAGAACTCCAATTTTCTTTTGTGCGGCGTAATCCACCAATTCTTTTAATTTTTCATACCCAATTTTTTTATCCCAATCGGCATCTATCAATGTGTAATCCCAATGCATATCAGCCGCATAATCAATGAACTTTTTCTGCACATCGTAGGTGGTGAAATCATCTTTTAAAATTGCCCAACTCCAGGAACTGTGCCCTGGCTTAATAAAATTATTTTCCATGGCAATAGCCGGCGCAGCCAAATCAGTACCAAGGGTAGACTCCATTACCTGTGGTAGCGAACCTAGCGTAATGATTCGCCACGGCGAAATAGATACATCATTTCCTGTTGCCAGAAGTGCACCTTTCTCACCTGCAGATGAAATAAAAATTTCAGCCGCTTGTGGTGGTGCAAACGTGAATTCACCGGCGGAGCTACCTGACTGCAAATGTGATCCATGCCAGGTACCGTCCATTCCTGTTTCTGAAACAGCAATCCAATTATCGCCTGATTTAAACAACGCAGGAAAAACCCAGCCTTGTCCAAGCGTAGCTTCAACGTTAACTGGAACCTCAATTTGATAATGCTCTTCATAAGATGGATTGGTGTTACTCCACCCCGTTTGTGCAACAGACATAGGTTGCAACCAGGCTTTTGTCTCCGGCGCTAGACGAACGCCAGTTATTTCTTTCACAAATTGTTTGTTCTTGATTGATGGATCTGTAATTGAATAACGAAAAGCAACACCATCATTGGAGACGCGGGCAATCAGTGATAATTTCTGTTGCTGGGCGTTGCTGATTGAAAAAACCTGTTCATGTGCTTCATAGGAAATTTTACTTTTTTTACCGACACGCATCTCATAGTGATCGATTACTTTGCCAATCGGTGACTGAGCATCGATTTTTACTCCCTGAATAAAATCGGCATCTATTAATTGCAAACCCAAGGTCGAGGAAAGAATGAAGGGCTGTGTTGCTCGATCAACCGTGTAAGCCAACGTATTTTTTTCGGTAACAAAAACTTTTACAGTGATGTTTTTATCTGGGCTGGTTAACACTTCCGCTTGTTTTTTACTGCAAGCAGCAACCACCGTAATCAATCCGATAATGACCAAAAACCTGCCTATTGTTTTCATTCTTACCTCTTTTTTCATGCGGTGAAAAATAGCTACAACACCATTTAAAGTGTTGTAGCTCGCATCGCTCAATGATTTATTTTAATCGCGTCAAACTAAATTGCTGGTTAGTTGCGTTTGTCGCATTCCACTGAATAACCTGTGCGCCATTGGCAGTACTTAAATTCAATATATCCAGCGGCAAATTGCTCAATTGCGATTTAATGGTGTAATAACCGCTGCTATTGGTCAGGCTCCACTTCTGGCCTGCGCCACCCCAATAATCCCACTGCGCAATATTGGCGCCCGCAGCAGTCGAGTTGTTATAAACATCCAGGCTTTTCAAACTGCCCGCGTTGATCAGGCTGTAATAGCCGGTTCCCTGGTTAATGACATACCACTGTTGTGCACGATAGGAATTCCAGGTTTCCTGTTGAACCAGTGCGCCATTGTTGCTGGATTTAGCGGCCGGCAATAAATCCTTACCACTATGTCGTGCGGTAATACGATACAAACCATCACTCACACCACCACAGCTCGCTACAGAAAAACTGCGCGTTAATGTTGGCCAACCATTGCTATAGGTCATTTTTAAAATATCGAGTTTGGCCGCACCGTTATCATTCAAGTCGTAATAGTGGGTAGACACATAATTACAACCATCCTGTTTCAACACACCTATATGGCCGGGGCCTTTGTATTTTCCATCCGTGTTTGGCAACAACGTGCGCACATTGGTGTAAGGACCATAGATAGAAGTGGAACGCGCAACTTGCACGTAGTAAGTACTGCTCGCTCCTTTGCAGCAAGCACCGCGATTAATAAACAAATAATAATAATCGCCATTGCGCGATATGTAGGGCGCTTCAATATCAGCGTGGTTACCACCATAAATTTTTGTCACGCTGCCATTTAATTTACCGGTGGATTGATTGATTTCAGCGATACCGATTCCACCAAAAAAGGAACCGTAGCTCATGTACACTTTTCCGTCGTGATCACGATACAGTGCGGGATCGATCGCATTGATTTCCGAACCACCACCGTAGGACTCCACTACCACTCCCAGATCTTGCCAACTCGGTGAGGTCAACGATGCAGAACGCACAACCCCAATCGCTGAATTTGAAGAACCAAAGGTAGACACCGAGTAATAGAGGTAAAAATAACCATTCATGTGAATGATATCCGGCGCCCAAAACGAACCGCCGAAATTAGGGATTTTGTTGGTAATCCAGGAGGGATAACTGGTAAACACAGGACGGGGCCCGCCGGTCCAGGTCGTCAAATTGGTTGATGTGGAATACCAGATACCCGTCCCCGTGGTGAAGTGGAAATAGGTATTACCATCTTTGGTAATAGTGCCGGGGTCGTGCGAGTTGATCAGTCCGGAAAGGGTAATCGCAGAGGCCATGAGGCTACAAACCCATAGGCCAAGTCCAGCCAGTAGTCGCTTATACATAGTAATCACCTGTTCGTTATTGTTAGCAGGATGGAATTGACTTGTCCTAATATTATAAGACAAATTGAGTTTACCGAGAAAAGGAGGGAAAGCCAAGGCAGGAAAACAGGTCTTTACATTTCGGGCAGGTTATTGGTAACAACAAAAAAGTGAAAGCTTATCCAACGAGCCTCGGCTAAATACCTGTACTGTGCAGCCATACAAAACGAGAACTTTAAAGCCACGTGCGTTGTCACATGATCAGTGTTTATTAAATTGGCGATACAGAAAGGAGTGAAACATGGATCTTATTGTGAATTTAATTATTTATCTTGTGGTGTTTGGACTCATCTGGTGGCTAGTGTCTTTGCTTCCATTGCCTGCACCTGTTGCCCAAATTGTGAGAGTGCTTTTTATCATACTACTGATTATGATTATTCTCGCAGTGTTCGGCATATTGCCTGCCAGCTTCCTGCCGCGACTTACGCTATAGCGCGGTATGAAATTAAAAGCCCCGTTGCCAGTTGGCAGCGGGGCTTTTTTATTTCAAATGAATTCATGTCTTCCATAAATCAAGATTATTGGCCTACATTACCCACCGATATATGAGCATAACGTCACATTCATTACTTTATTGACTCGCTACCATAAATCGCGCAAATATTCACCGCCCGCTTAATCCAATAAATCCCGCCAGTAATCAAGGAGAGTTATGAATGACAAATTTCATCATAGTAAATGCTGCCAGAACCACTCCGGTTGTTAAAAAGGCGTCTCGTATTACCGGTATCGCTTCCAGGCAACAGCTTCTAGGCCAGAATCATCACAACCCCTACAGCCCGGTGCCGACAATCACAACAGAAGAGGTTGCAATACAGCAGTGGGCGAATCGTCAAGCACAGACAACAAAATTACATATGCTTTATCCCACGTTTGCTTACACCAAACAGCAATTGAACCCCAAGGCCAACAATATAGTTAATATCGGTGGCGCGACTTATCAAAACATGACGGGAAATAGCTCTCGCCGCGACGGTTATCTAACGGGAGTTCAGGCATCACATTTTGTCCTCGGCTCGGCCAAGATAGATGGGGCTAGCCTCACAGGATGGATCGCGAAGCTGGCACAAAAAAGCCCTGACGTAAAAACACTTGCACCTAATCTATGTAAACTTGCAAACCTTGCGATAGCGTTGGAAGCGCAAATTACCCTGCAACCCTCATTTATTAATCAAGCTGATGCACAAATAGAAACCAATTTACACCGCAATGCATTTCTATATATGCAATCACTCAGTAACAGTATTAGTGAGAATTGGCTGGACTCCGCGCCGCAGTATGTACTGAATACCAGCCTGCAAACATTCTCCAATACGACATTAACGAATATCGTTGAGGCTTTGCGGTTCGATATGCAGACAGGCAACAAAAAGCAGCAAAAGCAACATCCGAGTGAAACCGGATTATTGTTGTTCGGCGGGGAACCTATTGCTTATTGTGATGCACTGCTGGATAGCGGAATACTTCGTCAACGCATTGGAAATTTGTTTAAAGAAGTAAACGCCCAATACCTTGATGTTAAAACTGCAAACAATAAAATTGTTGAAGAAGTAGCCCAATTAAAAGAAGAAGGAATTGTGTAGCGCAGAATCCTATTTAGAGAGCGATAATGTAAAAAAAGAGAGCGCGATATAAAATCGCGCTCTCTTTTTTATTTCACCGATAATTTGAATATTGTACGGGTTTTATATTCTTCACCTGGACGTAATACAATCGATGGAAATTGAGGCTGGTTAATTGAATCCGGCGCATGTTGTGGTTCCAAACAAAAACCGGTGCGGTATTTATAGTGAGTGCCTTTGCCAGTTAATGAACCATCCAGAAAATTACCGGAATAAAACTGCACGCCCGGCTCCTCGGTAAATACTTCCAGGACACGCCCGCTGGTTTGCTCTTCTGTGCGCGCTGCCAGTGTTAACGTTTTATAACCGGTTTGGTTAATCAAAAAATTATGGTCATAACCAAAACCATTTTTAATTTGCTCATGGTTCGCATTAATTCGCTCACCAATTGTGTGTTGAGCGCGAAAATCAAATGGCGTTCCAGCCACTGGCATTGGTTCTCCGATTGGAATCTGGGTCTCATCAACTGCATTGATGTGATCAGCAAAAATTTGCATGTTGTGGTTAAGGACATCGCCCTTACTCGCAAGGTTAAAATAAGTGTGTTGTGTTAAATTTACCGGTGTCGCTTTATCAGTAGTCGCAAAGTAATCCACTACCATTTCATCATGATGGGTAAACTGATAAGTGACCGTCACTTGTAAATTCCCGGGGAAACCCTGGTCACCATCTTCACTTAATAACTTTAAAATCAAACCCGGGCCTGATGTATTCTCAAATGGTTCAGCATTCCAGATTTTTTTATCAAACCCCTGCACACCACCGTGTAAATTATTCGGGCCGTTATTGGCGGCCAATTGGTATGTTACGCCGTCGAGCGTGAATTGTGCGTTGGCAATTCGGTTTCCTACACGACCAATCAATGCACCAAAATAAGGTGACTTTTCAAGATAGGGCTCAAGGGTTTCAAACCCCAAAACCACATCGCCCAAATTGCCATGCTTATCACGTACATGAAGTTCGGTAATGATCCCACCAAAATTAATAATTTTTGCAATGCTGCCGCGCTGGTTGGTTAAAGTAAATTCTGTTACAGCGTCGCCGGCGGGTGTTTTACCGAACAGCCGTTGTGTAATTGCCGTTGTCATTCGTTGTTGCTCTCACTGGTAATGGTTTTTCAGGTTGATTGTGTTTGAACTTTTTTATAGATTCTTTAATCCGTTTTGCTCTGTCCGAAATCCGGAAATCCATCATTTCTCCATTCCAGAGGGCGAATATAGGTATGGCGATTGGGATCGGTGAGCGGAGTGCCCTGCAGGGTCAAATAATCGCGCGCATGATATACCATAATGTCGGTTTGACCATCATCCGCCAGGGTAAAACTATTATGGCCGGGGCCATAACGCCCTAATGCCTCATTGGTACTGAATACCGGTTGCGGCGCTTTGTGCCATGACGCGGAGTTAAGCAGATCAGCATCGGCATCAGCCCACAAAAGGCCCATGGCATAGCGATGATCGGTGGCGCTGGCAGAATAGCTAATGAAGATTTTATTATTACGAATAATCACCGCGGCGCCTTCATTGACTTTGTATCCTTGAATTTCCCAATCCAATTCCGGGCGGGAAATTTCCACTTCACGCTCACCCACTTGTGTGGGGGAAATTAATTTAGCAAGGTACAACGCAGAATTTAATTTTTCTTCCGGATCTTTTTGTGCCCACACCAAATAACGCTGGCCTTTGTGTTCGAAACTCGTTGCATCCAACGCAAAAGAATCGCGCGCGGTTTTTACGCGCCCCAATTCTTCCCACTCTCCCTGTAATGGGTCTGCGTTTCGGTTCGCTAATACATACATGCGAATTAATGCGGGTTTTTCAGCATCGCCCGCGGCGAAATAGATGTACCAGGTATTATCAAAATAATGCAGCTCTGGTGCCCAGATATTTGCCCCCATTGCGCCAGTAGTATGTTTTCGCCATATAACCTTAGCTTGCGATTTTCCTAAATCGTGTAACGAATCGGCGCTGCGCAATTCAATACGATCAAATTCCGGGGCTGTTGCAATAAAGTAATATTTGCCTGTTGGTGTGCGATGAATAAAGGGATCAGCGCGCTGTAAAACCAAAGGCGTATTTGCAGCATTTTTTGATAAAGTGGAGGATGAACTATCGTTTGAGGAGACTAATACCTTCGAACCGCCCAGCTCGCCGTTGGTTGTTTTTTTCACACAGGCAATGGCCAGCATTGAGGCCAAGACCACACTTACTATTGATCCATACTTCATCGATTTAACCCCGCTTGTTCCTGTAAATCGCTTTACAGGAGTTAACTGTTATTATTTGAAGTTTAATATTATATTACATATTCAAAGAATGTGACCAAGAGAGATCAACATGCCCGCAATCAACTCCTTTCGCCGCGCGCTTCAGTTTGTAAGCGCAGTGATTCTCCTCGCCACCGCCGCATCTATGCAGGCAAAGCAAGTGGATGTTCACGACCCGGTAATGATGCAGGAGGGCGATACCTGGTATCTGTTTAGCACTGGTCCCGGTATCACCATTTACAGTTCCAAAGACCGCCTGAAGTGGAAGTTATCAGGGCGCGCCTTCACCACGGAGCCGCTGTGGGCAAAATCTGTTGCATCCGGTTTTAACGGCCATTTATGGGCGCCGGACATCATCCAGCGCAATAATCAGTTTTATTTGTATTACTCGGTTTCCGCTTTCGGCAAGAACACGTCGGCAATCGGTGTCACCGTCAACAAAACACTCAATCCAAAATCACCAGACTACCGCTGGGAAGACAAAGGCATAGTGATTCAATCAGTGCCCCATCGCGATATGTGGAACGCAATAGACCCAGCAGTTATTGTGGATGACAACGGCAACGCCTGGATGAGTTTTGGCTCCTTCTGGGGCGGCTTGAAAATTTTTAAACTCGACGCCGATTGGACACGCCCCGCTGAACCGCAGGAATGGCACAGCATCGCGCGACGCGATCAAGTGCCTACGGGGGTTAACAGCACCGCTGGCCCCGGAGAAATTGAAGCGCCGTTTATTTTCAAAAAAGGCGATTACTACTATTTGTTTGCTTCATGGGGATTGTGCTGTAAAGGTGCCAACTCGACTTATCACCTGGTGGTTGGCCGTTCCAAAAATGTAACGGGACCTTACGTGGATCGCACGGGCAAAGATATGAATGAAGGTGGTGGCAGCCTGTTAATTACCGGCAATAAACAGTGGGTAGGGCTGGGCCACAATAGCGCGTACACCTGGGCAGGGAAGGATTATCTTGTACTGCACGCCTATGAAACCGCCGATAATTATTTGCAAAAGTTAAAAATCCTTAACATCAATTGGGATACTGAAGGTTGGCCCCAGGTAAACCCAAAAGAGCTGGATTCTTATATCAGCGTTCGCGAAAAATAACTTTTCATCACTATAAATAAAAATACTAATAACTTTTTAATCGCACTTATTGAAGGTTATTAGTATTTTATCTTTGTTTAAACGCACTAATAGGTCTAGCATTTAACCAGCACTGGAAGGAAAGTGTTTTTAACGGAGATTTGGTTATGACCCGTGAAGAAATCTTGCGTCAACAACTTAAAGCTGAACAAGCGGAAACTGCCCGTGAACTCGCCGAACTCTTACGATTAGGCCAGGAAATGGGACGCCGTTTATGTAATGAAACCCATGGTGACTTATACGACGACGTTCGTTTGTTGATGTCATTGCTGCATCAAACCCGCGCCCAGGCAGATTTAATTGATGCAAAATTAAATTCTGCTGATCCCGTCGCTGACCTGATGGCCAGACGTCAAAACTCCCAATAAGCAGACGTAAAACCAAGATGAAAAGACACCCGATGATTTTTACATCGGGCGTCAATATTGTTAAAAGCATCAAAAATCCATGCGGTTTTCAGTAACGCTACTGCATGCCTACTCATTGGTACCGCAACAATCGAACACCGTAAATGCCACCAGCAACAGAACCTGGCGCTGCGACAAATTTTACTGTGTATTTTCCACGTGATTTTTTTACTATTTCCGGCGGAATTTTATAATCCACAGTGAAAAATTCTTTCGTATTTCCTGTGGATTCAACTTTTGCAATAACCACGTCATTCACATGAATTTCAAAGCGACGCCCTGAATCAATACCTGCATAGGTGATTTGCAAGGCTTTTGCTTCCTGTTTTTTATCGTTCAATTCATAACTGAACCAGGCACGACTATGCCGCCAATGGCGACCATTGTATAAGCCGGTTTCGCTGTTTTCGCCTTTATAAAAATGATCTGACTCCGGCTGTTGCTCTCCCGGCGCGACCTGATCAATGGTTTTTGCTTGTAATTCCAGGCGTGCTTTTTCATCCGCAGCAACTTTTGCCCTTGCTTTTTCTACATCTGCCGCTGTCGTATAAGGCCAGTAAATGCTGTAACGCGATTCATGCAAGCGAAAGAAAGGAATTAATTGCAAATGCTCCATGTGTTTGCCATTTATTAAACCTGAAGCGTCAAAAGTCAGTGGTTTTCCAATGACCGGTTTTAATTTCTGAATAAATTCGGTGGTATTGCCTAATAAAAAAGGTGCCGCCTCAAGTGGACACATGGCACCTTGGGCGATGTGCCCCATACGGGAATCATCGGCAAAATAATTCAACTGTTCATGAGCAACAGGGTTCGTTTTTGCGGCCAAAACAATGGGGCCATGCAGAATTGCATAATAATTTTCACTCGCAGGCATTTTTTCAAGTGTGGTTCGCATCGGCAGGGTCAATTTAACTGTGTCGTCTTTTTTCCACCGACGCTCCACGGTTATATATTCACCGGGTTTGGCATTAATCACTACTGGCTCACCATTAACCGTTAACTGTGCTGCACTTTCTTCAACCCATTGTGGGTAACGCAATTGCAAGCGGAAACGCGCAGATTTATCAATGCGTATCGTCGTCGTTTCATCATCGGGAAACGCGGTGGTTTGTGTAAGCGCAATGCCTTTTTTCTTCCACTGCAAGGTTGATGGGATAAATAAATTCACATAAATGGTCGGTTGTTTTTTTGCATCACGCGCGTAAATAAATTCAGCATATTTGGATTGGCTTTCCAAACCAGAGCCAACACAACACCACATTCCTTTATCCACTTGCGAATAAACGCGGTAGTGATTGGGACGCATCGGCGTGAAATAAACGAAGCCACCGGTAGTGGGATGTTGTGAAGATAAAATATGGTTATAGAGCGCGCGCTCGTAATACTCCACATATTTCAATGATGGTGACTGTGCCGCAGAAGAGAGATACAGAAGCTCCGTTAATTTGAGCATATTGTAGGTATTGCAGGTTTCCGGGCCTTCCACTTCATTCACCATGGGTGAGAAGTCCTGCTGATCATGAAAATGCTCTTTTACGCTGTTTCCACCAATCGCTACTGAACGTTTATCGACAACCGTTTGCCAGAAAAACTCTGCGGCATTGTTCCACTCGGAGTTGCCTGTCACATCAGCATAACGTTTGAAACCAATCACTTTGGGAATTTGGGTATTTGCATGCAAACCACTTAGTTGGTCTTGCTGCTTTTCCAACGGTTGCAAAATTGCCTGATGGGAAAATGCTTCGGCGAGTTTCAGGTATTTTTTATCGCCGGTGATCTCCGCCACATCAACAAATATTTCATTCATGCCTCCGTGTTCTGTACGCAGCATAGTTTGCATTTGATCGGCGTTGAGATTTTTGGTCAGATCCAGAGTCCAATCAGATAACCTCACCAACATTTTTTTTGCGTCTTTGTTATCCGCATAGAGATAGGCATCGCGCAAACCGGCATAGATTTTATGGATGTTGTACCAGGGAACCCACCGCTCATTGGTAGAAAAATTGTCAGCACGAATATTACCTGCTGCAATTTCATCCCACATTTTTTTGCTGTTCGGGATACCGCCTATATAACCGGTTCCTAATTTTTCCTGGCATTTTTTTAATTCAGCGATCACATAATTCAAACGTTTAAGCACTTGACGATCACCTGTGGAGGCATAAGTCAGTGCAAGCGCTGAAACATAGTGACCACCCATATGGCCGTCCAAACCGGTTGATTCCCAATTGCCATAAGTTTCTTTAAATGGCAAGCCAGCTTCACGACGAAAAGGGGCTAATAGTTTTTCTACGTCCAACGCCATTAAATATTCTTTGTTAGTATTTTGGGCGTGTAAAAAGGGGCTATCGAGTAATTGCACACTGCGCAATGGAACCAACTCTAATGCGGCCACTGGCAGACAACTGGCGCACAATACCAGCGCGCAATAAAACGTTTTTAACTTCATCGATAACCCCTTTACTCCAGAAAACTTATTGTCTTTGCAAGCTGAACATTTGGTTTGTACTGTTAGCAATACATTCCCATTGATTCAGGTTCGCACCATCGGCGGTAGAAGCCGCAGAAATGTCCAAACATTTTTCGCTGTTGCGATTCACAATGCGGTAACGGCCTGTGCCCGCTGATTGAAAACGGAATTGTTGATTCACGCCACCGGCCGCAGCCCACAACATCACGTTTGCTCCGTTAGCGGTGGAAAATGAATCAACATCCAATGCTTTATTGCTAGCATTCACGGGCGAAATGGTATGCCATATGCCATCAACCGATGTGATTCTGAATTTTTGACAATCGTTATTCAGCCAGCTCCACTGCTGTACATTGGTGCCGTCGGCATTCGCGCAATTGGCAACGTCCAATGCTTTATTACTGTGTACTGGAGTAATGCGATAGGTACCATTGATGGTCGCGTTGTTATTGCCACCGCCGCTACTGCTACTACTGCTGCTATTGCCGCCGCCAGTTCTTATGGAGAAATTGCGGGTAAATACCGGCCAGCCATTCGAGAACGACATTTGCAGCAAATCCAATCGCGCGGGCCAACCGGTAGAGGTATTACCATCGTAGTAATGGATCGATGCCAAATTCTGGCCATTATTGTTGTAATAGCCGAAATGACCGGGCCCGATGTAGCGACCATCTGACATCAACACATTGGTGCCGCCGTAGTTCCACAAATTCACACCATTTCTATCGAGGAATGGGCCGGTCGGGCTGGTCGAGCGACCGGTTACAATGTAGTAATCGCTGTTACGTCCTTCGCAGCACGCACCGAGATTCACGAACATGTAGTAGTAACCATTGATGTATTGCACTTGCGCTGCTTCAAATTCATGCCAGCGGTAACTGTCGCCCACTACGGGATAACGCGTAGAGTTCAATAACTTTCCCGTTGAAGGATTAATTTCCCGCACAAAAATTCCCGCATAGTGTGAGCCGTACACCATCCACACTCTGTTCTGCGCGTCGCGGTACAAACCCGCGTCAATAGCATTCACGGGCTGGCCACCCAATGTTCCCTCATCAACGGTTGATACCACCATGCCCAGATCTTGCCAGTTAGGGTTATTGAGCGAATTCGTCACCATCACCCCGATGGCAGAGCGCATTCCAGAGGTTGCCGAAAAGGCAGAGTAATACAAATAAAATCGACCATTCATTTGAATTAAATCGGGTGCCCAGAAGTTACCGTCGAATCCTGGCACTTTACTCTCGATCCATGACGGGCGCGTATTCGGACGAATAGGTGATGGGCCGCGCTGCCAATTAATTAAATCCTTTGAATACAGCGCATTGATCGGCAAGGTGGCGGCACCCCCGCCCGTACCAAAAGTCCAGTAAGTATCGCCATCTTTTACGATGGTTGATGGATCGTGGATATCCGTAGTGCCAGACAAATTAATAGCCAACGCGTTTGCACCACTCAATATTGCCAGTGCAACAAAGGAAAAAAATCTCGATATATTTAGCAACGACATAAAGTACCCCGTCATTATTGATTATTAAAAAGGGATATGTGAGATAAGACTTACATACTGCATCCCGGCCTAAAAATTCGGAGCCGTTTGCCGGCTCCGAATTTTAAACTGCATTAACTAGAACGTCAGACGAGCGCCAATAGCCAGGGTGCGGCTATAAATTGAGGAACCAAAATTATTGGTTCTTGCACCGTTTTCACCATAGTAACTTTGATAAATTTCTTCGGTGAGGTTGGTGCCATCCAGAGTTAAGGACAGATTGTCGTTAACATCGTAAGTCACTTGCAGATCCAGACTGGATTCCGGTTTTCTCCAGATTTCAATTGGGTTAGCAAACAAGGCTGCTTCATAATTGTTAAGGAACTCGCTGCGCCATGCGTAAGACAACCTCACACCCAGATTATTTTTGTCATACGCCAACACCACGCTATAAGACTCATCGGATACACCAAACAAATCCGTTTCCTTCGTTTCAATAATGTCACCGGCGGCGTTAGTTACCGGCGTCGATTGAGAAGAGTCGAGGGCCGTATAACTCGCTTGAATTCCGAAACCATCGAGAACAGAAGGCAAATTCTCGGGGAACCACACAGCACCGAGTTCCAATCCACTCAATTCACCATTTGAAGCATTGAATGGTTGATTAAGCACATAGGTGCCTACAACACCATTTGCATCAGCGAGCTGAACTTGACGACGGAAATCGATAACAAAACCTTCAATTTCTCTTTTAAATAAAGTTCCGTACAGTGAACTTGAATCAGCAAAATACCATTCCAATGAAAAATCGTAGTTCTGTGATTCCGTCGGAGCCAGATCTGCATTACCACCACGCGCAGTGCCATAACCAATATTGGTGATATCCGGTGAAAGAATAATATTGCCATTTAATTGATTAAATGCAGGGCGACGCAGGGTTTCAGTGTAGGCAAAACGAGATTCAAGGCTATCGGTCCAGTGATAGCGCACCATTAAACTTGGCAATACTTTTGATGTATCACTGCTCGAAGGAGTGTTTCCAAATTGAACATCCGTTTCCGAGCCCGTGTAACGCAATCCGATTTCCCCGTCGATTGTTTTACCAGCTAATTCAGATTCAAATTTTGCGGTGGCGTACGCTGAAGTCGTGAGTTCCTCTACATTGAAGTCTTCGATTAAAGGCGCTTTTGAAACTCCGTACATAGCTCTAACATCATTCAGGTTCCGCTTCAGATAATGTCCATCAGCAACCGCCCACGATGTGGGCACATCAGAGTTACCATCGAAAAAACCGCTGTTGATAGACGCTAAACCGTTTATAGACTCAATCGGTATTGTGCCGTTATAACCATTGTCTATCGGTGCGCCTGCGGTATTTCGCATTAGGCGTCTGGCTTCTGCCGCCGTGCGGTTATCGATGCGCACACCGAAATCGAATGCGGTGAAAATATTAGCTTCGGGAGTGTAAGTAAGATCCGTTGTAAAAGTGGTTGCGTCACCATCATTGCGGTTGCCAGTGTCATAAAACTGAGCACTGTTCCATGCCACCAAGTCAGTCAAATCATTTTCATTGACACCTGCAGTAGCTGGATTATCAGGGAAGTTAAACGCGGGCAAACCGCCACCAGAGTTAAAATCCACATCTATTTGGTGACCGACTTTATCAAAGCGCATACCTACAAAATCGGAAGAAAATTCACTATCTTGATAAACCAATTCAGATTTAACTTTAACGTTGCTGCCAATATCCCAATTACCGCTCAATGCATACACATAACTATCTGTTTGGCCCGTTGCCAAATCGCCGCTGGTGAACATGTACTGATTATTCACACTACGCGATTTAACAATATTAGTGCCCTCATACAACTGAATGTTGGCTGCGGTTGGATTGTCCCTGTACGCACCCCACCAATCAGCAAATGAAAATAACAGTGAATTGAACGATTCGTTGCGATAACCGTTGTAAAAAGCTTCGAATAAATATTCAGAATTATCATTCGGTGCAAATTGGAATGAGACATTTGCAGCGGTGCGTTCGCGCTGCCCATTAAAGTCGCTGGCGAAAATCGCATCGCGGCCCAGCAAATATTCCATCGGTTGACCATTAACATTTACGGTCGAACCGGGTGCGCTTGATAATCCATTCAGTAAACCTGGAGTCCAAATCGGGTTTTCAGCTACATCCAGAACACCAGGCGAAGATTCGTGAGTTAGGAAAATGCGCTCGTAATTGGTAAACGGCGCTACCGGATTATCAGTTGCAAAAGGCACCATTGCGCCCGCCGTAACGCTTTGGTCCCGATAATTTGTTTCAGCGAATGACAAATTGACCAACGCGCCAAATTCCCCTGCACCCGTGCTCCAACGATTACTGGCAAGACCGCTGATTACCGGATCGGTTTTATCCGCTTGATCCTGATTGACCGCGCGCGCAGCCAATACAAATTTTGAACCTTCAAAATCGAACGGGCGCTGGGTTTTGATATCAACAGAACCCGCGATACCATTTTCAATTTGCGATGCAGAACGGGTTTTATAAACATCGACTTGCTTGATCAAACTTGCGGGAACATCTTGCAACGCAACTGACAAGCCGGATGCCGTAAAAATATTGCGACCATTGATCGTGGTATTGATATCCGTTAAACCGCGAATAGAAATAGCAGCAACCTCACCAGAGGCGCGGTTGGTCACCTGCACACCAGTGATGCGTTGCATCGCTTCGATAACGTTATTGTCAGGAAATTTACCAATATCTTCAGAAACGATAGCATCCACGATTTGCGTGTTGGTGCGTTTAACATCCAATGCTTGTGTCAATGACGCACGAATGCCCGTCACTACAACTTCTTCAACTTGTTCGTCTTGAGCAGTAGCTGGCAATACAGCTCCAAATGCTGCGGCCACGGCTATTGCCATACTGAGTGTTTTCTTTTGAAACATTTGATTCTCCTGCGCAAAGCCCCTTTTCAAGGCCGCTGTACACTAATGGTTATTATCGAATTCACATTTTTTATGTAGCTATTGGCAATGACTCTTTCTGATCCCTGCCATGCTTTGTTGACCACTATCTACCAGTATGCCCTTATAAACATATTGTAAGACAATTAAATAGTATTTCGACTGGATAGGTGACGTCAATGAAAGCGTGATTTATTTAGAATTGTTAAAAATGCAGTAACAAAACTTTTTCCTATCTGTTACTCAGGGTTACAAATACGTCAGATCTTTCATATAAATCTTGTGAATGGGGAGTTCGTATCAAGATTTTCATCCACTCAAGTGAGCCAATGTTTTTAAGCGGGCACGAGGATTTAAGGCAAAAAAAACCGCTACGGAACTCGTAGCGGTTGAAGAGTTGGTGTATCCAGAATTGTTTACACCATCCAACGACAAAGGGGAGGCTTTGAAAAAATCAGCATTTACGAGGCTGTACAAGCGCTCGATAGCATCACTTGTAATATAAAATATTGTATTACAAATATCAACGTATTTTTCCCATGCATTGTCTTGACGCAACCACCGTATTAATTCTGCGAAGCTTCGTCGAAGAGCTCTGTTACCACCGACTGCGGGATCGCAAAGTCAAAGATTTTCAATTGATCCACGTGGCCGTTAAAAGGCGTATCCCAATAGTTAACCCCTAATGCAAAGCGGGTACTGGTAGCTGGCGTAAACACGTCGGGAAAGTTGCTCATGCTATTGGTCAACACACCATTGACGTAGGTTTTCAAAGCACCGCCATCCATTACTGCTACCAAATGCGACCAACTACCCGATGGAATCTGAGCATTGAAATCGCCATCGAACCATGCAGTACCCGACCAAAGCATCGTGTTCTGCGCACCGGGGCCGCGGGGCACCAAACTGATCCAGCTTGAATTCGTCGCCCAGCCGAAGAAAGCGGGGGAAAATTGGGTATCTGCAACCGGTTTTAACCACAAAGAAATCGTATAACTGTGGTCTTTAATAAGGTTATCGGGCAGTAACACGCCGGAATTACCATCCAGCGTCAAGGCTTTACCAATCATACCGGCTGCATATGTCTGAGTACCTCCAGCAACGTCTACCCTGTTACCAACCATCGAACCAGCACCAAACGTACCTTTGCTGTCGGTGAGGTCATCCTCGAAGTTAAAGACGGCCACGGGTTCGGGTGGGGTTAGTGATTTTACGGTTACCGAGATTTGTTTGATGACCGTTTGCCCCCCCAAAGCAATATGCGCATCGAGGACCACCTCGACGTCACTTTGGCCACGAGCGGGACGAGTTACCACACCGCTATTACCATCGATACCAAGAACGGCCGAATTAGAAGAAGTCCAATCGACCGAGGATGCAAAAGGCCCGGTGAGCGGCAAGACCAGGTTGTCGGTCACAGCGCTCACATCCCCTAGCGTGAGAGCATCAGCCGCCATATCCAGTAATGCTGTGGGATCCACATTATCAATATCTAACGCATTGATTTCCGTTGCGGTCAAACTGGCTTCGTAGATTTTTAAATCATCAATGTGGCCGTTAAAAGGCAGATCCCAGTAATTGACCCCCAGCGCAAATTTGCCCGTGCCATCGCTAAACAAGTCACCCACATTACCGCCGGAGAATTTTTGCTCACCATTGATGTAAACAGTGGCTACACCCTTTTTGACAGAGAAGGCCATATGCGACCATTGATTTTCCGGAATACGCAGACCCGTCACACCATCGAACCAACTGGGTACTCGCCCCCACAGCATGGTGTTACCGTCCCAGCCTTGAGGCAGGAAACTGAGCCAGGTATCCGAGAACGGATTACTGTCGGCCCCCATTTGCTCGTTGGCTGCCGCATAGAACGCTGGTGAGAATTGGCTGATCGCGCCAGGCTTAACCCACATGGATACCGTGTATTCGTGGTTGGTGATTAAACCTTCTGGCAGTAAAACACCGGATGAGCCGTCAAGGTTAAGGGCAGTCCCGGTATGGCCGGGTACATAGGTCACACCGCCTGTACCGGTTTTCCAGATTCGATCGCCCGTTGTTACACCGGCTGAAAAATTACCCAGGGATTCATTCAGGTTGCCCTCAAAATCAAACTGCGCCAGCCGGTTAAACGCTTTGCGTTGCGGTACCAATACAGTAAATGCCTTGGTAGTGCTTGACTCACCAATGGCAATAGTTGCAGTTAGCGTTACCTGCTGGTCACCGGCCCCGGCTGCTGGCCGAAGTACCGTCCCGTCAGTTTTGATTACATTGACATTACTGGATGACCAGCTAATCACTGCCGCGCGAGTGCCGCGCACGGGCAGATCGATTGCGCCATCTTTAGCGACATCTACCAATTCCAGGCTCGCCGCAATACCTTCTAAAGTGTCGTCAATGGTTCTCTCCGGCAGTTTGGAGCCCCACACAGAGACTCCTGACGCCGAGACTGCTGAGAAAGACGGCAGCATTTCTTTCGCATTATTATCCCATTGCCATGCAACAACGCCCTCGTAGGTCACCCCATCCAATACCAGCGTAATGTGCCTGGAATTGGAACTCGAGAGAGCATAGGAACCATTGACCTCTCCCGTCACGCTAAAGTCATCCCGAAGGCTGACATACACCGAGTTGTGACCTACCGTGTTCGAATCCAATTGATGATTGATAAGGCGATAATCCCCTTGAACGTCACCCAGGCTAACAATATTTTCACCGTCAATGGGCACATAACGCTGGGGCGACGCGACTAGCCATCCATCTTTATTAAGCCATAGCTCATGGACCCGTACGGCATGCCCTTCCCCCTGACCGGGAAAGCGAGTGTGGGTAATGAGAAAATTTTGCCGCGTCTCGGGGTCGTTATACGCTGAATTATGCCCTGGGGATAAATAGCCCCAGCTAGAGCCCGTATCGCCAGGTTCTGCAACGAAATTAAACCCGCCCATGAGCTTCACACCGTACTTACTCAGGGTGAGCGTATTATTTCGAGCCAGGACCATGTCATTACCCGCAGCATCCAGGTAGGGGCCGTCCGGATTTCGGGAACGGGATATACGAATATTGTAACCATCGGCAGCAGCGAAACCGGCGATGGAAGTGAACATGTAGTAGTAACCGGACTCGGGTACATAGCTAATCCATGCCCCTTCAACTGCAGCGAAACCACCACCCGTTACATGCTTACCATAACCTTGGCCGGCTTCTGGTTTACCAGTGGTTTCGTCCATTGCCAGCACAAAAATCCCCCCTGAATAGGAGCCGTAGACCATCCACAGCTGGCCTTCCTTATCGTAAAAGACGGTGGGGTCAATCACGTTTGGATCAATCGATCCGCTCCACGTAATCTGCCCGTTATCCAGGGGAAAGGTTGTAAATTCACCGGCATTGCGATAGCCACTTCGCAGGAAGACTCCTTTATCCACATAAGGCCCTTCTACAGACGTTGCCTCAGCCAAGCCTAAATAGGAACGATTCCAACAACCTCCATCAGCTTCCGTTTGCGCACAATGATTGTAATAAAACCAAAACTTGCCATTAGGAGCCTTGATTACGTCCGCCGCCCAGTTGCCCTTGTAGCCGTCACTCCAGGCGATACCTTCGGCGATTTCTGAGGAATACGTATTAAAAAGTGGGCTTTCATCAACCGCGTCGTTCGCAGAAAGTACCGAAAAATATTCCCAATTGATTAAGTCCGTGGATTTGGCAGCCGCCAGATGCGATCCAAAAATGTAGAAGGTCTCTCCATCTTTAATGACGGCTGGATCATGCACACTTCTATCCACCCAATTAATTCGCCCATCAACAGTCAATGGTACGTCTTGCCCCAATGTCGGCTTCGCATAGGCGGGCGCCAACGAAGAAAAAGCCTGTGATGAATCGGACGATGCGGACAAAGAGGATTCAGCTAACGATGATAGGGCACCCGCAGTGGACGAGCCCACACTGGACGAAGCCACCCCGGGCATCGACGACGTAACGGATGAGGTGGTTGTAGACGAAGTCGCTACAGACGATGTAACCACAGAAGACACAGGGAGTGACGATGCAGCGGATGACTTACTTCCACCATCACTACCGCCGCAACCATACAATACGAATAGCCCGCTTGTGGCGAGCGCAAATGTTAGTAGCCTCATGTAAATTTTCTCTCGTTAGTTATTAATTATTCGTTCCAGCAATCGTTTACCACCCATCAAGGGCAGCTTGGCTCACAAAACGGATTTATTAAGATTATTATGTCTTACAATAATACTATAATTAATATCGCACATTCCAAAAAGGGAGTAAAGGTAAAGAACGCAACGAGTGGGTTGTAGTTTTTTGGGCGGAATGTATTCGAAGTTTCCTGATCGCCCTGCTTTCCGGTCGGCACAGCATTTTATTGAGGCGAAAAAAAACCCGCATGACGCAGGTTTTTTCAATCAACTCACCATGATTAGTCAATCATCGAAGGCTTGCCAAATACCGGCATACCTTTGTCATCCCAACGCAAGGGTTTAACAAAGGTATGGCGATCCGGATTCCAGAGTGGGTCGCCTTCAATTTCAGTGTAAGTGCGTGCGTGATAAACCAGCATCACAGTATCGCCATCTTCAGCGTAGGTAAAACTGTTGTGGCCAGGGCCAAAAATTTTGTTGGGAATATCCGAACAAAGCACCGGCTCTTTGGATTTGGTCCAATTTGCAGGGTTTAACAGATCGGTGTTTTCATCAACCCAGAGCAAGCCCATCGCGTAATTTTCGTCGGTAGCACTCGCCGAATAGCTGAGGAAAATTTTTCCATTGCGTTTAACAATTGATGCACCTTCGTTCACCCAGAACCCACGAATTTCCCATTCAAATTCCGGCTTGGTGAGCATGACTGGCTCGCTTGCCAATTCCCAGGGAGTTTTCATCGGCGCGATATAAATATTGGAATTGCCTTCAATGTTTACATCCTTCTGTGCCCACACGTAATAGAGCACATCGTTGTGGGTAAAGGTTGTGGCATCCAGGCAAAAAGTATCGATACCGGAATCGACCTGCCCCATAAATTCCCATTCACCTTCAAGGGGGTTTGCATTTTTATTGCGGATTGCATACATGCGATGCTGGAATAAATTGAATTTAATTTCGCGGCTTGGCGCCGCTGCAAAATAAACGTACCAGGCATATTCACCCGATTGCGGATCTTTGTTGAAATGAATTTCCGGAGCCCATACCAGTTCACTGTAAGGACCAGTATCCGGTTTATGCCATGCATCTACCGTTGGCGCATTCGCCAACTCCGCAATTGTTTTTGCGCGACGCAATTCAATGCGATCATATTTTGGTACAGATGCAGTGAAATAATAATAACCATCTGTGTGTTTGTACACGAATGGGTCTGCACGTTGGGGGATTAAGGGTTTTAATAATTCGCTCACTTTTCTCTCCAAATTTTTTTAATTTCGTAGGTTGGGCAGCCATGCCCAACATCTTCACCAATTTGAAATATTTTGTTGGGCATGGCTGTCCAACCTACATAAATATTAATGCTCTGTAATATAACCTTTCGCCCGCATTTCATTTTTAAGGCCGGCGTAATAGCCATCATTAATGCGATACCAAAACATAAATATCCCCATTAACGCGTGGAAAAATCCGGGAATAATCGACAGCATCAATGCAATTCCCATCAATGAAAAATCGGATTGCGCCTGGTTGGGCACGTATTGGAAATACGTGAGTAACCAACCGACCATTAAGCCCGCGATACCCATTCCTGCTTTCTGTCCAACAGAAATGCCACCGTAGGCAAAACCGGATACGCGTTTACCGTTTTTTACCTGACCATAATCAATCGTTTCCGAAATAATTGACCAGAAAACCGGTGCATGCAGATCAACAACAAACGACAGCAGGAAATACAATAAAAATGCGAGCGCTACATCTTCACGACCAACAAATACATAAATCGCTACACTCAATGCCGCCACGAGCAATTGCGTGTAACGGAATAAGTTAATTTTGCAGTAAACCTTGGTGATCCAGGTGGATGCCACCATGGCAAGGATGGCTGCCGCAACACCCGTAGATAAAAATGCGGAGACCAATGCCTCATCGCCACCCAAATAATATTTCGCGTAATAAATAGCAACCGAACCACGAATGACATAACCGATAGTTCCCGTTACACAAACAGCAACCAGAATTAACCATTGGTCATTTTTTAATAATTGCAAGAATTGATTCAAGAGCGGTTGATGTTCAACAACATGCTCTACTCGCTCATTGGTTTTGAAATAACAGAATAAAAACATCACTGCGCCGACCGCCGACATAATTGCCATGGCGATTTGATAACCCAGTGCTTTGTCCTCCCACATTCCTGCCACAACAGGAACAACAATCGCCACCATAAAAGCACCGATCTTGGCGAGGAAAAGGCGATAACCATTTGCGGACAATTTTTCTTTTGGATCGCTGGTTAATGCACTCGGCAGTGAAATATAAGGAATACCAACACCGGACGTAATCAAAGTCATCATGATGTAGGTGGAATATGCCCAGATTAATTTTGCATCGTAATCCCAGTTAGGTGTGGTGAATACAAAAAACACACTGACCGCATAAGGAATTGCCAACCACAACAACCAGGGACGATAGCGCCCTTGCAAGAAAGTAAACCGGTCAGTAATTTGCCCCATTACCAAATCAGAAATAGCGCCAACAACTTTTACAGTAAAAAATAAAATGCCCATATCAATAGGCGACAGGCCGAAAATATCGGTGTAGTAAAAAGTAATGATCAACATCATTGATGAGATCACTACATTCAGCGCCATATCACCTGCGCCAAACCCTATTTTTTCGGTAACCGATAATTTATCGGATGCGTGTTTGTTTAGCGCTTGCATTTATTATTGTGACCTCGTGTTGCTGTAATTAAGAGCACGGGGATTAAAAAAAGCGGCATCACTTTAATAGTAATTGCCGCTTCCTTTATCTCTCACCGTTTTTTGTACAGTGTTTAGTGCCGATAACGCCCGGCTCTCTCGTTCATTGCTATTGATTACAAAAAATAATCATTTTCTATCGCGTGAACCAATAACACATCAATTCCCGCCATACCTGCACTTGCTGCGGCTTTCAGGCCAAGTTTTGAATCTTCAAACACAACGCATTTGGTTGGATCTACACCCAACAGTTCCGCGCAACGTAAAAAAGTATCCGGTGCCGGTTTTGGATTATTTACCTGGTCGGCGCCCACAACAACGCTCACGTATTTATCCAAACCACAAATTTTCAAGATGCTTTCGGCTTCTTGTGTGTAAGCACCCGTTCCAATCGCCATCGGTTTGATGCCGTGATAACGCTGCGCTACTTCCAGCAGTGCCGTTGGCTTTACATACTTGTGCATATTTTCATGCACAACCTGCTCTTTAAAATCATTCATTTCATCAAGGCTTGCATCAACCTTGATATTGAATTTTTCCAACAGGATTTCGATAGTCCCCTTGGTAGGAACACCGGCCAGTGAGCGCATAAACAGGCGATCAATGGGAATCCCGTATTTGTTTAGCATGGCGGACCATGCAAATTCATGTAACTGGCCGCTATCAACCAGGGTGCCGTCCATGTCAAAAATCAGTGCATCGTAATGGTCGTACATCATTCACTCTCAGGTTTGCTAAAAAATTACCGTTAAGGTGAAATTAGAGCACAAACCTGCTGCAAGTTCGAATCCATTCATTGCACTGTTAGCGACATTCAAAATTTTCTGCCTTTTCGGAGTCACCCGCACCTTTGTAATGCGCATACGCTGGATAGGGGCATAGGGGACGACTGCGACCAGGGAAAGCATTACCGGTAACAGTGATTTGCTCAGGTGCTTTACTTTTTTCAACCCAGTCGACAATCGGATCGATCATATCGAAATGATCAAGCGCGGCAGCGCCACCACCACAATGGCCCATACCAGGAACAAGAAAAAGTCGGCTCCATGAGGATACTTTTTCACTGCCACCATTATCGTTAACTAATTGTTCGTAATAGCGCGTAGTTTCTTGCGCAGAAAACCATGGATCGCTGACGCCATGATAAAAAATCAATTTGCCACCATTATTGGAAAAGGTATTTAGCAAAGTCCAATAAGCAGAATCGCCCACAAATGCTGTTGGTGTGGAAGCGGCCATCGCTTCCTGATCCACATTCATATCTGTGCGGGTAATTTTTCCAACAATGGGATGATTGCCCGGATTTAATAAACCGGGAATTCCCTGGGTTTCGGTTATCCCCGTATCAAACCAGAAACCGGGGTACACCTGCACACCGAGTGAATTTTTGGGCCCGGCAAATCCCGACTTGATGGCCCTGGCTTTTTCTGGACTAATACACGCTTCTTTTTTTGTTGCGCTGCATGCGACTGACATGGGATCAAATTTGCAACCGGCGGTATTGGAAATCATCTTGTCAGTGACGCCATCAAGTGCATCACATTGTTTTAGCAATCCATCCATTACGATGGTTTTATCTTGTGTACTTAACGCTTTCGCAACATCGGGATAACCGTCTTTGTCTTTTGGTGCAACTTTGGCGAGAGAAACCATCACCCACTTATCAGCCAAATTGGAAAAACTGGTGCGCATCGCAGGCGCACCGGCAACTATGCCATCAAATAAACGTGGATAGCGCTGCGACATAATCATGGCTTCGCGCCCGCCTGTTGAGCATCCCATGTAGTAGGAATGGTCAATCGCTTTTCCGTAATACTGCGCGACGATTTGTTTGGAGGTAACAGCGACTTTGCCAATCGCCTGGTATAAAAAATTTAATGTAGCTTCCTGGTCATTAAAAAAACTGGCATCAAACCCATGAGTACCTTGATGCCCCGTATCAGTAGTGACAACGGCAAATCCGCGTTGCAAAGCAGTCATATCACCCGCAGCACTACTTCCCAAGGGCGTTGCGACTGAACCATTTAAGCCGCCACCACCTTGCATCATAAAACGGCCGTTCCATTTTTCCGGCATAGCGATTGCGAAACCAATTGCATAAGGTTTTCCACTTTCGCCAACGCGCTCGTCAATCACGCCGTCGACACGGCAGTAGCTCGTCAGGGTGCCTGCGTACGGACGTTGATACATCACGGGCGGTACAGGTCCAGCAGCAACATTCACTGCCGTTTTTATCGTTACATTGTTTTCATTTGCCGCAAAGGCCAATAATTTACCGCAAGGATCATCGCTATTATTTGATAATGCTGTTTCCTTTACTGCACATGACGATGACAGAAAAACAAAAAAAGCGATAACAAATAACTTTATTTTAACCTGCATTTAAATTCCTCTTGCGACCGAATTTACAGCTGACCTTGCTGTATCGTTATTGAAAAAAGCTGGCAATAACGAAAATTTTTATAATATTTCATCACGTTCCCTGTGATTGTTCGTTTTTAAAAAAATCGTACTTTAACGGCTATGGTGTTCCAAATAATCACACACCATCTTTCAGATGATAGTAAGCCGCGTTGTGACGCAATTCGGTTTTGAAATTGCGCACAGTGGTATCCGCACCAATAACCAGCGCTTCAACGCCTGCCATTTCTGCGTAATCCACAATCTCATCCGCTGTTACGCCTTGGGTATATGCACTGTGGTGTGCTCCGCCCGCCTGAATCCAGGCCGCCGCAGAAATTTCAAGGTTTGGACGTGGCTCCCACAATGCTTTTGCCACTGGCAATTTGGGCAATTCTTGCGGTGGGTTTACGGTGTCAACTTCGTTGATAATGACACGGAAACGTGTGCCGATATCGATCAGGGAAATACACAGTGCAGGACCCGCCTTGCCAGTGAAAATCAAACGCGCGATATCATTGCGGCAACCGATGGTATGCAAATGTACTTCCAGTTTTGGTTTTGCCGCAGCGATGGAAGGACAAACTTCCAGCATGTGTGCACCCAAAACCTGATCCACTGCACCAAAGTGATAAGTGTAATCTTCCATAAAGGATGAACCGCCTTCACGGCCTTTGGAAATCACTTTACAAATGTGCACCATTGCCGCGGTTTTCCAATCGCCTTCACCGCCGTAACCAAAACCGGCCGCCATTAAACGTTGGGTTGCCAGGCCTGGCAGGTTGGTTAAACCGGTCAGGTTTTCGAAACAGTTAGTGAATGCACCAAACTCGCCTTCAGTTAAAAATTTCAACATCCCCAGTTCCAAACGCGCTTCATTTTTCAGCATCTGGAATTGATGTTCGTCATCAAAAATGGCGGGATTAACATCGTATTCTTTTTTGTACAATTCGATTTGTGCAGCAACGTCTGCATCGGTCACAGCATCAACAACTTTTTGCAGATCGCCCAAACCGTACGCATGGACTTCGTAACCGAATTTAATTTGCGCAGACACTTTATCGCCGTCAGTTACCGCAACTTGGCGCATGTTGTCGCCGAAGCGGGCAACTTTTAAAGTTTGGCTTGCATGCCAGCCCATCGCAACGCGACACCAGCTGTCGATTTGCTTTTGTACTGATTCAGTTGCCCAGTGACCAACAACTACTTTGCGCTCCTGGCGCAAACGTGTGCTCACATGACCAAATTCGCGGTCGCCGTGCGCACTTTGGTTGAGGTTCATAAAATGCATGTTGATGTCGGCAAATGGCAACTCTGCATTAAATTGGGTGTGCAAGTGCATGTACGGCTTGCTCAATGCACTCAGGCCGGCGATCCACATTTTTGCCGGAGAGAACGTGTGCATCCACAAAATCAAACCTACGCAATTGGGATTGCTGTTTGCCGCTTGCGCAACAGCCAGGATTTCTGCTGGTGATTTAACGGTTTCTTGTGCAACGATTTTGATTGAAATATTGTTCGATTCCGTTAAACCGGATGCGATTTTCTGGCTGTTCTCGGCGACTTGTTTTAATACGCCTGGGCCATACAGATGTTGCGAGCCGGTGACTAACCAGACTTCTTTATCGCCGTAGATTTTCATTGTTTTTTCCTCAAAAAATTTTCAATTTTTTGTCGGGCATGGCTGCCTGCGCGGCCCGGCCCAACCTACAAGATGCTTGCGTAGGATGGGCAGCTATGCCCACCAATAATGTTGTTTAATCATTTCTGCCCGTAATAGGCATTTTTCCCGTGCTTGCGCAAATAATGTTTATCCACAATGCCTTGTTTTAACGGCGCGGTGTTTTGCTGTAACGTTTTGGTTAAATACGCCATGCGTGCGATCTCTTCCAAAATCACTGCGTGGTAAACTGCATCGGCACCGTTTTTCCCCCAAGTAAAGGGAGCATGGCCGGCAACGATGACCATGGGTACTTCTTTTGGGCTACGATCTTTAAAACAATCGGTAATTTGCACACCGGTTTCTTCTTCGTAATCGCGTTCGATTTGTTCGTCAGTCATTACTGCCGTGCACGGAATTTCGCCGTAGGCGTAATCCGCATGTGTTGTTCCGTAGCAAGGAATGGCTTGCTGGGTTTGCGCCCAGGCAGTGGCATAGGTGGAGTGCGTATGAGTCACTCCGCCAATCGATTCAAAGTGGCGATACAAATGCGTGTGGGTTTTGGTATCGGAAGAAGGACGCATACTTTTTTTATGTGGAGAGTCTTCCACAATTTTGTTTTCCAAATCCACAATAACGATATCGTCCGGTGTCATTACTTCATAAGCCACACCGCTCGGCTTGATAGCAATTACACCTTTGCTGCGATCAATTTGCGAAACATTGCCCCAGGTATAAACCACCAGGTTACGGCGATTTAATTCCATGTTGGCTTCGAAGACTTCGCGTTTTAATTCGAGGTAACTCATGCTTTACCTCCCCCCGGATTTTGCTGAGGAAACAAAACGACCAAGCGCTTGATACTGCTGATAACGTTTGTCGTAAATCGCCGCCGCTTGTGCATTCGGCATGTAGGTTTTGCAGGTACGTGATGCCATGACTTTTTGTGCGTCGGCAACCGTTGCATAAACACCACCACACACCGCTGCAAAAATCGCTGCGCCTAACGCACAACTTTGTTCGCTTTCCAATACTTCAATCGGGCAATTCCAGGCATCGGCACAGGTTTGCATTACGAAATCAGATTTTTTGGAAATACCACCAATCGCCACGACCGAGTTGACTGCAATACCTTCTTCTTTAAACCGTTCGATAATAGCGCGCGCACCAAACGCGGTTGCTTCAACCAACGCGCGGAAAATATGCGGGGCTTCGCTGCCCATTTTTAATCCGGCGATCGCCATGGATACAGTTTGATCGGCATCGGGTGTGCGGCGGCCATTCACCCAATCAAGCGCGGTAATATTTGCATCAGCAACAGGTAATACACTCGCCGCTTAGCTTAATGCAACCAGCGTGTTGTTTTCAATTTCTTCAACGAGTTTTTGCTTGATTTCTTCATCTAACAACGACGAATTTGCCAGCAGGTTTTGCATTGGCCAATTTACGAGGTTGCGAAACCACGCGTATAAATCACCAAATGCAGATTGCCCCGCTTCAAGGCCGACAAAACCCGGCAACACCGAACCATCAACCTGACCGCAAATTCCGCGAATGGATTTGTTGCCAACATCGGCATAACTCGCCACCGTAATATCGCAAGTCGATGTACCCATAATTTTGGTGAGCACACCCGGTTTTACTTGTGCGGCAACGGCGCCCATGTGGCAATCGAAGGCACTGAAACCTACCGGCGTATTTTCCGGTACGCCGAGTTTGTCGGCCCATTTAGCAACAAGGCCACCGCACACTTGATCGGAGGTAAATGTTTCTGCCGGCAAGCGATCACGCAGACCATTCAGTAATGGATCAATGCCCACAAAAAAATCATTGGGTGGATAACCGCCCCAGCTTTCGTGCCACATTAATTTATGGCCAGTCGCGCAACGACCCATGCGCAATTTGCCTGGATGAGTCGTACCGGTAAGTACTGCCGACATCCGGTCACAATGTTCTACCCACAAG